>CALRHG010000046.1 GCA_943359365.1 Candidatus Nomurabacteria bacterium | reverse complement strand
TTCTTCCTGATTAGTGATAGAACGCATCTTGCTGCGGACATCTTTGACCGCTTTTTCGCGGATGTAGTAGAGCTTGGATCTTCGAGCTCGAGACTTTTTAGTTACTTCAATTTTGTCCACCATCGGAGAATACAGCGGGAAAATTCTTTCAACGCCCACGCCGGAAGCAATTTTTCTTACGGTGAAAGTCGCGCCCATTTCGGTGCCGTGTTTTCGGGCGAGTACGATGCCCTCAAAAGCCTGCAATCGGTATTTAGCCTCAGCTTTCTTTGCGTCTCCCTTCTTTTTCTCCCCCTTTTTTTCAGTTTTTTCTTCTAAAATTTTAGCCCAGACATTCACCGTGTCCCCCGCCTTAAAATCTAGCTTCTTGCGGGCCTCCATATCTACCGGACTGAATTTAATATTGCTTGTATTGCTTTTCATATAAGTAAAAGAACTTTAGCACAAAAGGGTTTTCTTCGCAATTATAGAAATTCACCCTGATAACACTTCACGCAATAAACTATCTCCGGTCGTTCCGGCGCATACGGCGTATAAATTTCTTTTTCGCATTTAGCGCAACTTCGGTGATACATCCCGGGCCTGTTCATTCGATCAAATCTCCTATTTTCCCTGCATTTCGGACACTCGTGCGGAACGGGCAAATTCATTTTTCGAAGTAAATCCAATTCTCCTTGCACGATTTTGTAGCCGCGCTTGCAGGACACGCATTCGATGATTTCTTGCAAGATAGAATCGCCAGTCTCGGCAATTGTTTGCGGTAGAGCTTCAGATTTCATCGAACACTGCACACCAGGATTAACTGTATCATTCCAAGAATAGCCGAGGGCCGCCGCTTCCTCTTTTGTTTTTGAAAGAAATTTATTTGCATTAGAATTGTTGTAGTCGAAATTTCCAAACCCAAGAGAGAAAAATTCTCCGTAGCTCCAAATTCTCCCCTTCTCATCTGTGTAAGGATTATTTTTCATATCCGCAATTATTTTTTCTTTCAGTTTTTCAAATTCTTCCTTCGAATACTGCTTGTTCAATATTGAATAGCTTTTTCTCTTCAAATTTACACAGCCGAAATTATTTTTACTGGAAATCGCCCAATGGCAGTATTCGGTATCCAGGGCATCGGGGAAACAATGCGAAGCAAACTTGCAGCCGCTCGCTCCGTCGCCCACTTGCAGGCACTCATACAAAAGCTCAACTTGATTGCCCCAGCCTGTATAGTCCATGCAATCCTTGGAACCGTCAACGGTAATCATTTGGCACCATTTGCAATTTTCCGCCCCGTTCAAGATGTAGCATTCTTTGGAATTTTTGGAGACATATACATGCTCCCCCGTGACATTCAAATTGAAAGAGTTCCCATGAAACTCCCTGTATGGCTTTGTTAGCCAAAATTTTCGAGCTTCTTTTTCAAATTTTTGGAGACCGCCCCAAGAGTCAAAACCGAATTCTTTAAGTTTTTTAGCATATTCTTCTTTCGAATATTTAACATTGAAAATACAGTATGACTCTCCGCGCAGATTGACGCATCCGATGCAGTTTGTGCAGTTGTAGCAATTTCGGGAAAACCATACATCCACACAATCATCAAAATCCTCTGAGAAAAATGCGCGGTAACTCCTGATGAAACCTGTCGACTCATAACACAGCTCAGACTCCCAGCCGCGCAGACAGTCGGAGCTCCATTTGAGTCCATTTAGAATGGAAGAGTAATAAACATTTTCGCAAAAGTCCGCCCAGATAACCATAAAGCAATTTTTTGAATAGGCAATCGAGTTTGAATAGTCGCAATTTTTTAAGCTTGCATACAAGGTTTCCAGAGACGAATATGGGGTTCTAAGAGCAAGCTCTTTGAGTTGGGTAAAAAATGGGCGGCTTTCGTCATAATCCATGGAGTATTCCGTGCCGTCCCAATCATCCGCCCACCAGCATGGCTGACAATACACTATCAATTTTTTCTCTGGGGAATACATGGAAAGCATGCGCTTCTCGCATTTGTTGCAGTTGCGCCAAAAGAGAGACCAGCTGTTGGCGCAAGAAAGCCTCCGCGTCATGCGGCACTCCGGGCACCATGTCGGCGGCGGCACTTTTATTTTTTCGTAATAATTAAAATCCTGCGCATCTATGGTGAAATCTTTTTTGCAGTTTTGGCAGTTTTCTGTTTGCGCTTCCATTTTATTATTTTACTACTTTTCCAAACTCTTTGGGTAATTTGGATTCTATTTTTACGAGCTTGCCTTTCATATCTTTAAATTCTATCAACTTTGCGTGAAGTGCCAGTCTTGTGATTCCTTTTGGGCAAGGATTATCTGGATTATACAGCGAATCGCAGACAATCGGATGATTTAAAAATTTCATGTGCACGCGGATTTGATGCGTACGGCCAGTCTTTGGGTGAATTTCGAGATATGTGTATTTAATATGAGAAAGCTCGAATCTTTTCAGAACTTTATATTCTGTAATCGCTTCGCGCATTTCTCCTCGCGCTCCTCTGCCGGCCAAGTATCGTCGAAAATCCCTCGGGCTCCGACCGATCGGTTTGTTGACCACTCCCCGATCTAATCGGACCGATCCGGAAACTATAGCGTGATATGTTTTTTTAATTTCGCGATTCACAAACTGGTTTTTAAAAAATTCAAAAGCTTTTTGATTTTTCGCGAGCAGCATTACTCCAGAAGTTTCGCGGTCTAATCTGTGTACAATCCCCGGTCGCTTGATTTCTCCCAAAGACTCGCCAACATTTTTCATTTTTGGATAGTTTTTTATTACCCAATCTGTAATTGTCTTCTCTTTTGAGCGGCCGTCAGGGTGCACAGAAATCCCAGACGGCTTGTCTATGGCTAAAATATTAGAATCCTCGTATAAAACTTTAATTTTCATTATATTGAAATCTTATGCGAAATGTTCTATAATTACAAGCGTTTTTGATTTGCGCGATTAGCTCAGTTGGTAGAGCAGGATGTTTACACCATCAAGGTCGTAGGTTCGAGTCCTACATCGCGCACCAGAATTAGACTCAACGATTTTTTCGGTGGATACAAGCGGACGGCGCAAAGCGCCGACCAAGGATTTTTTGGCGGGATTGCAAGGGAATTCAGAATTTCTGGCGCGCAAGCGCGCACTGTTTTTTCGCCGAGGAGGAGGTGCGAGCCAAAGATTTCTTTGGCACAGACCTTTTTAGCAAAAAGGTCTGAATCAGAAGCAATTTTGTCCAAGGATTGTGCGTCTTTTAGCCAATTTTGGAAAGGTACGAGCCAATCATTCTGCTTGTGTGAAAGAGAGGTCATTTC
>CALRHG010000045.1 GCA_943359365.1 Candidatus Nomurabacteria bacterium | reverse complement strand
TTTTTTAATAAAATGTGGATAACTTCGCTTTGAGTTTCGGTTTATGTTCGGTTATAATGAAAGTGTAGCAAAATAGATTTTTATAATAAGATGCAAAGTATTACAAAAAAACAAAAACAAGTCTTTGATTTCATAAATACCTATATTTCTGAAAATGGTATATCTCCGACTATTGAAGAAATACGAAAAAAGCTAAAACTCAAAGCTGTTTCTACTATTCACGAACATATCAATTCCCTAAAATCAAAGGGGTATCTTTCAAAGTCTGAAAATTCAGCTAGAAGTCTTGTTGTACGAAAGAAAATAATAACAATAAAAGATATTTTGAAAAGACAAGATGAAATAGTTAAAATGTTTTCAAAAGATCAACAGAAATTGATAAATGAAGCAATCAATATAGAGTACAAATTAGCAATGATTGAGCATGGTTATAGTCTTGAGGATGCAGACAGATAACTTTTATATTTTCGAAACAAGACTTCTAAATCTCTTCAAAACCAATACTTTTTAGGTAACTAAATATTGGGTTATAAAAGTCTGGATTGCGAGTAGGGTCTAGCGGATCACCGGGCGGAATAACAATAACCATTCCTTGTCTCGCACGAGTGAGTAAAACACGATACGCGTTTTTTAAATACATTTGTCTTTCGGATTTTTTAATATAATTCCACTTACTACCAACAAATGATCGGAAATCCCAACCATTTTCTGTGTGTCTAAAATCAGCATCCCAAAATACACATGACCAATCTAATTCCAAACCTTGGATATCGAACTCTGTTGCGACATCTTCAAGATAGTACGATGACCGAACATCTTCTTTGCCATCAAGAAACCAGTGAATAGGATCCATTGGAGACTTAACAAATATTGAATGAGGTTTTAGTCTCTCTGCTTGTGAAGAAACAATCATTCCGTAACGCTCAGAACCGCGAGCTTGTTTTTTTAACCACTCTTTTGCTTTTGAAATATCGCGAGTGATTACAATTGGATATTTTGATTTCACTTGTGTAAGTGTTTTTTGAGCTTCTTTTACGTCAATATCTAAAATTTGCTTTACAAGCAAAGAAACATGTTCGGCACGAAATGAACGCATTGAGACAGATAAGTGCAACTCATCTTTTGTGAATACATTTTTATGATTTTTAATTTTGTCTAAAATCTTTCCTGCTCCGTACTCACTATCGGTAAGTCGAGAAGAGACATAAATATTCCAGTCTGGAAATGAACGATTTAAGCATTCAATCCATTCGCTAATACCTGCTTCTCCTGTGTTTATTTCTTGACCTCCGCCGACTAAACAAACGACAACTGCCCAATCATGGTGACGATCAAGACAAGAGACAAGAAACTCTGGCTCAGACTGATTAAAATCTGGTCTACCTTTCTTTCTTTGCATAAAATTTGCTGTTTGCTCCAAATTCCAAGCTCTCTGTGCTTCATCGAAAAGAGCGACGTGTTCAATCGGTGGTTTTTCATCTTTCAAACAATCATCACGAAAATTATGAACGTTTTGAATAAAAGACTTAACGCCTCGCATCGCTTCACCTTTAGTCATTTTTGTCCCTTTTTCCTTTTCATGAGCTACTTTGTCCCGAGTTAGTGCTTCCCGTAATATCGCGACGAGAGGACCATTACCAGAGAGAAAGACACTATATAACTCGCTGTCTTTGTTGGTGTGTTTGTTTGCAATGTTCAACCCAACCAGTGTTTTTCCGGCGCCCGGTACACCAGTAACAAAGCAAATTGATTTTTGTGATTTATCTCGTGAAGACTTAATTATTTCCGATACAACCTCGGATGTTTGCGTTAGATTAATTGCTCCCGCATCACTTCGTGAAATATTTTCAACAGAATGACCTCGATACAAGGCCATCGCCGCCTCAACGATAGTCGGGGTGGGACAATATCTTCCTTTTTCCCATTCTGTTACGTTAATAGGTGTTCCATCTAATAAAGCCAGAGTATTATCTATAACATCCTTTAGTTTTTCTGTATTGGATTTTATGGGGAAAAAGACTTTGTCGCTTTGTGGAGTTAATGAAATAACGGGAGCAATATTTTTTGCGTTCGTCGCAATAAGAATGGGGGCAATAAAATGATCATGACTTGAGCTGTGAAAATTTTTCAAGTCTAAAGCGTAATCCCAAACTTGGTCTACTGCACTTGTAGAAAATTCTTTATCCCCAACTTTAAATTCAAGAATAAAAATAGCTGATCCAATAATTAACACAACATCAATTCTCTTTCCCATTCTTGGAATTGAGTATTCAAAATATATGGAACCAGAATAAGAAGCTAAGGTTTTTTGTAAAACATTAATTTCTTCTATCCATGCATCTCGTTGATTTTGCCCTAAGTCAAAATCACTGTTTCGAGTTAGTTTACCGAGTATCTCGTCTATGTCAGATTTTATGAAAAGAGCAATTGAATTAGCATAGTATTCTCGTTTCATATAGTTATTTAACAAAATAGTCCAAAGTTTTTTTGTAGAGTTTTGCAAACTCCTTGAGTTGCAAAACATCAAAGCGTCTTTGTCCTGATTCTATTTTTGAAAGATAAGATTGAGTTTTGCCAAGTTTCTTTGCAACTTCTACCTGACCAAGCCCAGCCTCAATACGCGCTGTTTTCAAGCGCTCAACGATTGCATTATGGTCTTTTGTGTAAATTGCTCTAGGCATTATTTAGTAAGTATAGTATTCCATTGTGTATTATTCCAAATTGCCATATAATGTATTTATGAATACGGCGAAGCAAAACCAAAAATTTCCTTTCCATTTTTTGTCGGCTCCCCCCACACCCCCCGCCGAGGAAAATAAGAAAGGCAAGGAAAATTTTTGGTTTTTGCTCCCGCGACCAAAGGGATCGGACGAGGCGCGCAGATTAGTCATCAGTCGGATTAGTTTGGTAAAAAGTTCGGATTTTGTTCAGGAGACACAGCCAAAAAATAGAATCGCCGTTTTCGCCAAAATTCGGAGCGTCGCAAAGCGACGCGACGGGGGTTTCCGAGAGAATCAGCCAAGATTTTTTGAAATCCAAAAAGAGCGAGCGGGACGCGAGGCGGGGGTTCTCTGTTCTTCGAACAGTCAAAATAGTAATTTTGTGAGCCAATCTTTAAGCGATAATTATCAATATTTAACATAAACCTTTTTCTATGAACAAATTCTTTCTTTATGCGAGAAAATCTACCGACGAGCCAGATCGTCAGATTTTGAGTATTGAATCGCAGATTGACGAGTTGAAAGAATTTGCCGAGCGAGAGCAGTTGGAGATTGTTGAAACTTTTGTTGAATCACAGACCGCTAAAGAGCCGGGCAGACC
>CALRHG010000044.1 GCA_943359365.1 Candidatus Nomurabacteria bacterium | reverse complement strand
AAACTCCACTCTATCCCCCACCTGCAGATTGTACCTTTCAGAAAAACCGGAGACAACTTCTAAAATATATTTACTGTTCGCCTCGGGGCCGTAAGATTCAGGAAAGAATTCGGGCCGAGCATCTTTTTTTATATAAATTACTTTCTTGTTTTGGCTAAGCCAAATCATATCTATGGGAAAATTCATGTCCTTCATCCAGAAAGTATAATTGCCCGGCTGCGGAAAAATAAAAAGCATTCCTTCATCAGCATTTAGGCTCAACCGGCCGGAGAGCCCTTGCATCAACTCCTCCCGCGAGAGCGCAAGCTCAACTTTTATATTTTGCCCGGCAATTTTAATTCCTTTTATATCTTCCAGATTATGTTTTTGTGGAATAAAAAAAAGAAGAACAAAGAAAACAATAACTATGGCAAAACTTATATAAATTTTGGGTTCGTCTTTTTTCATATTACTTGTGATCTCCGTTGGTCCATCCAAAAAGCTTGCCGATAGCGTCTGCGGTTTCATGTTTGCGAATAATTTGAATCGTGCCATTCTGCGCCGTAATTTTCATCGGAGCGGAGAGCAGGCAGTGGTGCGAAGCAAGGGCTTCTTGGTACGCGCCGGTATCAAGCACCGCCACCAACTGATCCCTGCCCTCATGCAGCTTCGGCAGGAGAATATAATTGCCTCCTTCGGTGTATTTGTCGTCCGAATCGCAAGTGCTTCCGGCGAGCCAAGTGGTCTTGAGCGCGCCAGTCATATTGTTGGCCGGAATGATATGCCACTTTTGGTGTATCGCCCAAGTGTCTTTGAGATCGTTCATAAAACTGCCGTCTAATACATACCAAGATTTGGCGTTGGCGGTGGGGATGCTCTTCTCGGAAATTACTTTGTAAATCATAACCTGCGCCGGAGCCGCGATGTATCGCCCCCACTCTACCGCCAAGTTCGGATGCCGAATGCCCGCTTTGTCCGACAAATTTTTCAGCACTTTTATAATCTTGCTGGAAACTCCTTTAACGGTATAAAACTTTTTCCGGTCATATGGAATGCCGAATCCTCCGCCAATGTCGAGCGTATCGAGCGTCGGATGTATTTTCTGCAGCTCGACATATATCCCAAATGCATGCTTGATAGCGTCGATGATGCTTTTCTGCGTCTTGATCTGAGAACCGACGTGGTAGTGCATGATTTTCAGATTTTTCATTTTGCTCAAACCTAGCGCGTCTTTTTCCGTAAGCCCGAAGAGGTCGAATTTTTTATCCCAATGAGTATCTGTCTTCAAGCTCAGGTTCACCCGCATGCCGATGTCGCCTTTATGCTTGGAAACTCTCTCCACTTCTTCGAGAGACTCGATGATGGGGACGATATTCATGCCCTTAGAACGCAGCTCTTCTATCAAATCCAAATATTGGTCCGACTTCGGTCCGTTGCAGAGAACGCGGATTTTAGCGTGAAATCTTTCTCCTTCCCAAAGCTTTTTCACGATCCAGAGCTCGTTTGCGGAAGTTACTTCCAAATTCGCACCTTCGGAGAGCAGCGGAAGCAGGAATTCTTTATTTTGGTTTACCTTCATCGGATAGTGATAGAAAAATTTCCCCTTGTATCCGTAAATTTTCATGTAGGCCTGAAAGTAGCCGATCAAGTCTTTCAGCCGGTCTTCGAGCACGAACGGGAAAACCACCGAAAGCGGAGTGCCGTATTTGAGAGCGATGTCGGAGAGATTGTAAATATGGTGCCCTTCCGCGGCGGTCAATTCGCCGTCTTTATTGACGCCGAAAAACTTCGTATTGAATTCATCGACTCCGAGTTTCCAAAATTTTCTCCAATTTTTCCCTAACTTCTTAGATTTTTTCTTTTTTGCCATTTCTTTCTTAAGATGAAATTAGTATAGCAAGTGTCAAATAAAAGTAAAGGGTTTTTCGTCTATTTAAAATAATTTTTAAAAAATTCTTTTTTGAACTCAAAAAAGGTGTCTTCAAAGATTGACTGCCGGATTTTTTTGACTAAGTTTACGATGAAATATAAATTGTGAATGGAGGCGAGAGTTGCCGCCAGCATTTCCTTGCCGTGGAAAAGATGCGCCACGTAGGCTTTGGTAAAATTCTTGCAAGTATAACAACCACAGTCTTCTTCTATTTTCGAAAAGTCTTCTCTGTATTGCGCATTCATGATATTCACCTTGCCATTCTTGGTGTAGAGCGAACCGTTGCGGGCAATGCGCGTCGGCGCCACGCAGTCAAAAAGATCTACGCCGTTTTCTATGCCCATAAATAAATCTTCCGGTTCGCCGATGCCTAGCAGATGCCGAGGCCTCTCTTCCGGCAAAATTTCATTTACCCATTTTACCGCCGTCGACATGTCTTCTTTGGCGAAACTCCCGCCGATGCCGTATCCATCAAATTCTAAACTCCCAATAAATTTTGCGGATTTTTTTCTCAGATTTTCATCACGCCCGCCTTGGACGATGCCAAATAATGCACAACCGCCACTTAATTTTTTGTGTTCTATTAAACTTCTTTCCGCCCATTTGTGCGTGCGTTCCAGCACCTCTTCCTGATATTTCAAATCTTCGGTGGGCGAAGTACATTCATCGAATGCAAAAATAATATCCGCGCCCAAATTGTGCTGGATCTGGATTGATTTTTCCGGAGTGATGTAATGAACAGAGCCGTCCAAATGAGACTTGAAAGAAACTCCGTCCTGCCCGATTTTTGCGAGCCGAGGCGCATCAGAATCATCAAAACGCTCTGGAATCAAGAGAGACGGATCAGTAATTTTCGTCGCTGTTGTTATTTTGGAAATTTCTTTTCCATAAGCGGCACCCAAAGAAAAAACTTGAAACCCGCCGGAGTCGGTCATAATTGGTCCCTGCCAATTCATAAATTTGTGCAAACCGCCGGCTTTAGCCACTGTCTCATCTCCGGGCTGTAAGTATAAATGATATGTATTCGATAAAATTATTTCCGCCCCCAAATCGGCCACTTGCTCCGGAGTAAGAGCTTTGATAGAGGCTTTTGTGCCGACAGGCACAAAAGCCGGAGTCTCTATTTCCCCGTGCGGAGTTTTTAAAATCCCCGCCCGCCCTAGAGAATTTTTAAGTTTTTTTTGTATTTTGAAATCCATTATTTCTATATCTCCACCTGCACGAAATTTAGCTCCTGCACATTTACCGGAGAAACGAGCAGCGCCTTGATGAACGGATCACGCGGGTCGGAAACTATCGTAACAACCTCGCCTAAAACATAAGGAAAAATTCCCGGCAGGATGACTTGATCGCCTTTGGAAAGGATCAAGTCTCTGGGCACGATCATTTCGAAATTTCCTCCGCCTCTGCCAACCGCCTCTGTAAAAATATTTCTGCCGGAAACTACCGCCTGCGTTTTTTCTCCGCTATTCGAAAATAGAATCACTTTCGAAGAATCTGGATAAATTTCCGATATCCGCCCGATGGGTATATTGCCTAAAGCAAAAACTGTGTCGCCCTTTTCTAAATTTTCATTTATTCCTGCGTCTACAATAAGCGTGTCGTAAGGGCTTTGGTTCGGCTTGCTCAAGATGGCAGACAAAACAAAAGATGCCTCATTATTTTTCCTTCCTAGGATCTCTTTCAAACTAGAGTTTTCAGCCGCGACGGAATCGTAATTCGCGAGCAGAGCCTGATTTTCGTCGAGCTTTGATTTTAA
>CALRHG010000043.1 GCA_943359365.1 Candidatus Nomurabacteria bacterium | reverse complement strand
CGCTCTTTGATTATGGAGTCCGCAATATCGGTGCCCAGATGTTTTATCGTATAAAATCCGAATCTTATTTTGACGCTTTTATTTTTATCGCTTATGGCAGTATCTTTTTCTTCAGGCAGGCAAGTGAACCCGCCATAGCTTTCATTTATATGCGGAGGCAGGACCGGTATGTTCATATTCTTGCACTCATTAATTATTTCAGAAATTTTTTCCACATCACCGGATTCCGCAGTTAGTATCGCCGCCATGTATTCGACAGGGTAATTGGCTTTCATATATGCCGTTTGATAAGCCACTTTGCCGTAAGAAGCTGCGTGCGCTTTGTTGAATCCGTATGCCTGAAAGGGCTCGAAGAGCTTCCAGAGCATTTCGGCGAATGCGGGAGTCTGCCCGTTTGCGATAATTCCTTTGGTCAGTTTGTCTCTCTGCGCCGCCATTTCCGCCGGAATTTTTTTGCCGACGGCCTTGCGGAATTTATCTGCTTCCTCCCAATTGTAACCGGCGAGTTCTATTGCTGAAAACAAAAGGTCGTCTTGGTACACAATCAGTCCGTAAGATTCTCCCAGATATTTTTTCATTCGAGGGTCTAAATATTTTACTAGTCTCGGATTATGCTTGCGTTTGATATATTCCGGAATTGTTTCCATCGGTCCCGGACGGTAAAGGGCGACCATGGCATTGATATCGTGAATGGAAGTCGGTTTTAATTCTTTTAAATATCTGGTCATACCGGCGCCGTTTAATTGGAAAAGTCCTTCCGTTTGTCCGGAGGCCAGCAATTCAAAAGTTTTTTTATCGTCGAGCGGGACGCGTTCTATATCTATATTTATATTGTAAAAATTCTTAACTAGATTTACAGCATCTGCTAAAATCGCCAAGTTTCTAATTCCCAAGAAGTCGAATTTCAAAAGTCCCGCCTCTTCGATATTGTACATATCATACTGTGTGATTATTTTGTTTTCTCCTTTGGGATCGTACTGAAGGGGTACATATTCTATAAGCGGTAGGGGAGAAATAACGACTCCGGCGGCATGCACGGAGATGTGCCGGACGCAGCCTTCCAATTTTTTTGCTAGATCGATTATTTTTTTGGTGTCCGCTTCTTTTTTATATGCCTCAGTGAGCTCTGGCACGATTTCCATAGCATGATCTATCGTCATCGGCATGCCTTGTGAGCCCATAGGAATCATTTTGGAAAGCCGGTCGCCGATGGTGTATGGAAAGCCGAGCGCGCGAGCGACATCTTTGACTGCGCCGCGGGCCATCATCGTACCGAAAGTTCCTATCTGCGCTACTTTGTCTTCGCCGTATTTTTTCTTTACATACTCGATCATTTCATCTCGCCTATTGTCGGCGAAATCCATATCTATGTCGGGTGCTGATGGGCGGAAAGGATTTAAGAATCTTTCAAAGGGGATTTTGTATTCTATTGGGTCGACATTAGTTATGCCGAGGAGATATGTAGCCATTGAGCCTGCGACTGAGCCTCGAATTGTCGTTAAAATCCCATTTTCTCTCGCGTAAGCCAAAAGATCGCCGACAACGAGAAAGTACGGAGCATAGCCTTTATCTTTAATAATTTTTAGTTCATATTCTACCCGTTCTTTTATTTCCGGTGTTTCTTTTAAATTCAATCTTTTAAAACCTTCGTATGTGAGTTCGCGCAATTTTTCGTCATAACTTTTCCCGTCTTCAACTTTAAAATCCGGAAATACCCATTTGCCAAGTTCTAGCTCTAGGTTGCACATGTCGGCGACTTTCATCGTGTTTTCCACCGCTTCCGGAATGTCTTTGAACACTTCGAAAGCTTTCTCAGTGTCAATAAAAGAAAAATCATCATTTGAGAATTCAAATTTCGCGCCGTCTTTCGCGTCGCCCTGCGTATTTATCTGGAGCAAAGTGTGGTGCGCGTCATGGTCATCACTGCATGGATAGTGCGAGTCTTGAGTGCCGACGACATCGACTCCGTGTTTTTTTGCAAGATCTACTAGAGCTTCGCGGACGTTTTTGTCATTCTCCACCGACGGGTGGCATTGAATCTCGATGAAATAATTTTCTTTGCCGAAAATGTCCTGATACTCAAGCACGAGCTCGTCGGCTTTTTTCATGTCGCCCTTCATTACCGTCTGCGAAAGTTCTCCGCCCAAGCAACCGGATAGGGCAATAATACCCGCAGAATGTTTTCGTAATATTTCTTTGTCCATTCTCGGCTTGTAATAATATCCTTCGAGGTTGGCGATGGTGACCAACTTCATCAAATTTTTGTAGCCCTCTAAATTTTTGGCGAGCAGAGTCAGGTGGTAATATCTTTTCGTTCCGCCGGCTTCTGTTGTTCTGTCTTTCCGGCTGCCGGCAGTCATGTATGCCTCGACTCCGATGATGGGCTTGATGCCTGCTTGTTTTGCGAGTTTGTAAAACTCAATAGCGCCGTACATATTGCCATGATCGGTGATGGCCATAGCGGGCATGTTGAATTTTTTCGCCAATTTCACCAAATCTTCCAACTTCGAAAGCCCGTCTAATAAAGAGTAATGACTATGGGTATGTAAGTGTATGAATTGTATATCTTTTGCAGCCATGCGGTCATGATAACATACTATTCAACCCCCTTGCTCCCTCTTGTCAGGGGGAATCCCTCACCCCCTGCCCCCTCTCCATAAAATTTTATGGAGAGGGGTGGATGCAGCAGCAGACGGGGTGAGGTGGGGTTTTGTTTCTTTTTTGTTTTTGGTATACTTAAATCAAATGAAAAAATATATTATCAGGGGTGTGATTGTTGGAGTAATGTTTTCCCTTATTACCATACTTTTTGTTGCTAATTCTAACGATGTTACTTCAGCACTTGTTATAGAATCATCCGTAGTCTTGATGATAATCGGGGGAGGAATAGGATGGATTTATGGCCGTAAAAAGCTTAATATAAACGGGCAACTAGGAGCAAAACATTTTATATCTATAAATTATTGGTTTTTAGTATTCTTTATTATTTGTTTTGCTTTGAATCTATATTATTCATTTGTTGCTAATCAAAATGTTCCTCAAATCCTCAGAACTGGTGAAGTGGAACCGTCAATGAATCTTGTCGATCTATTAAATTTTATTCCGGGTTTTCACCTTTCTAAAGGTTTTCTTTTTGCTACCGGCAACATATTTATCGGTCCATTAATACTGTCTCTGTTTTATGGAGTCCTTGGAGTTTTAATTGGTGGATTGTATGCTAAGTTTAAAAATAGAAATAAAATGATATCACAATAATATGAAAACAATCAAAGTTGGCATCAATGGTTTCGGCAGAATCGGCAGGGCTTTTTTGAAAGTGGCTTGGGAGCGGCCGGAGATTGAAATTGTTGCGGTGAATGATTTAGGAAGCGTGGAAAATATGGCGTACTTGCTCAAGTACGATACGGTTTACAAAAAATGGGAACACGATATAAAAACCTCCGGACAGGAAATAACTATTGACGGCAAGAAAGTAAAAGTTTTGGCAGAGAAAGAACCGAGCAAACTTCCGTGGAAAGATTTGGGCGTGGACGTCGTAGTGGAATCGACCGGATTCTTTGCTTCATATGATAAAGCCAAGGCGCACTTAGATGCCGGCGCGAAAAAAGTTGTTATTTCTGCGCCAGCCAAAGGCGGCGACGGGACAGTTGCTGGCGAAACAATTTTACTGGGCGTCAATGAGGAAAAGTTTGGCACTTGCGATATATCATCCAATGGTTCCTGCACGACCAATGCTTCCAGTCCGCTCATCGCAATTTTACACGAGACGCTTGGCATTGAAAAAGCAATGTTAAATACTACGCATTCATATACTGGGTC
>CALRHG010000042.1 GCA_943359365.1 Candidatus Nomurabacteria bacterium | reverse complement strand
GCTGTTTTTCCCTCCGCCCCCGGCGCAATGAGAGTTCCCAGATCTTCTGCCAATTCTGCGGGTTTAGCAGTTTCAACGGGAGTTTTTTGAATTGGGGCTGGCTTAGGTTTAACTCCTTCAAGAGGTATTGGGTCTCCCTCTTTGTCTGTCCTTCTTACCATTTCGTTTTTTTCACTCCTGTCATCATAATATCCTACATCGTGATTATAAAATTCTTTTTTAGTCTTTTTCCCCCATTTGTTAAAGTTTAAGACCCCATCTTCTTCTTCTCTATAGCTTATATAACTTTCGCCTTTGGCCCTTTCATTTAGCCAATACTCTCTTCCCTTTGGGGTTTCTTTAAAAAACCCTGCCTTCCCTCGTGCTCCTTCGGGGGTTGTTATGGGAGATTTTACTGTCTCTGATTCTTGAGGGGCTGCCTCAGGTGGAGCTGGTTTTGCCGGCGGTTTGGGAGGAGTGTTGGGTATTTTTGGTTTGTCTTCTTCCATTGTAAGTATTATATAGTTTCTAACTTTCCCAGCCTAATTTTATTCAAAAGTTCTTTAATTATACACTTTCCAACTAGTCTTGTCAAATTTTGACCCTTTTTAGCCTAAGATAAGTTTTCCACATTTTTTCTTCCCAGATTGACTTTTGACCCTTTTTGAGCTATCTTATGGGGGTACCTTTTTGGGCAGATATTACCCGCGAAAATGGCTGAAATTCAGAGACGACGGTACAATGATGAGAACTTTATCTAAAATATCCTGTTTTCTTCCTTCTTTTTCCCTATTGTTGTTAGGGGCGTTTTTGTTGTCTGGCATGCCTACTCCTGCGAAAGCAGGTTTTCTTTCTTCTATCTTTGGGGGCGATGCGTATGCTGAACAGAGCGAACCGGTGATTTCGAATCCGCCTAGCAAGAGCCCGCAGACCATGGACCTCCTTCAGGCCAATGTCTCTTCAGCCCTGATCATACAAGAGAAGAACGAGAAAAAAGAAAAAAAGAAAGAAACTTCAACTGATCCAGCTGCTATTGATACTACTGCAACCGTAAACATCGTTTCGGACAATGCCATGCTTCCGGCCACTGGCCCCTTGGGCGTTTCAGACGGAAAAGATGATCCGAAAACAACTTTGGAAGAGACAAGTGTTTATGTGGTGAGAAAAGGAGACAATATATCTGCCATAGCCGAAATGTTCGGCGTATCAGTCAACACCATTCTCTGGGCGAATGATATGAAAAAAGGTGAAAAGCTCGTCGCGGGAGACGTGCTTTTTATTTTGCCAGTTTCCGGTCTCGAACATACTGTCACTAAAGGTCAGACTTTGAAGAGCATCGCCAAGCTATATAAAGTAAGCGTGAGCGATATTATAGAATCCAACGATATTGCGGAAGATGCCAAGCTCGCTGTCGGCGACAAGCTCATGGTTCCGGACGCAGTTAAGGCTGAAGAAAGCGACAAGCCGATCAAAAACTTGGCTGCAAGCATCGCAAAAGATAAAAACTATTATGAACTTCATCCAATACAGAATCTTTCCGGATATTTCATTAATCCAGTACCAGGGTACAGAAAGAGTCAGGGCATTCACGACAGAAACGGAGTAGACTTGGCTTTAGCCAAGGGGAATCCGATTTATGCTTCAGCAGGCGGCACAGTTACTCTCGCTCGAAATGGTTACAATGGGGGCTTCGGAAATTTGGTAATTATTTCCCATCCAAATGGAACAGAAACCTTGTACGCTCACCAGTCTAAAATATCAGTTTCCACCGGAGAACAGGTTGCTCAGGGGCAAGTCATAGGCTATGTAGGCTCCACTGGCCGCTCCACCGGCCCGCACCTGCACTTTGAGGTTCACGGCGCGCGAAATCCGGGCGCAGACGGCTCTTGGGCAAATTAGTGGAGTAAAAACTCTTTCTTGGCATACTTTTTATAATGCAATCTATCTCCGCAAGCTTGCGGAGCGAACTTCTCGCGCCGTCGCGCTGTGAAAGGCATTCTAAAAAGTATGCCTGCAACGAGTTTTTATTCAATAAACGTCAAAGCAACCATAGCCAAAACTCCGGCGATGACTGCCAGTATTTGCAATAAAGAATATTTCAGTTCTTTGGTTTTTTGAAGTTCCGGTATCAAGTCCGCTACCGCGATATAAATAAATCCTCCGGCGGCGATAGGCAGGAACCATGTAGCAGATTTTTCCGCCATTTCCCCCATCGCAAAAAATATAATAGCACCGAAGATAGCCGTAAGTGCTGACAAAAAGTTTAGCCACAACGCGCGCTTTTTGGTGTATCCGGCGTGCAAGAGAACCGCAAAGTCCCCTACCTCCTGCGGGATTTCGTGCAGAATCACAGCTAAAGTCGTGGCTATTCCGATAGCGGGACTGACCATGAAACTTGCTGCGATGATCATTCCGTCCATCACATTGTGTATGCCGTCAGAAAAAAGCACCAGCTTCCCCACGGGGTGAATATGGTTTTTTTCTTTATCTTCTCCATGGTGGTGCCAGTGCAGAAATTTTTCCAAAATAAAAAAGAAAAGTATGCCGGCGATTACTAGTATGCTAGTGAGGGTCGTGTTTGCCGAACTTTCCAGTGCTTCAGGTATAAGGTGAATGAGAGCATCACCCAAGAGAGCTCCGACAGCGACACTGATAAAAATAAAAATATATCTTCGCAAGAGATCTTCCCTAAGCGAAAGAGTAAAAATTCCCACGAAAGAAATTATGCTGACCGCTATAACACTCGCAAACGTATAAAGATATATTGTTGCCATAATAGTTACATGCACATTCTACAAAGCCCAAAAAGCTCTAGAGAATGCTCTCTTATGCTTTTAAATTTCGACGATTTAGTGATAATGTTTTTCCATACTTTCTCGATTGCTTTTTCAATTTCCAAATTTTTAAAATCTTCTATCATATTGCAGTTTGTGCAGACGATATGGTGATGATGCTGATCCGCCAGTTCAAAATAAACAGAATCTTTTCTCAAATCCACTCTTTTTAGTATTCCTCCTTTTTCCAGAGAAGACAAAGTTCTGTAGACAGTCACTTCATTAATCTTTTTACTCTTTATTTTTTTACAGACATCTTCCGCGCTCATCGGTAACTTATTTTTGGTAAAGGCTTGTAAAATTGCCAATCGCGCAGGCGTGATCTTGAATCCCTTTTCTTTTAAAATATTTCTCATTCTCGAATCATATACTAAATGCAAATCATTTGCAAGCAGAAACAAATAGAAATGTGAATAATATGATTTTTTGTAGTATCATAGTAATATGAAGCGCTTTAAATACTTCTTAATGTTTCTTTTTGCCGCAGGAGTGATTCTTCCCTCTCCGCTTTTGGCCGCGGAGCTTATGCAAGACCAGGTTATGATTGTCCGGGCAAAAATTTTAGAAGTTGTGAGCAAAAGCGAAAAAATTCTGTCCTGGAATGATACGAAGCTTTCAACTCAAACGATAAGAGTCCAGATAATTGAAGGCAGTAATAAAAACAAAGAGATTGTTTTTGATAATGACTATGTAATGCTCGAAAAAGATGATGTTTTTTACTTGAGCTACACGATTCAGTCGGACGGGAAAGAATTTTACAGCGTTTTTGAGCCGGACCGGACTCCTATACTTACTTTCTTCGCGATTTTATTTATTGCTTTGGTATTAATCTTTGGCGGCATTCAGGGGCTACGCGGGCTTTTGAGTTTGGCGCTCTCTTTATTAGTAATTATCTTCGTATTGCTTCCGGGAGTGCTCCATGGATACTCTGCCCTTTTGATCAGCATCGGAGTTTCTTCGCTTATCATCATCTTCGGTTCATATATTACGCACGGATTTAATAAAACCACTTCCTCGGCTGTTCTGGGCATGATTGCCACGGTGATTGTGACCGGGATCATGGCATATTTTGCCGTATATAAAAGCCGTTTAACGGGGGTGACGGCTGACGAGACGATATATTTGAATTTCAATACCGGCGGCAGTATTGATTTAATTGGGTTACTCATGGGAGGCATCATCATCGGGCTTTTGGGCGTGCTCTATGACGTTTCCATCGGGCAATC
>CALRHG010000041.1 GCA_943359365.1 Candidatus Nomurabacteria bacterium | reverse complement strand
TATGTTTTATTTTTGGGTAATATGGTTATGAATATCGTAGAGCGCCGGAGCCTGGAAACGGATGCGCGAGCGCTCAGTAGTGAAGTTCGAAATTTAGAACTTACTTATTTGTCTATGTCGAACAGCATTGACCTCAGTTTTTCTCATTCTATGGGGTTCCGAGAGACGAAAGCCGCATTTTCAACCCGCAAATCTCTCGGCTTGCTGCCTGTAGGTGGCTCTTCCACCGTAAAAATAGCTCAAAATGACTTATAGTTTTCCTTCGCGATCAAAGATTATTCTTTTTGGTATCATAATTTTTAGTTTGATTCTCGCGGTCAAACTTTTTTCTGTGCAGATATTACACGGCAAGGCTTATTCGGAGCTTGCCGATCGCCAGTATGTCACTCCGGCTGATAACATTTATGAGCGTGGGACTATTTTTTTTCAAAGCAAGGGCGTGGATGGTAAAGAAGGGACTCTGATCGCGGCGGCCACTCAGACTACCGGATTTAAAATTACTATTAATCCGAGTAAAATCGTTGAAGCAAGAGATACGTATGACGAACTTTCCAGACTAATAGAGCTCGACCAGGATGATTTTATTAGCAAAGCCGGGAAGAAAAATGATCCCTATGAAGAAATTGCAAACCATATTTCTAAAGAAAAGGCTGACGCGGTGTCCGCTCTGAAAATTCCCGGCGTAAGTATTTTTAAAGAAAAATGGCGCATTTACCCAGGGGGTTCGCTTGCTTCCCACGCGCTCGGGTTGGTGGGATACAAAGACGATGAACTTGGCGGGCGCTACGGGCTCGAGAGAGTTTACAACAGCGAACTTTCCAGAAATAATGACAGCCTGTATGTGAATTTCTTCGCTGAAGTTTTTTCCGACATCAAAAAAACTTTATTCGAAAATGAAATAGAGGAAGGAGACATCGTGACTACGATCGAGCCGACGGTGCAGAGTTTCTTGGAGAAAAAATTAATCGAGACAAAAGAAAAGTATCAGACAGACGCTATCGGCGGAATAATTATGAATCCGATGGACGGCTCCATTTACGCCTTGAGCAGCAAACCGGATTTTGATCCAAATGATTTTTCTAAGGTTAAAAATAATGCCACTTTTTCTAATCCGCTAGTGGAAAATGTTTTAGAGTTCGGCTCTGTGGTAAAGCCTCTCAACATGGCTGCAGCTTTAAATGAAGGCCTGGTTACCCCTAGTACTGAATATAATGACAAAGGTTCGGTGATAGTTGAAAAAAAAGAAATTTTTAACTTTGACCGCAAAGGGCGAGGTCCGGGCACGACGATGCAGGAAGTCTTAAACCAATCTCTGAACACGGGAATGGTTTTTGTCGAGCAAAAATTAGGCAGGCAGAAATTGCGCGAGTATCTGTTTGCTTACGGCATCAAAGACAAAACTGGCATTGATTTGCCGAACGAAACGAGCGGACTCGTGTCAAACTTAAACAGTTCCCGCGAAATTGAATACGCCAACGCTTCATTCGGTCAGGGTATAGCTCTGACTCCGATCGAAATGACCCGAGCGCTCGCCTCGCTCGGCAATGGCGGGAAACTCGTGACGCCCCATGTCGTAAAAAAGATAGTATATGAAAACGGCCAGTTCAAAGAAATGAAATACCCCGTCAAGCTTACAAAGGTTAGCGCAGAGACAGGAGAAGTGATCACGGATATGCTCGTAGAAGTTATGGATAAAGCGATCAAAAGCGGAGCGGGAAAATTGGAGCATTTTTCTGTGGCGGTAAAAACCGGCACGGCGCAGGTTGCCAATAACGAGACCGGAGGATATTATGAGGACAGGCATACGCATTCATTTTTCGGCTATTTTCCGGCTTATGAGCCGAAGTTTATAGTCTTTCTGTATGCTATAAATCCAAAGGGCACTCAGTACGCCGCGACGACTTGGACCGATCCTTTCCTAGATATCACCAAATTTTTATTAAATTATTACGAAGTTCCGCCTAATCGTTGACCTCTCCCCAACCCCTCTCCATAGTAATGGAGAGGGGAAAGAAAGGGGTGAGGAGAATTCATGAAATTAATACTTAAAAAAACAATTGCATATATTTTAAAACTGGAGTCCCAGTTAATTCTTTCCAAATACAAACCCAGGATAATTGCCATCACCGGCAGCGTCGGCAAGACTTCCACCAAGGACGCAGTCTATGCCGTCTTCTCCAAAGTGGCGCATGTTCGCAAAAGCGAAAAAAGTTACAACAGCGAAATCGGCCTCCCGCTCACTATTTTAGGTATTCCAAACGGCTGGAACAATCCCTTCATCTGGCTGAAAAATATTTGCAAAGGCTTGTGGTTGTACCTGATGCCCCATAAATATCCCAAATGGCTCGTTCTCGAAGTAGGCGTAGGCAAAGAGGGCGACATGCGCCGAACTGCTTCGTGGCTCAAAACGGATGTGGTCATCATCACGGCCATAGGCGAGACTCCGGCGCATATTGAATTTTTTAATTCGCGCAAAAATCTGATAGAAGAAAAAAGCCAGCTTATAAAGACTCTCAAAAAAGACGGACTTTTGATATTAAATGCCGATGATGAAGATGTGTTCGCTATGAAAGCGAAAACCAGAAACATAACTATCACCTATGGATTTAAAGAGGGAGCGGACTTGCTTGCTTCCGGCGATAGTATTCTGTACAGCGATACCGATGTGCCCAAAGGGGTAATTTTCAGAATCGACGAAGGCGGGACGAGCTTGCCCGTGGTGATCAAAGGAGTGTTCGGCAGGAACCATGTGTACGCGTCCCTGGCGGCTCTCGCTTTAACTTCAGGATTAAAGTTTAATATGATTAATGCCATAGATGCTCTGAAAAATTATGATATCGCGCCGGGACGCATGAGACTTCATCTCAGCGTCAATGATTCAATGCTTATTGACGACACTTACAATTCTTCCCCCTTTGCCTGCAAGTCGGCGCTTCTGACTCTCGGACAAGTAAAATCTTCCGGAAGAAAAATTGCCGTTCTCGGCGACATGCTCGAATTAGGCAAACATACAGTAGAGGCGCATAAAGATGTCGGCAAAGTTGCGGCAAAAAATTGCGATGCGCTTATTGTCGTGGGCGCGCGAGCCAAAGCTATAAAAGAGGGCGCTATTGAAGCGGGAATGAAAGAAGAAAATATTTTTGAATTTTTAAATTCGCAGGAAGCCGGCGGATTTGTAAAAACTTTTGTAGGGCGGGGCGATCTCGCGCTAGTCAAAGGCTCTCAGGGTATGCGCATGGAGCGGGTTTCCGAAGCGCTCATTCTCGACAAAGAAAATAAAGATAAATTGTTAGTCAGACAGGATAAAGATTGGCTCAAAAAAAGCTAAATTACAAAGGATTACCCTCTGTAATTATACTTCTCCTATAAATTTCGCAATCCATTTTTCGGCTTTATCAAACAAAGACAAAGTGTGTGAAGATTTTTGCGTCTGTTTTTGTATGTGATGGCGGATGACCGGAAAGTAAAGAGAAAGAATCATAAAACCGATAATTAAAAAAAGAATCCCTTGCAGAAGTGGTAGTACCAGTCCGAGCAATCCTAGTATTATGAAAATAATTCCTACACCCAGAACTAAAATTTTTTTCGCCTGTTTTCGCATGGTGAGATTATAACTTATTTTATGCATTACTGCCCGCGATGAAACCGGTCGTCCAGCAGAGCTGGAGCGAAAAGCCTCCGCTCGGGCGGTTGATATGCAGCAAGTCGCCGGTGATAAAAAGATTTTCAAACTTTTTCGAGCGCATGGTTTTCGTGTCTATTTCCGATAAATCTACGCCGCCGTCGGCTACCACGGCTCTATCGAAGCCCATGAGTCCGGTGATCGTTACCGGCAGAGCTTTGAGCGTGGCGATCAAATGCTTGCGGGCATCTCGGCTAAAGCTGTGCACTTTTGTGTCAGGGTCTAGGCTGGAGAGGAGAGATAAAATTGCTTTGGTCGTGCCGTTCGGCAAAAGCTCGCCCAAAACATTTTTAAACATTTTATTTTTGTTGTCATCGAAAAGTTTCAAGATTTTTTTCTCGAGCCTAGATTCGTCATTTTCCGGAAAGAGGTCGATTCTTGCCGTCACCGCTCCTTCTTCGAGCAAGTCGCCGACTTTGCCCGCAGAGTTCAAGATCAGCGGGCCAGAGAGCCCGAAGTGGGTGAAAAGCAGTTTGCCCGTTTTCGAAAATTCTTTCTTGCCGTTTACGCAGAAAGTTATTTTCATGTTTGGCACAGATATGCC
>CALRHG010000040.1 GCA_943359365.1 Candidatus Nomurabacteria bacterium | reverse complement strand
TATGTGAATAAAACAGAAAAGAAAGTGTTGGACGAAGAAGTGAAAATTTTGATTAAGGAAAAATAGCCATGGATCAGCCGAAAATACAAAATTTAATTAAAGGACTGATCGAAAAAACCGGAGTTACTGTCTCTGAGATCGTAATAACCCCCGAGGGCAAAAATAGTATCTGGTTCTCGGTGGAAGTCAGCGAGCCGCACTTTTTTATAGGGCACGATGGCGAAGCGCTGTATGCTTTGAATCATCTTGTGCGCAGAATCATCGAAGACAAGAACCTCACCCCTGACCCTCTCCTGGCAAAGGAGAGGGGGGAAGAAAGCAACATTCTAATCGATATAAATGGTTTTCAAAAGAAGCGCGTAGAAAATATTCGGGCGGTAGCCCATATGATGGGAGAGCGAGCGCGATATTTCAAATCTAGCATAGAAGTGGATCCGATGTCGGCTTTCGAGCGCCGAGTTGTGCATGAATTTTTATCTGATGCAGCTGACTTAAAAACTGAATCGACAGGCTTTGGACCTTCCCGCAGAGTGGTGATTAAATATATCGGGACTATTTAAGATCTAATTTCCAGAGAAAAGAATCTTTTTTGTTTACAAAAAATAAATGGTTCTCGCCTTCATCCGCTGCAAGCTTTATTGCGTCAATTTCTTCTCCCCCTGCAATTGTCGGCGGATTCGCGAGCAAGGTTGTATTTCCGGTTTTAACATCTATCTTCCAGAGCTCGTCATTAAAAGACACGTCCCCCTGATACCAGCTGTCCGGGTACGCTTTCGAAAAGTCGACTGATTTTGGGACAGCGCAGTAAATAACATCGCTCCCGCGCCCCCAGACACATTTTTCCGGCAAGGTTTTTAGTCCCAGAGCATTGGAATTTCTGGTATCGGTATGATACAGGCTGATTGACAAGAGGCTATCGCCGTAAAGAATCAGTTTCCCATTAGGGGCCGCGAGCGTGGTTAATCCATTTATGTTGCCTAAAATTTTACTTAAATTTTTTCCGCCAGCATCAATCGTGTACATATATCCTGGAATATTAGCGGAAGGTTTGGTGGATAAGGTGATTGTGTTGCTATTCGGCCACCAGGGTAGCCACTCAGTAAAAGAAGAATCAAAGATTTGAACTTTTCTATTGTCTCTCAAGTTCAAAACCGTGCCTATCATACTCTCTTCCGAGTTGTTTGTGCTCATAAACAAGTAGAAAATTTTCAGACCGTCCGGCGATACGCTTATGTCTTTGACATTGTTTGGCAAGAAAGTTCCTTTTACTTCATTATTTCCGCTTGTATCTGCTCCCAGAAGCTCTTTTGGAATTATGCCGACAAAAGTTTCTATTGTCCTGTCATCTGATTTTAAATATCGCATAGCTACGGATTCTCCCCGGTTGCCGAAGTATGCTTCGTGCACTTTGGGGATAGTCGTCCCCGAAAATTTCCTCTCTAATATTTTATCCGCGAAAGTCTGGAAAATATTTCCTGTAGCCTTGGCTACATATCGTACTGCCGGCATGAATTCGGTGAGCGGAGGGGCGGGTTTTTTCGTCCCAGTGCCGACTTTGCTTGCGCCTGCGGCACTTCCCTCTGCCTCCAGTACCACTATTGGTACATCTTTGAGTCTTTCTTTGGAAAACAATCCGAAACCGGCTACCGGCATACTGGAAACTTTTATCAATTTGGCGGCAGGCGTCTCAGTCCCAGGAGGAGGCACATTGTCTGGTATATCAACCGGAGGTGTTACGGCCGGAGGCTTGGGAGTAAAAGGATTAAATTGCGAGAAAAAATTCGGACCGGGGGTATCGTCTCCGGGAAGGGCGGGCCCCGGGCGCAAAAATAAAAATACAAAAACCGCCATTACCAGCAAGATTGAAACTATTATTAAAAGTATAAAATTTCTTTTTGACATAAATTTATTTTACGGATTAAGAGGTGGAGCAGCATTATTTGTATTTGAACCTGAATTAGGTCCTGGGCCTATATTTAGCGGATTATTTGCGGGCGGAATGGCGGCGGCAGGAGGGTTAGCGCATTTACCGTCTGTTCCTCGAACTTGCGGAGCTACGCACACGTCGCTTATGAGCAAGTCGGGGTTTATCGTGTAAAGAAGTGCATAAGCGCCCAGGGCTATAATAAGCCCAAGGAGCGCATGCTGAATCCTTTCCTTGCCAGCTTCTTTGGTGTGTACTAGCTCGCTCGTCATGTATTCTACTCCGCCTACGACAATCATCACTACGGACAAAACGGCGCAAATGCCTATGAATATCTTGATCATTAAATTCAAATATGTTCCCAGTCCAGTTGTCGGGTCTACTGTTCTCAACCTCCCAGCGGTACAGCCGGGGGGTTTATTAACATCATTCACATCGCACGGTAACGGAGATAGAAGATAATAATCTGCCGCTTGCACCTTGACTGTCGCGCTAAAAACTCCAGCCAGGGCAATGAATATTAAAATATATGGTAGAAGTTTCTTCATTTTGTTAGAATTCTATATTTATTTCTTTATTTACTGATTGGAAAATTTTATCTGTATTTATAATTTCAAGTTTAAGCCGCGATGTCCCATGCTTTCCCTCCTCTACCGAGAGGGGCATCAGACTTTTGTTTAAGCTTGCCAGGCTTACCGGATTATCGTTAATAAACCAACTCCAAACCAGTGATGGAGTTCGTATTTCTTTCGGGGAAATAAAATAAGGGACTGCTCGTATTGTTTTAGGTCCTTGTATTTTATATGTACCCTGGAGAGCTCTGTTCCAGAGAGAACCCAATTCAGCATCATTTTCGTAAAATAGAAGCTTCGGCTCTGCGGTTCCTATGTCTATACTTGCTTGAGACGAAAACTGCTGATCTACCGTCGACGCCACTACTGATATATTATTTGAATCTTCCAGATAATCATTTATGTAAAGGAAAAAGTTTTTACCATAACCCGAGCCGTCTACATTATTAGTGTAATCTTTCTTCCAAGAGTAGGTCATATTTTTAGAATCGACTAACCCGGAGGAGGTTCTTATCTCAGGCATCGCTATTACTTTTACTTCACTATCAGGCGTAGGCAGCGCCTTGCCCCGGTAAAATGGCGGAACATGAGAATCATTTGCTTGCCACAACAATACCATTACAGATGACTGTATCTTCATCTTTGTTTCTACTGTGCCGTCCGGCAAATATATCGTTGCTGTGACATTTGTCTCCCCGCCTGATGCAGGCGCCGTCACTGACAATGATTTTTTTCCGATTGCCGAAGCCACTGTTTGCCCGTTTACTGACCAGGATATTAAAACACTGTCTAAATTGTTAGAATAGCTGCTTAAATTAATGTCTACATTTTCGTACGGAGCCGGGCGGGAGGGCAACATGCTGACTGATATGCTGCTGCCAATCGATTGAGCGTTTGCTGTTGTGGCAATTAGGCCGATAGCCGAAACGAATAGCAAAAGTTTTAACTTCATAATAGTTTAATTATATCATATCTACTTTGAAACAGAGCCTAAAGCACTGTCTAGACAGTGCTTTAGGCTCTGTTTCCCGTCTGCGCCGCTTCCTCCTCTTCTTTGGCTTTTTTATTGGAAAGTATCTGTGAAGGGTCGGAAGTGATGATTTGATCTTCTGTGTATGAAGCAATGATTTTTATCGCCACGTGCTTTAATCCAGCGAAAAAGATGCCCTCCCCTACGCCTGATTCCAAAAGCAGATATTTTTCCTCGTCGGTCAGATTGAACGTCTGCTGCAAGATATCAATCGTGCTCGGAGATTGTTTTAGGAGAAGCTGGATCGAAGAGTTGGTAACGATCGGTACGCCGTATGGAGACTTCATGAAGTCTGCCGCGTCCTGAGTTATCGTCGCTAGCCCGAGATAATATTTTCTGCCCCGCTTGGCGATGGAGTACAGGAATGACGCAGTGTCTTCTGATTTCATCATCCACCACGCTTCATCGACGACCAAAAGGCGCTTCTTCAAGTTTTTTCGGATTGCATTCCAGATATAATGCATGATGATATACATCGCGACCGGTTTTAATTCGTCTTCCATGTCGCGCACCGAAAAGACGACGAATTTTTTGTTTATATCCACGTTACTCGGCCTATTTAAAAATGTCGCCCAGCTTCCGCGAGTGTATTTTGCCAAACGCTGCACGATGGAGTCGCTTCCGTCCATTCCCGTGAGGACCATTTCAAAGTCTGAGAGAAGCGGCGGCTCGATGTTTGAGAAGTCGGACTCCGGAGTGATGTCTTTGATTGCGTAAGTTTCCGAAATAGCCCGATCCACCATCGAATCTTCTTCCGGAGTCAGCCCCCCGAGCATCAGTCGGAAAAGTCCGACTAGGTTGATAACATTTGAGCGAAGAACATCTTCAGCTGTTTCATCTGCGCGCGGAATCGGCAGATCAAAAGGATTCATGTGGTGGTCGGAAGAAAGCGAAATATTAAAATATCGCCCGCCCACTGCTTCTGCCAAAAATTCGTATTCCCGTTCCGGGTCGATGACGATCACATCAATATCGAACATCAAGGATCTCAAGATTTCCAGCTTTGTAGCATATGATTTTCCCGATCCGGATTTGGCGAAAGTTACGGAATTATAGTTCTCTAAGCTGAATCTGTCGAAGATGACGAGGGACGAGTTGTGTCTGTTGATGCCGTAGAGGATTCCTTTGTCGGAAGTTAAGTCGAAAGAAAT
>CALRHG010000039.1 GCA_943359365.1 Candidatus Nomurabacteria bacterium | reverse complement strand
CTTTTACAGTTAAATGTTTCATTGTTTTAATATTATGCAAGCTTTTTAACGTTAGAAGCATGTATCGGCATTTCAATATTCTTCATACTTCCCTTCTCGCCGGACTTCCTCGGACGCTGATGCTTTTTCATCATGTTTGATCCCTCGACGATTACTTTATTTTCGGACACTAAAACTTTGGCAATTTTTCCTTTCTTGCCCTTGTCTTTGCCGGTGATGATTATTACATTGTCCCCTTTTTTTATTTTCATATATTTTTTACAAAAAATTTAAATGACTTCCTGCGCCAAAGAAATTATTTTCTGGAATCCTTTCTCGGCAAGCTCTCGCGGAATCGGTCCGAACACGCGACCTGCTTTCGGATCCATCTTGCCTTTTTCCAAAATTACTACTGCGTTGTCGTCAAAGCGGATATATGATCCGTCCTTTCGACGGAAAGCGCTGCGGGTTCGCACGATAACTGCTTCATGCACATCTTTCTTTTTCACGCCCTTTCTCGGACTCGCCACCTTGACCGTGATGATAACTCTCTCACCCAAAGAAGCGTATCTTTTCTTGGAAGATCCTAAAACTTTAAAAATCTTGGCGACTGTGCCTCCGGCGTTATCTGCTATTTTTGCCCATGTTCCTTCTTGTATCATAAAATTATTTGCTGATTACTTTGAAATGCTTGTCTTTGGAAATCGGCTTAGTCTCGACTATTTCTACATTGTCCCCTATTTTATATTTATTTTCTTCATCATGCGCTTTGTATTTCTTGCTAACCTGATAAAACTTTCCATACAAAGGGTGCTTGATAAACCTCGAAACTTTCACGACAATCGTCTTGTCCATCTTGTCCGAAACAACCACCCCCTTTAAGGCGTTTCCCTTGTGTTCTATATTTTTTTCTTGTATCTTTTTTGCCATATTATTTCTTGTTTTGCTTATTTAGTTCCGTCAATATTCGGGCGATGTCTTTTCTTAAAGTCGAAAGCTCCTTTACATTCTTGGATTTCGAGCCTTCAGCTTTGAATCTTATTACTCTCGCATTTTCCCGCAAAATAGCAAGCTTTTTTTCTAGCTCACCCCCCTTCATACCTTTCAAATTTTCTCTGTTGTTTTTGGTCATCTTTGCCATATAAATTTATTGCTTGTGCGCCCGGGACATGATTCTGACCGAAATAGGCAATTTGCTACCGGCTTTTCGGAGCGCCTCAGTGGCTATTTTTTCATCTACGCCGTCAACTTCGAAAATAATGCGCCCCGGAAAAACATCGAAGCAATATCCCTGCGGATCTCCCTTTCCCTTACCCATGCCCACTTCCGCAGCTTTAGCGGTATAAGGACGGTCTGGAAAAATGCGAATCCAGTATTTGCCGGCTTTGGTCAACGTTCGAGCGATAACCTTTCGCGCCGCTTCAATTTGCACGGATCGAATGCGCGCTTGCGTTGTAGACTTGAGGCCGTAAGAACCAAAAGAGAGCTTGGAGCCGCGAGTGTCCGGAGTCATCGCCTTTTTGTTAAGGCGTCCTGTCTGCCACTTTCTAAATTTTACTTTTTTCGGTAGTAACATAAAATTAATCAGACTTGAGAGTCTTTGCCTTATTTTCTAATGACTCGCTCTTTTTTGTATTTCTATCAGCAAAAATTTTTCCTCGGTAAATCCAAACTTTTATGCCGACAACCCCGTAAGACAGTGTCGCGCGCTCTCGCTTGAAATCTATGTCCGCACGGAAAGTCTGAAGCGGGATGCTTCCGCGCTTGAGCTCTTCCGTTCGGGCAATTTCCGCCCCGCCAAGCCTGCCTCCGAGCACAATTCTCGCTCCCTCTACTCCGCGAGCCTGCATGACTTTTTCGATGATTGTCTTAATGACTCTTCGGTACGGAAGTCTTTTTTCCAAACCTTCGGCGATCATGTAGGCCACGATAGCCGCATCGGCTTCAGGATTTGCAACTTCAATAATTTCTAGCTTGAAATCTTCCGGTCTTGGGATTTTCAAATAATCCATTTTCTTTAGAATTTCTTCTTTGAGCTTGGTCGCGCCTTCACCGTTTCGGCCGATAATGAGCCCCGGTCGGGAAGTTTTGATCATGAATCGTGTAGCTTTTCGGCTTCTTTCGATTTCAATTGTCGAAATATACATTCCGCGCAATTTCTTTTCCAAAAATTGGCGAATCAGCACATCGCCCTTCAGATAAGTGACGTATTTTTTTGGATCAGCAAACCAGCGAGACTTCCAGTCTCTTAATATTATCAATCTATGCGCGTATGGATGGACTATTTTTGACATATATATTATTTCTTAATTACTTTCTTTTTTGACGGCTTTGCCTGTATAACTTTTTCCGCCAAAAGAATATTCACATGACTGGTGCGCTTGTTTATCCTGTGCCCTGTGCCCATCGCCGCTGGCATCATTCTCTTCATAACGATACCTTTGTCAACTCGCAATTCTTTGATAAATAAATTTTCCGCGTCGATTCCCATATTTTTAGCATTCGCCACCGCAGAAAGCAAAAGCTTTTTGATTGGTGCTCCGGCGCGCTTCGCCAAGAAATCAAGTTCGGCGATAGCCGACGCGACATTCTTGCCCTTTACCAAAGATGCAACAAGGCGTACTTTTCTCGGGGACTGTCTGTAATTTTTTAAAAAGGCTTTCATGGTATTTTATATTATTTTTTAGCTGCGCCGCCCTTCGCGTCAGCTGCAGCAGCGGTCGCGCCCTTGGCCGCAGTTATTTCGGCTTCTTTTTTCTTTTGTTCGAGCTCTTTCTGCATCTTACCGCCGTGCTTCGTGAATTTCTTCGTCGGAGAAAATTCTCCCAGCCTGTGACCCACCATGTCTTCGGTCACCAACACGTCCACATGCACTTTGCCGTTATAAACGCCGAAAGTGAAGCCGAGCATCTCCGGAGAGATGACGCAAGCGCGCTTCCAAGTCTTGATGGTCGGAGTCTGCAGCGGGTTTTTGCCGGCAATCTTTTTCAAGAGCCTTTCATCGATATTTATGCCTTTTTTGATTGAGCGTGTCATAAAAAATAGCTCCTAACGAGCTTGGATTTATATTAGCAAATATGGTTAAAATGTCAAATAAAATAAAGCGGGGAGCCAGCGATGAATCGTGGCTCCCCAAGTGCTTACTTGCGCTTCGTTCCGAAATGTCTCCGTAGCATTGACTTTTCCTGCTGTTGCGACATCGCAATAGCTTTTTTCTTCTTTGCTTTTGATGGCACAGTACCTCACCTCCTCCCGTTAAAGGTTGAACGAACTCAAATAAAAGTATAGTTATTTCTTATAAATAATCAACAGAGAGTGTTAATTACTATTTATTCTTCCCGGTCTTCCTGCGAGAAACAATAAACACTTGAGAGTATCTCTTTGGCTTGCGAGTTTTGCGTCCACCGGTAACTTTACCCCACATAGTTTTTGGTCGCTTTGTTCCGCGGCCTTGTCTGCCTTCACCGCCTCCGTATGGGTGATCGACAGGGTTCATGGCTGTACCTCGAACAGTGGGACGGATTCCCTTCCAGCGAGAGCGTCCTGCCTTGCCGTAATTTTCCAAGTGATGTTCGTCGTTTGAAACTGTGCCCACGCATGCCCAGCAATTTTCATTTATTTTTCGGATTTCTGTCGAAGGCATCTTGAGGTTGGTGTACCCTTCAGCGTTTGCAACTACCTGCGCGAAGATTCCCGCTGAACGGCCAATCTTGGCTCCGCCGTTCGGCTGAATCTCGACGTTGTAAACGAAAGTTCCGACTGGAATATTTCTTAGAGGCAATCTGTTCGCAGCTGAAAGCGGCGCTTTTTCTGATACTAAGAAAGTATCTCCCGGTTTGACTGACTTGGGCAAAACCACATATCTTTTTTCCCCGTCTTTATAGACAGCAAGCCCGATGAAGGCGGAACGGTTCGGATCGTATTCTACGGATTTGATTGTCGCCGGAATTTCTTTCTTGTTATATAAAAAGTCTACATCTCGATACAAGCGCTTGTGCCCTGCGCCTTTGTGGCGGACGGTGATTCGCCCTGCGCTGTTTCGGCCGACGGAACGGCGAAAGCCGTGAGTCAAAGACTTGGTTGGAGTCGTGTATGACAAAAGCTCCCTGTATGGGATATGCGTCATCTGTCTGCGGGATTTACTTGTAGGCTTATATGTCTTCATAAAAATTATACGAACTCTATCTTATCTCCTTTTTTTAAATAAACAAGCGCCTTTCTGCCTCCGCCTCTTGTTCCAATTTTGCCTTTAGAAAAAGTCTTTTTCTTTGGCACAGGCAGAACATTTACTCTTATAGGCTTCACTTTGTAAAGCGTAAAAATCGCTTTCTTGATTTCTGTCTTGTTTGCGCCGGCTGAAACATCAAAAGTGTAAATATTCTGCTCAAATGTATTTGAGGCTTTCTCGGTGATTCTTGGGTTTTTGATTATATTTGTCATAAAAATTAGCCGCGAGATTCTAGGAATTTTACGCTTTCGACCGGATTTTCTATCAAAAGATATTTGTAATTCAAAACATCGAACGGATTCAAATTTTTCAAAAAAGCGATTTCGAGCGAAGGAATATTTCGGAAGCTTTTCTCTGTTTTGTCATTGCGTCCAAACAAAGCGAAGAGCACGCGAGGCTTTTTCGAAGCGTCTACAGTTTTCCAGCCGGAAACTTTTGCTAAATTCTGCACAACTTTTACCGCATCTTTGGTCTTAATCGAAGCTGGAGCGAGAGAATCAACAAAAATAATTTCGCCGTCTTTTAATTTTTTAGAAAGTACAGAGAATAGTGCCTGTGCGCGCATACTCTTCGAAATTTTTCGCTTGTAGTTTTTTTCAGCGAGAGGACCGTGCGTAACGCCACCGCCCACCCAGATAGGAGATCGAGTTGACCCGTGTCTAGCTTGGCCTGTTCCCTTCTGCTTCCATGGCTTTCGTCCCCCACCGCGAACTTCTCCGCGGTCTTTGGTGTCGGCTGTGCCGGCGCGCTTGTTGCTGCGCATGCCTTGCACAACTTGGTGCACTAGGTCGCTTCTCCACTTCGCGCCGAAAACTTTCTCCGGAAGAGAGATCGTGCCTGCTGATGTTCCTTTTTGGTTGTATATTTTTGCTTCCATGTTTTTAAATCTTTAAATTTTGAAATATTTAAATTTACCTTGATACTATTTCAACTAAACTCCCGCGCTTGCCGGCAATTGCTCCCTTGATAAGCATCACATTATTTTCTTTATCAACAGAAATCACTTTCAAATTCTTCTGGGTGATGCGATCCGAGCCCATTCTGCCGGCCATTCTCATGCCTTTCGGCACGTGTGT
>CALRHG010000038.1 GCA_943359365.1 Candidatus Nomurabacteria bacterium | reverse complement strand
TTTCTATATTATATCAACCAAACAAACTTATTTAAAGAAATTCTGGGGATAACTCATGAAATAATCATGAAGTTAGGTAGTTCTGATACTAGCCGACACCGACACCAGTGTCAAGTTTTCCTTAATTATCCCTTAAAGGGAGACGTGTTGGGTTTCCCACATCCGACCTTGCGGTCTTCTACCACAAGGAACAAGCTCAGGAGTTGCCTGAGCCGGATGCCTAGGCATCTGAACATCTATCGAAAACTGTCTGCACACCCCTCGAGGATCATGTGCAGCTTTTTTTATCTTTTTTATTACTCAAATACTCTTGCATCAATATAATTAATATGCTAGTATGCATACATTAGTCCTGTCGCAACAGGTCTTTTTTTTTAGAAAAATTTAATAAAACAACATATGTTAGACCTAAAAACATTCAAATCAGCTTTGGAACAATTAGAAGAAGAAAGAAAAATTCCTAAAGAAAAAATATTAGACGCCATCGAGCAAGCCATGGCTGCCGCTTACAAAAAAGATTACGGCAAGAAAGGGCAAATCGTGCGCGCAAAGTTTGATATGGAAACCGGCAAGACGGATTTCTTTCAGATAAAAATCGTGGTAGATGAGACAATTGCCATATTGGACGAAGACAAAAAAGACTCAGAATATTCAGTCAAAGACGAAGGCGATGAACGTGTGCATTTCAATGCCGAGCATCACATACTTTTGGAAGACGCGAAAAAAATAAAAAAGGGTGTGGAATTAAACGACGAAGTCGTTTTCCCATTGGAGTCAAAAGAGGATTACGGACGCATCGCGGCACAGACTGCGAAGCAAGTCATCATCCAAAAGATCCGCGAAGCTGAACGCACATCCATCATCGATGAATACGGCACCAAAGAGGGAGAAATCCTCGGTGGCATTGTCCAGAAAGTCGAAAGAGGAAATGTTTACATTGATTTCAACCGTGCGACGGGCATCTTGCCGGCGGAAGAGCAGATCCCAGGAGAATTTTTCCAGCGGGGTCAACGTATTCGCGCCTATTTGTATTCAGTAGAAGACAGTCCAAGAGGAATTAACCTCCGCCTTTCCCGCACTCACCCGAAATTTATCGAGAAGCTTTTTTCTATTGAAGCGCCAGAAATTCAAAACGGTGTGGTGGAAATAAAATCTATTGCACGAGAAGCGGGCGCTCGTTCGAAAATTGCTGTCTTCTCCCGCGATGAACATATAGACGCCGTCGGTTCCTGTGTCGGACAAAAAGGTACCCGCGTAAACACTATCACCCAAGAATTGGGCGGAGAAAAAATCGATATCATTCCATGGAATGAAGATCCGAAAGTTTTTGTCTCGAATTCCATCTCCCCTGCTAAAGTCATCTCAATTTCCATTGACGAAAAAGAACACAAGGCTGTAGTAGAAGTCGCCGACGATCAGCTCTCACTCGCCATTGGCAAAGGCGGACAAAATGTGCGCCTCGCAGCCAAACTCACCGGATGGAGAATAGACATCAAAGGCGACGGCACAGTCGCTGCTCCGAAAGAAAAACTCGCCGACGCTGACCCGCTCTACGCCGAAGGCTCCGACGAGGCGAGAAACTCCCCCGAGACAAAGAAAGAAAAAGTTGAAAAAAAAGAGGATTAATTTTTTGGCAACACGAGAACAGGAGCAATCTGCTTTTTACGGGACAAAATTCCCGGCAAGACTTCCATATCCGAACCTACCGTAACCCCAAAAGAAGCCGCAATAATACCTTTGGTAAAATCATTGTAAGTAAACACAGTAGCCTCTTCTTTTAAGATATCGATAATAAATAAAAGAACATCGTCTACATCTTTCTCTTCTTTGAGAATAGAGTCGATAGCACCTATCAATCCATCTTTTCTGGCAAGAATAGTTTTAGGATCCGTAGTTTCCAACACAGAAACGCGAACATTTTTATCTCCCACGGAATATTTTTTACTATCCAGATGAATGAGACCGACATCCGTATAATCAGACACATCTGATTTTGCAGAAAACATTTCTTCAGAATATTTAGCAATATTCACATTCAACTTCTTGGCTAATTTTTCAGCGACATCTTTGTCGTGCGAGGTGGTCGTAGGAGAACGGAAACACAAAGTGTCCGACAAAATACAGGACAAAATTAGCCCCGCCATCTCGTCCGGTAATTTTTCCGAATGCTCCCCGATCAAGCCGTACACGATAGTCGCCGTCGCGGCAAAAGGCTTCAGAGTCATTTCGAGGGGGCCTTTTGTAGAAATCCCTCCGATGAGTTTGTGGTGATCTATTATATTAGTAATGGTCGCATCGGAAATATTTGGAAAAAGTTCCTGCGGATTATTTGTGTCCACAATTACGACTTCGTCTTTCTCGGAAACTGATTCCAAAAGCTCCGGCTCAGACACGCCCCATCGCTCCAAGACAAAACTTGTCTCTTTGTTTAGCTTGCCCAAAACAAAAGGAGCAGCTTTTTGAGAAGTGTGGGTATTTAAATACCACGCCCATAAAATAGCACTGCAAGTCGTGTCCGTGTCAGGAGATATGTGTCCAAAAACTTTCAACATACAAATCATCATACACTCCGAACTAGCTAAAATCAATATTTGATAAATAGCCCGCTCAAGTGTATAATTGTGTATTATAAGTTTTAACTCATAAAATAATGAAAAAATATTTAAGTTTGTCTTTTGTTCTAGCGATGGCAGTTCTCATAGGCACTCAGGTTTCAGCTCAGGATGCTGAAGTTACTTTGGACGTAAAAGCCGGAGCTAATGTTAACGCAGAAACAGTTCGTCCCTCTCCGGCGCAAATGCGCGCAAATGCGAATGCAAACATGGAAGCCAGACTCAAAGCTCAAGCTGATTTGAAAGCGAAGCGCGAGGCGATGGAAGCAGAAATCAAGGCAAAACGAGAAGCAATGCAGGCGGAAATAAAAGCTAACCGCGAAGCAACGCAGACGGAGATGAAAGAAAAAAGAACAGAGGTGACAGCCGAGATGAAGGCAAAACGCGAAGAGACAAAAACTGCCATGGAAACCAAGAGAGCTGAAGTCAAAGCAGAAATCCAAACCAAAAGAGCGGAAATTCAGGCAGAAATAAAAGCTACGCGAGTAGAGACGAAAGCAAAAATGGATGCTTTAAAAGCAAACATAAAAACAGAGAAAGACGCGACAAAAGCAAAAGTAAAAGAAACCAGAGTAAAAGTACGAGAAGAAGCTTTGACAAGATTTGACGCGGCGGTGAAAAGAGTGAGCGAGCTGAAAGACAAAGTAAATGCTCAAATAGTAAAGTTGGAAGCAAAGGGAGTCGTTACTACCGACGCTGAAAATTTTGTAGCTACGGCAGACGTAAAGCTCACTGCGGCCGGAGAAAAAATTGTGGAAGCTAATGCCCTCCTTTCTATCTCAATCGACGAACTTACTGCAGAAAACAAAGAAGCGCTAAAAACATTGGTCAAAGAAATCGAGACTCTTATTAAAGATGCCCATAGGGCCCTCAATGACGCAATCAAATCTCTCAGAGACACGGCAAAAGCAAAAATAGAAGCTGATGCAGCTGTGACTGCTGCGACTTCTGCCACAACAGAAACTACTCAATAAAACTTTACTAACTTTACAATATTATAAACTTTAAGAACCAAACAATATGGAACCAGAAAAAAAATCAAATGGAGCGATCGTCGGATTAGTCGTAATCATCATTATTCTTCTCGTAGGAGGCATATATATGTGGATGTCGAGTAAAGACACCTTATATGAAGGGAGGTCAGAATCTACTGTCACCGATCAAGATTCAAAGGACTTAGACACACTAGAGCAAGATGCTGGTAAAATAGATGCGAACACTGGTGTGGACGCAGGCTTGGTGTACTAAAAAATATTCAGCAAAATTAAAAAAAGCCCCGCTCCGACCTAGGTCGGAGCGGGGCTTTTGACAAAAAGCGTAAATAAATATAGACTGAAAAACATGAAAATCACAGTAAAAAAATTACCAAAAAGTGAAATAGAAATCGAAGGAGAGCTCCCGATCGAAGTCTTTGAAGGTTATTTCAGCCCTGCCTTAAAAAAGCTCGGCGCAAATGTGGAGATAGACGGATTCCGCAAAGGCAAAGTGCCAGAAAGCGTGCTTATTTCTAAAATTCCAGAAATCAGTATCTTGGAAGAGATGGCAGAGCTCGCGCTTGCGGAACATTATCCAAAAATGATTGAGAGCGAGAAGATAGATGCGATTAGCCGGCCGGAAGTTGCTATCACCAAGCTCGCCCGCAAGAATCCACTCGGATTCAAAATCAAAACTGCTGTACTCCCCTCCATCACCCTCGCCGACTATAAAAAAATCTCCAAGAAAATAATTTTAGATATTACTGAAGCAGAAAAAAATATTCTCGTGACTGAGAAAGATTTGGAAGACACCATCATGGATATCCGAAAATCCCGCGCGCCCAAAAAGCATGTGGCGGAAGCGGTAGAACCTCATGAACACAAAGAGGGTGAAAAACACGAGCACAAAGAAGAAAAAATAGAGTTGCCTGAATTCAATGACGAATTTGTAAAAGCACTTGGTCCATTCAAGGATATAGCTGACTTCAAAACTAAATTAAAAGAAAATATTAAGATAGAAAAAGAAAATCAGCACAGAGAAAAAACTCGATTGAAAATAATCGAGAAAATCATCGATGAAAGCGCGCTGGAAATACCGGAGATTTTGATTCAGGTTGAATTGGATAAAATTTTGTACCGTATGGAGTCGGACATCACTCAGATGGGGCTCAAGTTTGAAGATTATTTGAAACACTTAACCAAAACCAAAGAAGACCTAAGAAAAGAATTCAGGAACGACGCAGACAAAAAAGCCAAACTCGCGCTTATCCTGAATGAAATTGCGAAAGTAGAAAAAATCGTCGCTGATGAAGATAAAATAGTAAAAGAAGTGGAGCATATCTTAGAGCACTACAAAGACGCCGACCCCGAACGCGCCCGCATGCACGCCGAAAATGTGCTCACCAACGAAAAAATCTTCCAGTTTTTGGAAAATCAGTAAAACTGGTATAATAAGCTAATGCCCAGAAAGAAAAATGGCTTCACTCTCATCGAACTTTTAGTCGTAGTCGCCATCATTAGCCTTTTGGCTTCAATTGTGATGGCATCATTGAACAGCGCAAGAGCCAAAGCCAGAGATTCCAGGAGAAAAGCAGATATACATCAGATTCAAAATGCTTTGGAGCTTTACAATAATACTTACGGAGGATACCCTGTTTCAGCATGGAATGACTCAGGTTTTGCCAGCTATAATGTATATGACTCTATCTCCAAAATAGAAAA
>CALRHG010000037.1 GCA_943359365.1 Candidatus Nomurabacteria bacterium | reverse complement strand
AATTTCACGCTGTTATTGGCGGCACCGCTCCTACGATAGTGGCTGCTTCTCAAACAGTAGCCCTCTTCCAAAACAGCGCAGCCGCAGGAGATTTGGCTCGTGTAAATATTACATCGGGTAATACAGGCACATCTATTCTTCAATTAGGGGACAACGACGACGATGACATCGGGGCGATCAGCTACGACCAAACGTCAAACTTTATGAGTTTCCGCACAAACAATTTTTCCGACAGAATGGTTATTTTAAGCGACGGCAACGTCGGCATCGGGACGACGAGTCCTCAGTCACTTTTAGATGTTCAGGGCCCAACTGGCGTCGGCGCGGCGGCGGCGGGCATATTAACTCTTGCCACTAAGGAACTTACTATCGTCGACGACGACCAATTGGGCCGAATCAATTTCAACGCTCCGCTCGAGTCGGATGGTTCTGATTCCATACTAGCCGGCGCGGCAATTTGGGGAGAAGCGGAAGCGACTTTCAGTACGACGGTGAATAGCACTGCGTTGGTGTTCGGCGTAGCGACGACATCTGCGGCGGTGGAAGCTATGAGGATATCCAGCGCCGGCGACATCACCATGGCCACAACAAACTCCTCCGGCGGAAACACAAATCTATGTTGGGACAATTCGGGCAGTTCCATCTGGGGTGGATGTACTTCGCTCGGCATATTGAAGACAAATATAGAGGACCTGCCGATAGGACTCGATGCAGTCAGGCAATTGCGCCCGGTTAAATTTGAATGGAAAAACAATCTCGGTGTACAGGACCTTGGCTTCATCGCGGAAGAAGTGGCGGCGGTAAATCCCCTCTTAGCTGAATACAATGGTCAAACTGGCGCACTTACAGGCGTAAAATACAACACTATGTCTGCTCTGCTCACCAAAGCCGTGCAGGAGCTTGATTTGACTCTGGAAGGCATAGACGCGAGAATCAACGCCCTTGAAGCGGCTGGAGAAGTACCAGGTAGCGGCGGAATGTTCAATAGCATCAAAACTTGGCTCGCAGACGCAGCAAACGGCATCGCAAGTATTTTCGTGGACACAATTCATGTCACCAATAAATTATGTATTGGAGAAACTTGCATCAATGAATCTCAATTGAAGACAATTTTGCAACAAAGCGGACAGGCCGCCGCTGTCTCCAGCGGCGGGGGTGGAAGCGGTGGTGAGAGTTCCCCCTCTCCATCAGGTTCTGATGGAGAGGGGGCAGGGGGTGAGGTCGCCCCGGTCCCTGAAGTTGACGCTGCGCCTGCGGCACCAGACCCTGAGCCCGAGGAAGAAACAACTCCAGCAGAATCCCCTGCCGAAGAACCTGCACCAGCTCCGGAAGCCACTCCCGAACCCGTCCCAGAACCTGCTCCAGAGCCCGCACCGGCCCCCGAAACTCCGTAAAATATTAAAATTTTAGACGCCATAAAATTTGTATATATGTCAAATTTTATGGTGTAATTTTCCCATGTTTTGTATCACACCTAGGCATCAACACTCCCCTTTTGCCACACACTCGTGATATTTGACCACCGCTTTTCCGTGAGATTATCCGGGATATGGCGTCCCGGTGCCGAAATTGACTCTGCGCCTGCGGCACCTTACCATTTTCATCTCTTTTTTAACCTCTTCCCCTTTTCCTCTCATTTTTCTAAAATTTGCATAAAGAAATATGTTTAGTATAATTGGATTATGGAGAAGGAAGTTAAAACTAAAAAGATAACAATAGATAAGTTAGCTATTATGATGGCCGATGGTTTTGAGACATTAAGTAAAGATATAAACAGTGTCAAGAAAGATGTAAGTAATGTTAAGAAAGCTTCAGATTTAATGTTGAAAGAAATTTCAGCCATTCATGAAGATAACAAACATTTCCGAGAAACTGTCGCTAGCTTGAATATGGACGGAATATCTTATAATAGAAGAATTGAAAATCTAACTATTCGTGTGGAAAAACTTGAGACAAAGTAATTTAAACCTCGGTTCGTATGAACCAACTAAACAATAAAAAAGCATACCCTATATTATGACGTCCCAGTGCAGAAGTTGCCGGAGCCTTCAGCACTGACAACCTCCCCGTTGTGCGCGTCGAGCAGAACATAAAAATGGCCTGCCCGTTCTGCGAGAGCGCAAACTTCGTCCGCCGCGGCACCCGGAAAAAGAAACACGAAATCGTGCAGTTGTACAAATGTACGAATCCCGAATGCAAAAAAACTTTTACCGACAGCGCAGTCAAAGGGCGGCGGTACCCCATGAAAGTCATCATCGACGCCATCAGTTATTACAACCTCGGCTTCACCCGCGAAAAAGTCTGCGGCATCGTCCATCAATTGCACAAGAAGATAAAGCCCGAACCAGAGACTATCTCTAGGTGGGCGGAAGAATACGCCGGCCTTTGCGCTTACAACAAAATGCGTTCTTACGGGCTGAAACTTTTCGGCCCGATGGAAGTGCTCGAAGTGGTGACCATGGCGCATCATCAGCTTTATCGTTTCCGCTATCACAAAGCCAAGATTCTCCTGATGATGCAGGATTACAAAAATAGGAATTTCTATCCGCTCAAGGAATATCTGGACGCGGTGTCGACGGAGACCCCGCACCAATTTTTCAATTCCGGCGAACGCATCTCCGATGTGCGGAGTATGTTTAGCACTGCGGAGATGATCGTAACTTCCAAAACAAATTATGCCAATCGGCTGGCCGAGTTTGCCCTAAAAGGCGTATCCAAAAACAAAGACCGGCATGAGGGCATACAGAAGTTTATGATTGCAAATGACTCGGTGACAGTAGCGACGGAGGTGCCGGTATACATAAGAAGAGAAGATATAGAATATATGCAAAATAAATTAAATTTTCAAATCATAGGCGAAGAGGGGTTAACTTTCAGAAAACATAAAGATAGGGAAAATAAGGGGAAAAAGAAAGGCAAGAAGCAGACTATAGAAGAGTACGAATATGAACAGGAGTCTGAAGCAAAAAGGTTTGAGATACCAGAAATTCTCACCGGCCATGTGGATCTCGTGCAAGTGCGTAATGGCCAAATTCATTTATTAGATTACAAACCCAAAGCCAAAAAGGAGAAGCCGATCGAACAGCTCACATGGTACGCGCTTGCGCTCTCGCGGCTCACGGGTTTAAGATTATATGAGTTCAAATGCGCCTGGTTTGACGAGACAGATTATTTTGAGTTTTATCCTTTGCATGTGGTGAAGAAAATTCAAAGCAAGAAGAAACGCAATGCGCAATTCAGGTCTGGAATTAAAGTGGAGATTCCTAGAGATGATATAATAAAAATAATTCATCGCAAATAATTCAATGAACTATAATAATGGGGCAAAAAAATGGGAACCGGGAAAAGGGTATGCTGCTAAAAGCTACCGCAATTTCGGCAGCGGGGCTAAACGCTTTTCTCCGAAAAGGCCCGTCCGGTCTTTCAGAGACCTTGAGGTCTACCAAAAAACCTTAGAATGTTCTGTGCTTATCGATAAAGATATAATTCCAGCATTGGAAAGAGTGAAAGACCCAAAAATAGAAGAATTATCCAAAAATGCTATGGCGATACCGCTCTACATCAGCGAAGGGCATTCGCTTCGCTTCGCGGACTTCGCGCTTGCCCTTGGATATATCGAAAAAGCCCTTTCCGGCTGTAACCGCATGTCCGTATATCTAGACCATATCAAAGGCCTGTACGGAGACAAAGTAAAAGTTGACCTGATCGACGACTTGATCAATCGTTATGTTCTGGTGCGCGGGAAAATTTTTCGGCTTGAAATGTCATGGAAGAAGTTTATGGCGCAGGATAAAAAAAGTCCAGACCAACCCAGATAGCGCTTTAGGCGCTATCTGGCAACGCCGCCGACAGCGCCGGCAACAGCGCGGCCGAAGTCAAAAGGACAGTAATAGTGGCGAGTTCCTCCCCTGCACCTAACCCAGCTCCGGAACCTACACCGACACCGGAACCCACTCCGGAACCCGCGCCTGAGCCGACACCCGAGCCTAGCCCAGCCCCGGAATCTGCTCCTGCACCAGCGCCATAACTTTCAGAAAAAAAATTGAGAGAAAATTCCGCGATTTTTAATCATTGTTTCTTTGTATACCTTATGATATACTGTAGGGATGAATGCAGATACAAAACAATTCATCATATTCCCGAAGTTGAAACCTACCAACAAAAGCACCTTCTTTGAACGTGCAAAAAAGCACATTTTTAAGAAAAAAGGCTTGAGTAAAAACCTTTCCAAAAATATAGATAAAATAGTATATGGAATCTGACAGGTTTATCGTTGATAGTAGTGTGCTTGTGTCATTTTATCACCAAGAGGACGCAAATCATCCCGAAGCGCTGCGAATCATGTCCGGACTTGAACAAAAGTTTTTGGTTATCCATCCCTACGTGATACAAGAAGTTGTCACCGTGTTGACGTATAAAGCCGGAAATAAAGTTGCGGTTGAGTTTATTAGTGATATCTTTGAAAATGCTCCGGACATTTTAATTCCCGCGTTGAATATGCAAAACGATGTGGAATTTTTCAAGATGCTTGGTAAGAAAATATCCTTAACTGATGCGACACTGATAAATTTATCTAGAACTCTGCATCTTCCTGTGGTTACCTTTGATAAGCAAATAATTTCCTTAATCAAAAATTAGACATAATGCCAAAGGCGGGGAGGAATCCTCTCCTCCTGATGCAGGAGGAGCCTCCGAAGGTGGAGGTGGTGAATCAACTCCTGAACCCGAAGCTCCCGCTCCCGCTCCAACTTCAGAGCCGACACCGGAAGTTACTCCCCCAGCAGAAGATCCAGTGTCCGAATCTGCGCCTGAGTCAGAACCTACGCCTGAGCCCGCACCCGAAGCTCCGGCTGAAACTCCCCCACCGGTAGAACCTGCGCCATAAAAAAACACCCTGAGATAATCAAAGGGTGTTTTTTTATATTAGAACCAAGATTATTTATCTTTGTTTAATGCCCGCTCTTTTTTGCCGCAATTATCAAAAGTAAAATTGCTATAGCTAATAGTGCCCCTATTGCATACATTATCATAAAAATATCTGTATTCATAAATTAGTTATTAATATTTTCTTGTAATAATATAAAACGACCAAAAAACAATTGATAAAACAAGTCCTATAATTATAGCAAGATAATTTATCTTGCCGCCGAGAAAACCTGCAAGAAAAACAGAAGCAAAGAAAATTTGTCCCAAATCTTTACTTATTTCTCCCAAAGCTTTCGGATTTAAAAGCGAATTAAACATGCAAATAGTATAACACACTTTTCTAAAATGCATGGCATAAGGTACATTTTCAACGGCTTTTTTCAGAGAATATATTCAAGTTTCTTTTCTGTTGGAGCAATAGTAGAAGCTAAAAATATTGAGTTCAATACTTTCTCCGTGTGTAACCTCGAGAGTCCTCGATGCACTCCAACGATATCTCT
>CALRHG010000036.1 GCA_943359365.1 Candidatus Nomurabacteria bacterium | reverse complement strand
ACTGTAAGGTACCCCATTCTTAAGACAGAATTTCCAGGCAATTATTTCAATTTTAACTCAACTGATTTTTCAAAGCAAATTGTCTCGGTGACATTTTTAATGCAGTGTGTATTCTCGTAGTATTGTAGATATATATTGTTCTGTAAATTTCATACACAAGTTCTCCAAGTGTTTCAAATCTATTTGGATCTCCAAGATCAATTTTAAACTTGTCATAGAAACTTTCTTGATATCCATTCTGCCATGGTGAACCTTTTTCTGACATTGATATCTGTATACCAGATGAAACACAAAAATCCTGAAATATTTTTGCTGTATATTCACCACCTTGATCAGAGTGGACGATGTCTGGTTTAGGATGATCCATGAGAGCAGAAACAAGGGCTTGAACAACAAGAGCGCTTGAATGGTTGGTAAGCACGCAAACTCCTACGACTTCACGATTCCAAATATCTATTACTGTAGCTACATAGATGAATCTGTTTTTGTACCAGAGGTAGGTAAAATCTGTAACCCAGATTTGATTGATTTTTACAAGTAGCGTGATTGGTAAAAGATTTAGATATACACTCAATTCCTTTGTACCACTTCGTTTAAATGGCTTTCTGTGTCTTCTGTATGGCTTGATACTAAACTTCTTCATCACCCGTAGTATTCTCTTTTTGTTTAACTTTAAGGCAGTTGACAGCCTTTTGTGACCGTAACTTGGAAAGTAACTCCAAACTTTTTCGATATCTTCTTTTACTTTCCAATCTTCTATATATTTTTTGCTTTTGTAATACAGAGAGCTTCGAGACACTTCAAATATTTCATGAAGTTTTTTGTGTTCTATTGCCACCCCTTTTTTTGCTGACGACCCATTTGGACTGTCAGCTCACCAATTATTTGTTTTAACTCCTTGTTTTCTTTCTCTAGTTTGATTAAGTCTCTCTGTGGTGCTTCTCCCGTACTTTCCCTTAACCATTCATAGATGGTTGTTTTACCTATACCATGTTCTTGTGATATTTCTGCTATTGATTTACCACTTGTTTTAACTCGCTCCAGTATTTGATTTCTTAGATCCATACTTATCTTATTGTGTGGTGAAGACATATTTTTTGGCAATGTTATTAATATATCGACTATTATATTACTAATCTTACCGGAAAATGTGTCTTAATTTTGGGGTACCTGTCACACACAATAAACTCCAGGCGCTAATGGCTGAGGTAAAAGACTTAAGTCAGTTGCCGAACCGAAGTTAAAGTCGCATGATTGCGAGTTGAGAGAACTTAAAGCAGTGCCCTGATCCGTGCCTGCTTGATTGTATGAACCATCGGCCACATGCGTCGTGCCGCTCACTGTCGGCGCTACTGCCGGACCGGTAGTATAACCGAGATCTCCATTTACGGTAGTTCCTGCGGCAGTATTGGTGTAGGTACTACCCAAAATGCCATAGGTTGCCGCTCCTCCGAGAGAAGGAGTGGTTGCGGCTAAAACAGAAACTGGAGAAACAAAACCAAACGCCAACATGAGAGATAGAACAGTTACAGAAACTTTATTAAACTTTTCCATTATATTTTATTTTATAGTTAATTTAGTAATATTAATAATACATTAATTATAGCACCTTTATCCGTTATTAGTTAGTAAAAGTGGATAACTCCATAATCTAGAGCAAACCTGCCTGTGAGCAAGGGTAGTCCTTGCTCAAAATTGCTCAAAATGACTTTTTAGCTCGTTTCTGCTATATTCTCCTTATGGCATCATTAAAAATAGGCATTGTGGGGCTGCCGAACGTGGGGAAGTCTACGCTTTTTAATGCGCTGACAAAAAAGAATGTGCCGGCGGAGAATTATCCTTTTTGCACTATCGATCCGTCGGTGGGCATTGTACCCGTGCCGGACGAACGGCTGAATAGGCTTTCGGAAATTTCTAAATCTAAAAAAACTATTCCGGCAGTAGTGGAGTTCGTGGATATCGCGGGCTTGGTCAAAGGCGCCTCGGAAGGCGCGGGGCTCGGCAATAAATTTCTTTCGCACATCCGCGAAGTGGACGCTATCATCGAAGTGGTGCGAATTTTTGAAGATAAGGACATGGTTCATGTGCACGACAAGATCGATCCGCTTTTTGATATAGAAGTTATAAATTTTGAACTCGAAGCGGCGGGAATAAAAAAGCCGACGCTGTATGTTTTGAATACTTCCGAAGCGGCGGAAAATATCAAAAAAGATTTTGTCTCAAAACTTCCGGGTCCACATATCGAAGTTGATCCTATTTTCGGCACAGGCTTGGACAATCTCATAAAGTCCGGCTATGACTTATTAAATTTAATTACCTTTTTTACCACAGGGGAAGATGAATCAAGGGCATGGACAACCCTTCGCGGAGCGACTGCGCCCTTCGCCGGCCGTTCGATTCATACCGATTTTCAGCAGAAATTTATCCGTGCCGAAGTTGTGTCGTACGACCAATTAATCCAAGCTGGATCTTTCGCCAAAGCCAGAGAAAAAGGCTGGGTCCGCACTGAGGGCAAAGAATACATAGTCAAAGACGGGGATGTTATTGAATTTTTGATATAAAAAAAGAAAGAGGCCGGTGACTGTGAATCAAAGATTCAGAGTCAACATCGGCCTCGGGATCGCATAAGCGCCTAGTGGATTTAGCGGACAAATTTCTCTGTCTCCCAACTAAATTCCTATGGCTGCATGCGTTTTGGAGCAAATTTGCGTCCAATGAAGCACAGGTTTTTGGCTTTCGAGAGTTCTACTGACCATTCCCGCGCAGTATCTTATTAGCACGAAGCTCGTGTGTGTGTCAAGTATTTTACTTTTTTTCTATTTGTTATAATATCCTCATGAGTAAGGCGAATGAGCAAACATATACTATCAAAGAAGTTCAAGAAAATCTGGATCAATATTTGAATTCTTCTGCAGACAGACTTCGTTTTCGTTTAAAAAATGTTTGGAAGAAATTATCCCCAGCGGTTGAACCGCTGTAGGTGTATAATTATGTAATGGCAAATAGAGAAAAAATTGCTCCGGGAGAATATTATCATATTTATAATCGCGGAGTGGACAAAAGGCTTATAGTAAAAGATGAGCAAGACGCAGAAAGATTTATGCAAAGTCTTGAATTTTTTAATTCAAAAAAGCCGATAATAAGCTTGCGTGAATTTATTTCCAGCGAAGATTATAAAAATATAAAACCTGATGAAAAACTAGTTGAAATAGTTTGTTATGACTTAAATCCAAACCATTATCATCTTTTATTAAAAGAAATATACGAAGGCGGAATAAGCGAATTTATGAAAAGACTCGGCGGGGGATATACTTGGTATTTCAACAATAAACACAAAAGGTCTGGCGCTCTTTTTCAGGGAAGATTTAAGTCGGTGCATATCAAATCCAACGAACAACTTTTACACGTCAGCGTTTATATTAATTTAAATGACAAAGCTCACAAAATCAGCGGTTCAACCGCTGGGAATGTCAAATCCAGCTGGAATGAATATATGGGAAAGGTTGGTCGAAATATATGCACCAAGGGAATAATATTAAAACAGTTTAGATCAATTAAAGAGTACAAAGATTTTGCCGAATCATCTTTAAAAGAAATTCTAAAAGCAAAAAAAGAAAAGGGCGGTTTAGAAATGTTGATTGGTAGATATTTCTTTTAATCTTAAACTCCAGCGGTTCAACCGCTGGGGAGCCTGGGGGAATATATTTAAAGGTGGCTATGTGGTAGAATCTTGACATAATATATGTTCAAAAGAATTTATTTTTTCTATCTGACTTACTTGATCGCGATGGTGTACAGCCAGACGCTTCTGATGCTTTGGTTTTTCCAGAATGGCGTTTCTTATGTGGGAATGCTGTTTTATTTTCTGCTTATTTATTTGCCTGTCTTGCCCCTATCTTTTCTTTTGAAGGGTAGAAAATTTAGTAGCAGGGGAGCGCTCCTCGTCGGAGTGGCTGCGAGTGCCGGAGCAGTCCTAATGTCCAACTTTATAACCGGTCACACCTATTTGATATTTTTTATTTCTTTGATTTTTACGCTGAACACTTTATTTTTCTGGGTGATATACAGCACTATGCATTTCAAATATAGTCACAATAAAGAGCATGGCTTTAAGAGCGGGGCGTATTATCTACTTGTGCCGGTTCTAGGCGTATTTTTGGCTCCTCTTGCCGGATTGATTGCAGAGAGGTTCGGATACCATTTTCTTTTTTACAGCTCCATGCTTTTATATGCGATTCCTTTTTGCTTAGTTTTTTTTCTGCCTAGTTTTGATTTTGAGTTTAAAGCAAGGGAGGCACTCTACAACACTAAACATTCTTTACTGATAACTTTTCAAGGATCTATCTTTATGCTGGTCACAAATATTATTCCTATCTTTACTTTATTTTTTATCACCACGCCGCTCAAACTCGGCAGTTTTTTTGGGTATCTCGCTGTTTTCGCTGCTTTCGCGTCATTGTTCAATGCCAAAATGTCAGACAGAATAAAAAAACGCGCTTCCTTCTTTTATATTTTTACAGGATTGAATTCGCTCTCTTTTATACCTCTCGTTTTTTCAAATTCTCTCGCGGGCTGGCAAATATTTTCCGGTATCAACAGTTTTACTTATGGCCTCGCCAATCCTTTCAGTCTGGCTATGATATTAGACCACAATGACCACAATATCGAAAATGCAATGCTGGCTAGGCAGATCTATTCCAGCCTCGGCGCTATTTTTATAATTGTGCTTTTGCTCTGCGTTTATTATCTGACCTCCTCATGGGAAAGCGCTCTCATCTGTAGCGCGCTCGTTCCGCTTTTGTATCCGGTGATCGCGTATTTTCAAAAATTGTATATAAAGAAATGATTATGAAAGATGAACAGACAGGGGATTTATTTATATTCGGAGCGGCAGTTCTCGGAGGACTATTGCCGATAATTACTGTTTTGTCTTATCGGGGAGTTCCGAGCATTATTTCGCTTGCCATAAGCACATTTTTATCCAGTATTTTTTTTCTCGCGATTATTCTTTATAAAAAAAGATTGCATGAATTAAAAAATCCGCTCTTGTGGAAATATGTGCTTTATATAGTGCTTTTTATAGGTATTTTGGGATATATCTTTTATTATCTGGGGTTGACGATGACTACTCCCGGCAATGCCGGCATTATAGGTTTATTTGAAATTTGCACTTCGTATATATTTTTCAATCTTATCCGCAAAGAACACTTTTCTTTTGAATCAAAAGTCGGCGCTGCGCTCATGGCCTTTGGAGCTGTGATAGTTCTCGCTCCAAACTTTTCTGCCTTGAATTTGGGCGATCTTTTTATTTTGATTTCCACTTTTTTCTGGCCCATAGGCAATCTTTTCCAGCAGAAGGCTAAACTTATTGCTTCGACTGAAACTGTATTATTTCTTCGCAGCTTAGTCGCTACTCCTTTTTTGTTTTTAATTGCCTATGCTTTTGGACAGTATTTGGAGTTTGCGGAAGTAAAGGAGTCCCTGCCTTTCTTGCTTGTAAGCGGTTTTATTCTTTTTGGAGTGTCCAAAATTTTCTGGCTGGAAGGAATTTCTCGTATCAGTGTCACCAAGGCGAACGCGATACACAGCTTGGGTCCGCTGGTTACTTTATTTTTCGCCTGGATCGTACTTCATCAATCTCCGACCATTTGGCAGATTACTTCGCTTGTCCCATTTTTCTTCGGCGTGTTATTATTGACTAATAACCTTAAATTAAAATATGAACACACAGAAACAAATTAAAATTTTCGTTTCCAGAGATTGGAAAGACTACGAACTCCTAGATACAGGCGAAGGGGAGAAGCTGGAGCGATTTGGGCTGCATACTTTTGTGCG
>CALRHG010000035.1 GCA_943359365.1 Candidatus Nomurabacteria bacterium | reverse complement strand
TCAACTAAACTCCCGCGCTTGCCGGCAATTGCTCCCTTGATAAGCATCACATTATTTTCTTTATCAACAGAAATCACTTTCAAATTCTTCTGGGTGATGCGATCCGAGCCCATTCTGCCGGCCATTCTCATGCCTTTCGGCACGTGTGTTCTGAGACCTCCGCCGATACTTCCCGGCTCTCGTTCCGAATGTTTCTGCCCATGCGTTCGCGGTCCGCCGTGGAAACCGTGGCGCTTGACCACGCCCTGAAAACCTTTACCTTTGGAAACACTCGTGACTTGTAAAAGGTCGCCTTCGGTAAAAATTGAAACATCGATAACATCGCCTTCTTTTGCGGCATTTTTGTCGCTCGGCTTCAATCTGAATTCTTTGAGAGTCCTGTAGAAAGCCCCCTTCATCGCTCCTGCTCTTCCCTTAGAGATTCTTTCTTTTTTCTGTGTTCCATAGCCAACCTGTACGGAATTGTAGCCGTCTTTATCTTCGGAGAAAACTCTGGTCACAGTAATAGGGCCGGCAGAAAGTATCGTGACAGGAACAACCGCTCCTTCAGGAGAAAAGTATTCTGTCATATTTTCTTTTGTGGCAAGAATAAATTTCATAGCTTTTATAGCATTTTTACATCAATATCGACTCCGGAAGGAAGTGACAAATTAGTAAGAGCCTCAATTGTTTTTGGGTTTGGATTTACGATATCAATCAATCTCTTGTGCACGCGAATTTCAAACTGCTCGCGGGCATTTTTGTAGATGAAAGGAGAACGATTGACCGTGTATTTTTTGATTTCCGTCGGCAAAGGAACAGGTCCGATAATTACTGCGTCATGTCGAACCGCCGTATCCATAATTTGCTTGACGGAAGCGTCAAGAATCTTGCTTTCATAAGCGCGCACGCGTATACGGAGCACCACTGTGCCTTCTTCTTTACCTTTTTTTGCAACTCGAGAGACCTTAGGAATTTTAATTCCGGCAGTTTTTGCCGCTTTAGGCTTTTTTGTTTTTGTCTCTGTTGTTGTCATAGAACTTTTTACTTTATGAACTTTATAACTTTGAACTAGCCTAATATCTTTGTGACCACTCCTGCGCCGACTGTCTTGCCTCCCTCGCGGATCGCGAATCTCTGAGATTCTTCAAGCGCGACTGGGGTAACCAATTTAACTGTAATTTTAACTGTGTCTCCCGGCATAACCATCTCTGTGCCTTCAGCGAGTGTAACATCGCCAGTCACATCAGTAGTTCGGATATAGAATTGAGGCTTGTAACCCTTGAAGAAAGGAGTGTGTCGTCCGCCTTCTTCCTTTTTCAAAACGTAAATTTCAGCTGTGAAATTGTCGTGAGGAGTAGTTGTACCTGGCTTACAAAGAACTTGTCCGCGGGTGATGTCTTCTTTTTTAAGACCACGGATGAGTATGCCGGCATTGTCTCCAGCCATACCTTCTTTGAGGTTCTTGTTGAACATTTCAATTCCTGTAACGGTTGATTTCTGCGTAGGCTTGATTCCGACGATTTCTACATCTTCATCGAGCTTGATGACTCCTCTTTCAATCTTTCCTGTGACCACAGTGCCGCGGCCTTCGATTGAGAAGATGTCTTCAACTGGCATAAGGAAAGGCTTGGAAATATCGCGGATTGGAATTGGGATGTAAGTATCGAGAGCGTTTGTAAGCTCAAGAATTTTCTTTGCCCATTCATCATCCACAGACTTTGCTTCAAGACCTTTCAAGGCAGAGCCTCGGATAACCGGAGCGTCCTTGCCGTCGAAACCTTGCTTGGTCAAAAGCTCTCGGATTTCTTCTTCGACAAGGTCAATCATTTCTTTGTCATCAACCATGTCGCACTTGTTTAGGAAAACGATAATTTTTGGAACACCAACTTGCTTGGCAAGAAGAACGTGTTCACGAGTCTGAGGCATGGCGCCGTCTGTAGCGGCAACGACGAGGATAGCGCCGTCCATTTGAGCGGCACCAGTGATCATGTTCTTGATGTAGTCTGCGTGTCCCGGAGCATCGATGTGCGCGTAGTGGCGAGCATCAGTCGCATACTCGTTGTGGGAGATGTTGATAGTAATACCACGAGCCTTTTCTTCCGGAGCGGAGTCGATCTGATCAACGCCTCGAAGACGCACTTGCTTGCCGGCCATGTTGAGGACATGGAGGATTGCAGCTGTTAAAGTGGTCTTACCATGGTCGACGTGACCGATGGTGCCGACGTTTACGTGTGGCCTGTCTCTCTTAAATTCTTCTGACATATTTTTTGTGTTAACAACTAAGACTCAACATACAGGAACCAGTTGCTGAGGCTTGGCTACTAACGATGTTAAAAAAACAATAATAAAGTAACTTTGTATTGTCTTCGCTCGTAAATCATGTAAAACTAAAGTTTTCCACGATATTACTCGCTAGCCAATATAAAAACTGCAGAAGTGCAGTTCTGACTATATTAGCAGATTAAAAACCGTTGTCAAATAGGGTTTAGTGTGGAAACTAAGCCTTGTATTTTCGTATTTCTTCGCAGAGTTTTTTAGCTTCTTCTTTTGGATTTTCCGAGAAAATTATTCCGCGGGCAGAATGTATGATTAGACCAAGACCTTCACTATTTAATCCTGCTTTCATAACTTCTTCGACGCTTCCTCCTTGCGCGCCGATGCCTGGAACCAAGATAGTCATGTCGCCTGCAATTCCTCTCACCTTTTTCATCTCTTCAGGATATGTCGCACCCACCATCAGCATGCAATTATTATTTTTATTCCATTCATTCGTAACTTTTTCTGCGACAGCTTGCCACAGCGGAACATTGTTCAACCCTGAGTGTTGAACAATCAAGTCTTGCATCTCTCCTGCTCCTGGACTGGAACTTCGGCAAAGAATTATGGAAACTTTATCTTTTCTGTCTAAAAAAGGTTTCAGTGACTCACTACCGAAGTAAGGATGAAGTGTCACCGAATCGAAACCCATCCAGTCGAATATGGAAGCTACATATCCATTATTCGTATTTGCGATGTCTCCCCTCTTCGCATCACAAATGGTAAAAATGTCCGGATTGTTTTGTATCAAATAATCCATCGTCATTTTTAGTTCTTTTATTCCCACGTCTCCGCGCATTTCATAATGAGCGCTGTTCATCTTATATGAGGAAGTATATTCATTTGTCTCTTCAATAATATATTTGTTAAATTCAAACTGCGAAAATTCCAACAATTTAAATTTTTCAGGAATTTTCGAAAAATCTGAATCCAAACCCACGCAAAGCAGCGAATTTATTTTCTTGGCTCTTTGGTTGTATTTTTCTATCGGATTCATTTTATTTTTTGGATTCCAAAAATTGCTTTCCGTGACCAACTTTGGGGTTTACCGGAACACCCTGTTTGCATAGAGGACAATCTTTTTCGTCATAAGTTTCCGCCGGAATTTCACAAAGCCAAGAAAACGGCACCCCAAGAGTTTTACTATTTATCTCTTCAGGAACTCTGTTTACGATAACTCCCATTGCAACAATGTTTCCTCCGTATCTTCGCACCACATCAATCATTTTATTTACCGAAAACCCTGTAGCGACAGTGTCGTCGATAATCAAAACTTTTTTGCCCTTGATTAAATTATCATAATCTCTTTTGAATACCATAGGACCTTCATCGGTTTTCTCTGCATAGACGCTTAGAATTTCTTTTTTTTGCAAAATGGATAAATAATGAGCCGTAAGATGCCCTAAAATTACCCCGCCTACTACGGGTGCCGCCACGATATCCACATCTAAAGCTTTGTGCGCTTCGGCCAAAAGCTCCGTTATCCTAAAAGTTTCCTTCGGATGAGGCAGTAACTTATCTTTGGTCATGTACAAAGACATATGTTTACCCGAAGTGCCTACAAAATGACTGTTCCGCATCACTGCGCCAGTTTTTTCCAATATATCAATAACTTCTTGATTATTCATTTGTTTTATCATAACCTTTCCTTTATCTCTTTTGCAAGATACGGGTTCCACATTGCCCCAGTCGCCGACATGACTATATCCGCTCCGGCATCTCTATATTCAAAAAAATCATCCGGATTCATGACTCCGCCGACGCCGATAATCGTGAAATTATATCCGAATTTTTCGCGCAATTTTTTTAAGCGCTTTACCATATCGAGCCCTGCCCACTTGATGCCATGCCCGCAGACTCCGCTATGCGTGCGCCCTGGCAATGCCACTCCGCCTTTCTCGTCGACAATTTCTGAAAAGATAGTATTAATAGCGGAAATACCCTGCACCACGGAACCCACTTTTCCCACAAAGTCTGAAAGATTTTTTTCGTCTTTGTAGAAAGAAATTTTGACAATCAACGGAATATTTTTTATTTCAGCTTTGATTGCTTTGAGTACTTCAAGACTACGCGCCACATCAAAGCAAAGAAGTTCGGCTGTGCCTTCGTTCGGACAGCTGAAATTTACTTCCATCACTTGCACACCCGTCTCTTGCATGAGCTTTGCCGCGGCTACGAAATCATTGATATATTCTTCGACAGCCTTCCCTCCCGCCACGGCGGGCAGGTCCTTTTTGGTGCGCTGAAAAGCGCCGACAAGGATCTGCCCCTTTCGCAAATTTTTCACAACTCGCGAGATATCTTCTTTCCAAAATTCCGGCTCTAGAGACGGCACGCCAAAAGAATTGGTGATAGAAAGCGGCTCTTCGTAATTATTATCCGCAACTAGTTTCATATCCTCCTTGCCGAGAGTCACGCCCTCCGGCACTTTCACCGCCAAAATATTCGGCCAAGGGTGGCAGGCATATTTTCGCGTGCGGACTGTTTTGTAAGTCACAATATCAAAGCCCTTATCAAGAGCCGCCTGCGCGAAATTGCCATTAATGAGCGGTCCCGCCGGAATACCAAAAGGAGAATTTACTTTAAAACCGAGAAAATCGTATTTTGGGTCAGTGTTCAACACTGAGGGTTGAACAGTTTCAGAAACGCCCTTTGGGTCGCCGGAGCCTTCGGCGTAGCGCGGGTTGGCGAAGGCACCAAAAGGACCTTCCTTTAAGTTATCCTCATAAGATTTTTTAGGGTCGTAGAATGGTTCTAGAAGCATTCTTACTATAGTAGCAAAAATATATAAAAACAGAAACTATAAAAATCATAAATATGTATTAAGTATTTTATGCTATTATTGATGGCAGTGAAAAAGCTAATACATAATATAGATTTCGGACCCGTCTGGGCGATGTCGGGACTTCTTAATTTTTTCGGAGAAGGCTGGCCTTATCATAAATTAATAAAAATTTTCGGGGTTAATTTTAACCATGTAACTTTAGTTTCCAAAACCACCACCCTTCTAGCCAATAAAGGCAACATGCCGCTCAAGAAAAACCTGATGCCTGCCGAGCTCATACCCAAAAGCGTCTATCAAAATTTCTTTCGCAGACACGCCCTAAACGCAATAAGTTTAAGCGGGCCGGGAGCGGAAGAAATTCTCTCCTCCCCAAAGCTTCGCGAAAAAACAACGCCCTTTCAGCTTTCTTTCATGTCAGCCGCGGACTCTGAAATAGAGAGGCTGGACGAATTTGAGAAATTCATAAAAATACTTTTACGGGAATTCCCGAATTATCGGGCAAGGGTCGGCCTGCAGCTAAATGTCACCTGCCCAAACATCGCACACGACAATCCGCAAAGAGAAGAAATATTAAAAATGCTTGATATGTGCGATCCGCTTATAGAAAAAGGCATCGCGATTATTTTAAAAATCAGCGTGGAGATGCCGACGCAAAATATCATCGTCTTAGGTGAACACAAAAACTGCCATGCCATCTGCACTTCAAACACTGTGAACTTCGGCAATTTGCCGGAGAAAATAAATTGGCAGAAATTATTTCCAAATGGTTCGCCACTTTTAAAAAGAAATTTAAATGTGAAAAAGCCCGGCGGCCTCTCCGGCGCGCCGCTTCTGCCCTTAGTAATAGAACAAATAAAAGCCCTGCGACAAGCCGGCTTCACCGAACACATAAACGGAGGCGGCGGAATTCTTTACAAGAATGACGTAGATAAAATAATCGACGCCGGAGCCGACAGCATTTCTCTAGGCTCAGTGGCCTTCTTGAATCCTCTCGCTATTCCGGGGATAATCAAACGGGCTAAAGAATTGATTAGTTAAAACTATTTTCTCGCAGCAATGATAGTCTCAGCGACGTTGTTTGGAACAATATCGTATCGGAAGAATTCCATAGTGAAAGAGGCGCGGCCTTCGGTCAT
>CALRHG010000034.1 GCA_943359365.1 Candidatus Nomurabacteria bacterium | reverse complement strand
ATTGAATTTGTATTTTGCATTTAGAATTCCGCTTGCTTCCTTGTTTTACAGGAAGCCCCACACCAGAAAATCCTTTTCCATTCAAAAAAGAAATCCCGCGCAAAACAAATCAAGCAAAGAAGATTTTCTGGTGTGGGAACGCCGAGGCTCTGCGAGGCGTTGGCGGAATTCGTTGAGTTACCGCAGTATCGGAGCGGACGACTTAGTTTAGAGTTACCACGCACGCGGAGCGTGAGATTAGATTTAATGCCAAATTTTTGCTAAAGTGAGTTCTAGCCTCGTTTAAGAGGGACTCCAGGTTTTGTAGAAAAACAAGCCGATGTAGCTCAGTTGGTAGAGCAATCCCTTCGTAAGGGAAAGGTCATCAGTTCAATTCTGATCATCGGCTCAGGAAATATTTATGGATCAAGAAAAAAATAAAAATGCAATAGAAGAAGAAATAAAAAAACTGGAAGCGCAAATGCTTGCTCCGGATTTTTGGAATGACAAAATTTTCGCAAGAACCGTTCTTGCGAAAATTGCGGAACTGAAAAATAAAAAAGAAGGCTTTGGCAAGTATGACAAAGGGAACGCCATCGTGACGATAATTTCCGGCGCGGGCGGGGACGATGCGGAAGATTTTTCTTCGATGCTCCTCCAGATGTACATGAAATATGCAGACAAAAAAAATTGGGGAATTAATTTTATTCATGAGCATAAAAATGACCACGGCGGATACAAGAATGTGTCTTTTGAGCTTGTAGGGAAAGGGTCTTATGGGAATTTGAAAAATGAGTCCGGAGTGCACCGGCTGGTGCGAATTTCACCTTTCAACGCGAAAAAACTCCGCCACACTTCCTTTTCTCTGGTGGAAGTTTTGCCGAAATTTTCCAAACTCGAAGATAAAGATATTTTAATTCCGGACGCGGATTTGAAAATAGAATTTGCTAAAAGCGGCGGGCCCGGCGGGCAGAATGTAAACAAGCGGGAGACGGCGGTGCGCATCGTGCACATTCCGACAAATATTTCTGTGCATGCATCCGGCGAACGCAGCCAGGAGCAAAATCGCGAGCAAGCGCTTTCCATTTTGCGCGCGAAAATTTTCAAAAGAGCGCAGGAAAATAAAAAAAGTTTAGAAGACAGTATGAAAATGAGAAATACGGAGATAGAATGGGGGAACCAGATCCGCTCGTACGTGCTCCACCCGTACAAGATGGTCAAAGACCATCGCACCGACGCGGAGACTTCGAATGTGGACGCAGTTTTAGACGGCGAAATAGATATTTTCATCGAGGCAGAGAAGAATTTGTAGTATAATTAAAAAATGAAAAAGAAAGGCTTTACTCTTATAGAACTGCTTGTGGTGATCGCTATCATCAGCCTTCTCGCGAGCATAGTCATGGCGTCTCTCGGCTCGGCGCGGGCAAAAGGCCGGGACGGCCAGCGCGTGTCTAATATAGATGAGGTTATAAAAGCTCTAGCTTTATATTTATATGATAATAATCAGTATCCAGGAGTCACCCCTCCTGCGGATCCCTTGCAGTGGATTGAGGCTCTGCAGCCGTATTTTGGCGGCCATCCGACACCAGTTGATCCCATAAATGTCACAATTGCAGGCAGCAGCATGTTTGGTCCGCGGCCAGGCTCCTACTATTTTGGATACTATCGCTACAGCCCGACTCCGACTTATTGTCAGTGCAATATTTCTTCTGCTACCTGTCGAAATGTAACATCGAGTTCGATTGCTCTGGTTACTATTCGAGATTTGGAAGCCTTTGTGCCCGCAAATGTGCCGGCAGCAGGCATGCCTTTACCGGACAGTGTGACTCTGCCAAGGGCGATTTGCGGCGAATTTGGTCCGGACAACATTTGTACCGAGGCCGAATATCGCGCAGGGCAATGCCGAGACTGGTCGCAAGAGTTTGATTATTCGAGAATTTTTATCGAATAGGGTAAACTTGTCGACCTGGCAGGTTGACAAGTGCTTGACAATGTAGATACATTGTATATACTTAACCCATGACAACAAAAATACAAAAGTGGGGAAATAGTTTAGCGATGCGTTTGCCCAAAGAATTAGCCAACAGCTTTAACTTAAAAGTTGGCTCAGAGGTTGCTTTTATTACTAGTAATGATAGCAAAAGTTTTTCCATTCAACCGCAGGTTAAAATAAAAATTCCTAAATATACTTTAGAAGATATGGTTAAAGGCATCACCAAGAAAAATCGTCATAAAGAATTTGATTGGGGTAAGCCAATGGGTAAAGAAATATGGTAAATATATGTATATTCCAGATCAGGGTGACATAGTTTATTTTAATTTTTCGCCAAGTGTCGGACGAGAACAAAAAGGTTTTCGACCTGCTATAGTTATCAGTAGAATTTTTTTAAACCAGTCAAGCGGTTTGGCTGTTATTTGTCCGATTACTTCGAAACAAAAATTTTATCCTTTTGAAGTTTCTATTAAAACTGAAAAGGTCTCAGGTGTTGCTCTTGTTGATCAAGCTCGAGCAGTTGATTATGTTGCAAGAAAATTTGAATTTATCGCTCGCGCGGATGAAATAACGGTTCTAGAAATAAAAGCAAGATTTGCAACTCTGACGCAGTAATAAATTTTTATAGTATAATTGGGGAATGAAAAAGAAAGGTTTCACTCTTATAGAACTTTTAGTAGTCGTCGCTATTATCGCCCTCCTTGCGAGCGTGGTCATTGCGTCTCTCGGCTCTGCGCGGGCGAAAGGTCGTGACGCCAAGCGGAGGACGGACCTGGAGCAAGTGCGGAATGCTTTAGAGCTGTATTATTATAGCAATAACAATAGTTATCCCAAAACGGACCATGATGGCACTCAGGATTGGTACGGCGGGCACGGGTATCATGATCCGATATACATAAATTCCTCGGGGCCGACTGGCTGGATCCCTGATTTGGCTCCTCTTTACATAGCGATTCTCCCTACTGATCCCAAAGATTTAGGCACGGACACCGGGTATTATTACCAGAGCAATGGCACGGATTATAAATTACTGAATTTTCAAACGGTGGAAAAATGTCCGGTTTCGCCCTCTGACGGCATGTATGATCCAGCCCGCAATCCCTCCAATCCTCCGTACACCGCTTGGGGCCCTCTGGTTCCATGCACTTTTGCCGTGTATACGCCAGGGGCGGCTAATTGGTAAAAAATTATACCAAAAATAAATTTCTGTGTTAAAATGAGTAGGTGATCTACTTTAACAATGTCTCAAAAGTTTATAAGGATGCGGTGGCGCTCGATGATGTGACGGTGACTATCACGGCGGGGGAGTTTGTGTCTATCGTGGGGCACTCCGGCGCGGGCAAGACGACTTTAACGAAAATGATTTTAGCGGACACGATTCCGACCGACGGCACGGTCTTTTTTGAGTCGATCGATGTGCATAAATTAAAAAATAAGGATTTGACCAAGTTGCGCCGGAGGATCGGCATGGTGTTTCAGGATTTCAAGCTGTTGCCGAACAAAACTGCTTTCGAAAATATAGCTTTCGCGATGGAAGCGGTCGGCAAATCAGATGAAGAAATAGCTTCTGATGTGCCACATGTGCTCGAATTGGTGGATCTCTCCCACCGCATGAATCATTTTCCGAAGCAGCTCTCCGGCGGAGAACAGCAGCGCCTCGCTATCGCTCGCGCTATCATCAATCAGCCGGAGCTTATCATCGCCGACGAACCGACAGGCAATCTGGATCCTATAAATACTCACGAAATAGTGCAAATTTTAAAAAAAATAAATGATCTCGGCACGACAGTGATCTTGGCGACTCATAATAAGGGAGTGATTGACGCGATTGGCAAGAGGGTTATTACCATGGAAAATGGTAAAGTTATTAGAGACACTAAACACCACAAATAAAATGACTGAACTAAAAAGAATTATAAAAGCAGGGTATGTAAATTTTAAGCGAAACGGCTCGGTTTCTTTTGCTGCCGTTCTGCAGGTCATGAATACTCTGGCCGTAATCCTCCTGATCGTCCTTTTGCAGGCAGTATTATACTCTGCTCTTGATCAGATAAGAAATAAAGTGGACATAACTATTTATTTCAATACGGGTGCGCCCGAAGAGAAAATTATGCTTCTGAAATCTTCTCTCGAAAAACTGCCGGAAGTAGACAGAGTTTCTTTTACGAGCGCCGAAGATAATTTTAAATCTTTTAGCAAACTTCATTCCGAGGATTACTCTACAATAGCCGCCTTGGATGAAATAGGGATAAATCCTCTCGGGGCGACGCTCGACGTCAAAGCCAAAGAGATTTCTCAGTACGAGAATATCGCGAAATTTATGGAGTCCGACAATGCTTTGGTGGTAGGGACATCTTCGATTATATATAAGATAAATTACTACCAAAATAAATTGGTCATAGAAAGACTAAATTCAATAATCTCCGGCTCGCAGCGCTTAGGTTTCCTGCTCACGCTTTATTTAGTAATCTCTTCGATAATTATCACTTTCAACATTATCCGCCTGACTATTTTCTTCACCAAGGAAGAAATCAGCGTGATGCGCCTAGTCGGAGCTTCCAAGATGCGGGTGCGGGGGCCTTTCATGGTGGAGGGCGCGCTGTATGGGATTGTGGCCACGATCGTGATATTGATTATTTTCGCTCCGGCGACTGCCTGGCTCGGGAAGCATATGACTGATTTCCTCGGTATCAATATGTACAATTATTATCTTTCTAATTTCTTCCAGATTTTTGCAATAATTTTATTATCAGGTATACTCTTGGGTGTGGTTTCGAGTTTCCTTGCAGTTCGCAGATACTTGAATAAATAAACCCGAACACTTATATGTATGACGCGCCCAAGCCCAAGGCGCATTGTACTCAATATCATACAAATAAGTGTGCGGGTAAAAATATGAAGAAAAATAATTCAAAATACATTTTCGTGGTGGGGGGAGTAATGTCTTCAGTAGGCAAAGGGGTAGTCGCCTCTTCGCTCGGCAATATTCTGCAGGGCAAGGGGTATCGGGTAGCCAACATCAAAGCCGACATGTATGTGAACATTGATGCGGGCACTATCCGTCCGGCGGAGCACGGAGAAGTTTTCGTGGGCGAAGACGGCATCGAAGCGGACCAGGACTTGGGCAATTACGAGAGATTCACCGGCCAGATCTGCACCCGGGACAATTACATTACGACCGGACAGGTGTATCAGGAAGTCATCCGCCGCGAGCGAAATCTGGAATACGGAGGCGAAGACGTGGAAGTTTACCCCGACATTCCAAAAGAAATTATCCGCCGGATAGAGCAGTGCCAGCAAAAAAATAATTCTGAAATAACTATCGTCGAATACGGAGGTACGATCGGGGAATATCAAGTTCTGCCTTTTCTCGAAGCGGCTCGCATGATGAAGTCTAAAAATCCAAAGGATGTGGCCGTGGTGATGGTGAGCTACTTGCCGATACCGAAAATTCTGGGTGAGCAGAAATCCAAGCCGACCCAGTACGCGATCATCAGCTTGAACTCCGCCGGGCTCTCGCCGGATTTTATAATCTGCCGTTCGGAGATTCCGGCCTCATTGAGCATCAAGCGCACGATCAGCACGATCTGTAGCATTCCGGAAGACCGGGTGATTTCCGCTCCGGATGTCTACTCTATTTACGATGCGCCGATAAATTTCGACGACCAGAAGCTCGGCGAGAACCTTTTGAAAGTCCTCGGCTTGAAGCCGAAGAGGACCGACATGAAGGAATGGCGGGCGTTGTCGAAAAAAATAAAAAATATAAAAAAAGAAGTGACCATCGGCATCGTCGGCAAATATTTTAATTTCAAAAATGCCAAGGATACTTATATTTCCGTCATTGAGTCTGTCTATCACGCATCTTGGGCAGAAGGCGTAAAACCCAATGTTTTATGGCTAGATTCGGAAAAGTACGAAAAGGACGCTAAACTTTTGAGCGAGCTTGACGGTTTGGACGGTATTATCGTGCCCGGCGGATTCGGCAATCGGGGAGTGGAGGGAATGATCCTGGCGGCGGACTACGCCCGCCGAAAAAAGATCCCGTACTTCGGGCTTTGCCTCGGGGTGCAGATAATGACGATCGCTTACGCCCGCAATGTTTTAGGTCTGAAAGATGCAAACTCGACGGAGATGAATGCCGATACTCCGCATCCGGTTATCGCCACGATGGCCGACCAAGTTGAAAAAATAAAAAACAAAAATTACGGAGCGACGATGCGCTTGGGAGTTTACGATTGCGTGCTCGGAGAGGGAACTATCGCCAAGGCGGCATACGATCAATCGAAAGTTTCTGAACGCAGCCGGCATCGATACGAAGTTAATCCGAAATATATTCCGGATTTGGAGAAAGCCGGTCTGGTATTTTCCGGCAAATCTCCGGACGGAATTTTAATGGAAATCGCCGAGCTTTCCCTGAAGGATCATCCGTTTTGCCTGGGAACGCAGTTTCATCCGGAATTCAAATCTCGCCCGCTTGCTCCGCATCCGCTTTTCTCTGCTTTTATACAAGCGTGCGTTGGTAAGGCGAAAAATTAACTGCTGCGGGACTTGGAATCGAACCAAAATTTTCGCTTTCAGAGAGCGACGTCCTACCTTTAGACGATCCCGCAAAATTTACTCATTTTCAAACAATCTAATTATTTTTTCTTTCTCGATTCTCTTATCTTTTAGAAGTTTTTCATAACTT
>CALRHG010000033.1 GCA_943359365.1 Candidatus Nomurabacteria bacterium | reverse complement strand
GAGTCCATTTTGTTGTTTGGAGGCATACCACACTTTTCCTTTGGAAAAGCTCTGTGCTTCGCACAGAGGCGCTTTAGCGCGTGGTATGCCTCATTCTTCATCTAGCTTCTTTTGGAAAAAAGTTCGAGCAAATGATATAATGACACCACAAAATGCCTTACAAATTTTTCTCCAGTTCCAAAAAAGCTTGGCAGGCTATGTATCAGGCCATAGAGTCTGCGAATGAGTCTGTCTATCTGGAAATGTATATTTTCGAAGAAAATCTGCAGGATTTTGATTTCTTAAAATTACTAAAAGAAAAAGCTAAAAGCGGGGTACGAGTGCGGGTGGTGTTGGACTATTTCGGGAGTTTCAATTTGAGCAATACTTCGATCGCGGAACTTCGGGCCTCCGGAGCGGAACTTTTTTTTCTCAGCTATTTTTTGCATCGCACGCACAGGAAAATTTTAATAGTAGACGAGAGCATTGCTTTTGTCGGCGGAGTGAATTTCAACAAGCTGGCTTGGACTTGGGACGACTTGGTGGTGCGGGTGAAGGGCAAACTGGTGCGTTCCATCATCCGCTCCTTCGCTAAAGTGTATGCGGAGTCCGGCGGGAAAGACCCTCTGATTATCGCCCAAAGGAAAAGAATAATTTTAGACAAAACGCGGGCGTGGCTGGTCGAGCATTTTCCGGTCAGGAAACATTTAAGTTTGAAGAAGCTATATAAAAAATATTTAGGCGAGGCGGAGAAGAGTATTGCGCTGGTTACGCCATACTTTATGCCGAAACGCTGGTTTATTGGAGTTCTGCATCAGGCGGCGCTTCGCGGGATAAGGGTGGAGGTGCTGGTGCCAAAGAAGACTGATTATTTTTTCCTTGACCGAGTGAATTATTTTTATATGTACAAGCTCACGAAGCTCGGCATCAAGTTTTATCTGGAGCCGAAGATGAATCATGCTAAGGTGATGATAATAGACTCTGATCAAGGCATGGTGGGTTCGAACAATTTGGACTTTTTGTCTTTTGAGTGGAATTCCGAAGTTGGAATATTTTTGAAAGATAAAGACGCGGTGGGGAAGCTATCCGAAATCGTGGGCGAGTGGAGGAAAGGTGCTACGCTTTTCGACTCTTCCGAGTACAAGCCGAAATTATTCGATTATATTTTGTCCCCGATCTTCAGGCTTTTTACGAGTATTTTTTAAAAAACATGAAAAAAATCACCACACTTCTTTTTGATATTGACGGCACAGTACTTGATACTAAGGAGTTTATTTTACAGCCTACGGAGCATGTGCTAAAAAGTTTTGGTTATCCTGTGCCGGAGCGTTCGGTAATGGAAAAATTAGTCGGGCTGCCATTTCCTGAATATTACGCAGGGCTAGTCGGCAAAGATAAAGATACGGAAAAATTTATGGATGCGCATCGGGAATTTCAGCGTTCAAATTTTCATCTGGCCCAGATTTTCCCTACTGCTCTCGAAACCTTGCAAAAGTTAAAACAAAAAGGCTATAGGCTTGCGGCGGTAACCAGCCGTTCAAACAAGACCTCTACTCAGACGATGGTAGATGCGAAAGTTTTCGATTTATTTGAAGTAGTTCTTTCCAAAGAAGATACGGAAAACTTAAAACCGCACCCGGAGCCGCTTTTGAAGGCGCTCAAACACATGAAAGAGGCGCCTGAAATGGCAGTGATGATAGGGGATTCGCATTTAGATATTGAAGCCGGCAAAAATGCTGGCACCAAAACCATCCGCGCGAAGTATGGTTTCCATGTGGATAATTTACACGAACCTGCACCAGACTTTTTTATTGATGATATAAGCGATTTGCTTAAACTGCTGTAGAATTTTGGTAATACAGCGCCTAAGGCGCTGGGAACTTTTTAGCATCGTCGTCCATGAATCCATGTGCAAAGGTAGCTAGTGTAAGACCGAAGTCGCGCGCTCCCTCCGGGCTAAAGCCTAAGGTTAAGGTGATGACTGCCAAGTGTATACCAAGGAAAAACGAAACCCACTTAGTCCAAAGTCCAAAAGCTAGGAGGAGGGCGAACGCGATTTCAAAAATAGCGTTCATGTAAGTGATCGTCACGGCATCGAGTGTAGAAATCGAAGTCGCCCAGTTCGGCACAATACCCGACCAGCTCTCCGGATCAGAAAGCTGAGCAAAACCGAAGTAAAGATATACCACCACGAGTCCAAAGCGAAGCAGATGAAGACCCAGATTCTTTCTAGATAAAAACATCAATTTCATCTATCCATAGTACCTTGACCACAAGTTTGTGTCCAGTATGTTGGTGCCTATTTATTGGCTCCGAGGGTAGGGATCGAACCTACGACCAATCGCTTACATGTTGTCTCCTATTGCTAGAAGCATGGACTATATCATCTCCATATTCATAAATGAACTTAGGAGCAAGGCGCTTCCACCGACATACTATCGATGTACTCCCCGAAGGGATAGTCTCTACACCTTCTCCGACCTTGCGTCGGAGCTTGGCTCGGGATTGCCCATAATTGGGGTTCCCCGAATTCACCTTGTTTTTTCAACCTACCTTTCAGTAGGAAGCTGCAATATGGTTTACAGGCGACCGCTCTACCGCTGAGCTACCTCGGAATTTATTTTCAACCACTCTCTTCCTGCGCCACTTTTAAGCCATTTTTCTCTTTTTCTTGCTTCATCTCTTGTTTGAAAGATTTCGTGATGAATCAAAACAAAAGGGCCTCTATTGTGGGTTGAAGGAGTGGACTTCATTCCGAGGTTGTGTTCAGCCAATCTTCTTTCAAGATTGTTAGTCATACCAGTATAAAACTTGCTATCTTTTTGGCTTTTTACTACGTAAACCCAAAACATAACTTTATTATACAACAGGCGACCGCCCCGCCACAGGCGGGCAAGTCTACGCTGAGCTTTATCCGCCTGTGGCGGATACCTCGGAATTTATTGTTTAAAAAGAGCTTTTACCATAGTATCAGAAACTGAGTAAAAGACAAACGGTAGGTTCAAGCATTTAATTTCCTGTCCTTGATTTCTGAAGGCATATCGAGTATAAAGGGGACATGAAAACAAAATTTTTGATATTGGCTGTGCTTGGGTTTGCTCTGTTTTTTGCGGTTCAGGCGCCAGCTTTGGCTGCGGCTTTTCCTCTTCCTCTGGTTGAGGTTTTCCTGAAAAGTCTCACTACCCGCCAAGTGGTTGCCGGAAACACTGATGAGAACGGTAATTTCAATGTGCGTGTGCCGGAAGAGTCCGGAGAGTTTAACCTGTTTATCGGCAACCAAAATATGACTCTGGTAAAAATGTCGGCGAAAAAAAATATTGTGAGTGGCCGTATTGTAATTTTGACTGAGGGTACTGTCGCTAAAGATCCGGATCCCGCTCCTGCTCCCGTCATTACTCCCGCCCTCGCGCCAGTGGTAAAAGCAAAGAAGTCTGCTCCTATTTTGACTCCGGTCAAGAAAGTAAAACCGACAGTCAAACAAGTAATGAAGAAAAAGATATAAATTATATATGCCGCATCTTATTCTCGTACGACACGGAAAGTCCGAATGGAACAAGCTTGGCCTGTGGACCGGGTGGCAGGATGTCTCTCTGAATGAAGACGGAAAAGAAGAAGCCTTGAAAACGGCGGCGCATCTCAAAAATATTCCTATTCATAAAGCATACTGCGCGACTCTGATTAGAACCGTAGAAACGTGGGAAATTATTAAAAGCAATTTGAAGCTCGGGCACATTCCGACGATCTTTCACAAAGCCTTGAACGAAAGGAGCTACGGGATTTATACCGGCAAAAATAAATGGCAGGTCAAAGAAGAAGTGGGCGAGGCTGAATTTGCGAAGATCCGGCGGGGGTGGGATCACCCGATTCCGGAAGGCGAAACATTGGAAGATGTCCACAACCGCATTGTTCCGTACTATCAAAATACGATTCAGGCTGATTTGAAAGACGGAAAAAATGTTATTATTATTGCACACGGGAATTCGCTACGAGCCCTAGTCAAACATCTGGAGGATCTTTCGATTGATGAAGTTTCCGATCTGGAAATCGGCTTGGCGGAAGCACACATATATAGTATGGCAGAAGGCGGGAAAATTCTTTCCAAAGAAATCAGAGCCGAAAATAAAAACAAGGGAAAAATCTAACGACTGATAAGTAGTATTTGTGTTTATTATTAGTTGATATATAATTAGCCTAATTATTATTAATAAATTTTTTTATGTTACATCATAAATTAAAAGTGTCTCCGGACATTGCATTGCTTATCGTGAGAGTTATTATCGGCGGAATTTTTGTTTACAGCGCGTGGATGAAAATTAATGATATGGCAGGTACATTAGCAAATTTTGCCAAGATGGGTATACCAGATGTTCTTACATACATCGTCACTTACGGAGAGCTAATTGGAGGTCTCATGCTGATTATCGGTCTGCTAACCGAAGTTGCGGTATCTTTCCTATTTATCGTTATGCTTGTCGCTGTCTATCTGACAAAAGATTTTGGTTTTGGAATGTTTGCTTTGCCGCTTGCAACTCTCGCCGGACTAGTGTCTATCCTCGGCTGCGGAGCAGGGAAGTATAAAGTAAAAAAGATTTAAAATCATGAGTGACGAAAATAAAAAACAAGAAGACCATTACATTTGCCTAGGCGGGTGCAGGGGAGTCTCCCCCAAGCCTGGCACTTGCCAAGCACAAACTTGCGCGAGTCATAATCACGCGCTCGTAAAATGCAGCTGCACGGACGGACTACATTACGATTTCAAGCACGCGTAAAAATTATGTCTAAAAACGATCTTATCAAGAGAGCATTTCTAAATGCAGTCGGCGTTGCTGCGTATATTGTCCTCTTGATGTGGCTGATAAGCTATTTTGGGGAAAGGTTGGAAGCTGAACCGGAAACTTGGCTCATGCCCGTTTTTGTGCTTTTGATTTTTATCATTTCAGCCTGCGTGACGGCGTCGCTCGTACTCCTAAAACCGGTGTTACTTTTTCTAGAAGGCGCGAAGAAACAAGCCGTGCATTTGTTCATATATACTTTGGGGTTCTTGGCAGTTTTGGCATTGGTAATCGGATTTTTGATATTAAAAATTTAAATTCAACCCCTCCTGACCTCCCCTTGTCAAGGGAGGCGACCTCACCCCGTCTGCTGCTACATCCACCCCTCTCCATAAAATTATTTATGGAGAGGGGAAGGGGTGAGGGATTCCCCCTGATAAGGGGGGATAAAAGGGGGTTGCAGTTTCTTCAACAGGGGACTTGCTTCCCAAATTCTAAACTTATGTTAAAATAGTATTATGATGCGAAAGATAGCTCACACGCACAAAGTTCTCGTCACCCTGATTTTACTTGTCGCTGCTTTTTTGATATGGAATAATATTAATATGAAAAATACACAAACCTCAAATATAAATAATATCGAAATAGTCCCCATCGAGCATGCGACGATGGTGCTGAAGTGGGACGGAAAAATAATTTACACAGACCCCGTCGGCGGAGCGGAAGCTTTTGCCGGTCAGCCGGAGCCGGATTTAATTTTTATTACAGATATTCACGGAGACCATTTTGATATCAAAACCCTGGAAGCTGTCTCCAAGGCAAAGACTCTCATCATCATTCCGATGGCACTCTCGGACAAGTTTCCAAACTCCGTCGCCGGAGAATTATTGGTGATAAAAAATGGGCAAAAGACTAATCAAAAAACCAGCCAAAAAGTAAACTTAAACGGTTTTACTGTCGAAGCTATTCCGATGTACAACTTGCCGGAAAAGTCTGATGCGTATCATGTAAAGGGCAGGGGGAATGGCTATGTTATCAGCGATGAAACGAAAAGAGTGTACATTTCCGGCGATACAGCAGACATTCCGGAGATGCGGGCCTTGAAAAATATCGACATCGCTTTTGTGGCTATGAATTTGCCGTTTACAATGAACGCGGATTCCGCCGCTGCCGGCGTGCTCGCTTTCAAGCCAAAACAAGTTTATCCGTATCATTACCGCGAACGAGATGGTTTTGCGGACGTAAATAAATTTAAAAGTTTAGTGAACGCTGGGGATCCGAATATAGAAGTTGTGCTACTTAATTGGTATCCGAAATAAAAAAACTTAAAGATAATTTTTGCGCATTCCTCCCGCCTTTGGCGTGAACCTTCCGCGCTAAAAATTATCTTTAAGTTTTTTTCTTACTTAAATAGCTCAAAAAATTTCACCGGATCAATCGCAATCTCGTTGATGCGAATGCCGAGGTGCAGGTGCGCGCCTAGGGTATAGCCCGAGTCTCCGGAGAGGGCGATAACTTTTCCTCGCTCCACTACGTCGCCCACTTTCACTTTAAATTTAGACAAGTGCAGATAAAAACTCATCACTCCCTGCCCGTGGTCGATGACGATTGTTTTACCGTGATTACGGAGCGTTTGGATGGAGCGCACGACTCCGCGGTTGATCGCAAGAATTTCAGCGCCGATTTTTGCCTTGTAGTCCGCGCCTTTGTGGGGGATGGCGTATCCTCCTGTCTTTCTGGAGTTGCCATAAGGGCTGGTGATAGTGATTTGCTTCACGGGCTCTATGAATTTTTCTTTCCAAAGAGATTTTGCGTTTGTGCGCAGCCCGGCGAGCTTTTTATTATCTGCATTCAAAGTGGATACCAGCTTGTCTGCGCTTGCTTTAGTATTTCCACCGAGCTTCTCGGGAATACCGAGAGGCTTTTCTATTTTATCTCGAAGCACGATTTCAACATTTTTTTCTAGAATATTCCCATCAGCAAATTCCACAATCAATTTATATGTTCCTACTTTTTTATTTAGATCAACTCCAATCAATGCACCAGGTTTTTCTTCATAAAGAAACACGCCGATTTTTTTGCCATCAAAAGTTAATTTTTTAATAGACGCAATTTCTACGCCATCAATAACCGCCATAAAAGGATCACC
>CALRHG010000032.1 GCA_943359365.1 Candidatus Nomurabacteria bacterium | reverse complement strand
TCGCCGTATTTTTTCCCTGATGATGGAAACATTAAAACTGTTTTCGAGCCGTGGGTGAAAGCGCGGATAATTTCGCCTTCGGGGTATATCGGCAATATTATGCAGATTTTATTCGACCATGAAGCCGAAGTCGGGGAGACGGAAAATTTCGGAGACAATCGTTCATCTATTTCCGTGAAGATGCCTCTGCGCGAGCTGATGCGAAACTTTTTCGACGAATTGAAAAGCACTTCCTCCGGCTATGGATCTATCTCTTACGAAATGGCGGAAATGCGCGAAGCGAATGTCACTCGTTTGGATATACTAGTGGCGGATGAGATAGTCCCGGCTTTTTCTAAAGTTGTTTCTAAAAAACGAGCGCCTGAGGAGGCTGAAAGTTCTGTATTAAAATTAGAAAATCTTTTACCTCGCCAAATGTTTACTTTGAAGATCCAGGGCAAGGCATTCGGGCGCATAATTTCTTCTCGCACGCTTTCAGGAATGAAAAAAGACGTGACGGCGCACATGTATGGGGGAGACATCACTCGCAAAATGAAACTCCGCGAAAAGCAAAAGAAAGGCAAGAAGAAAATGAAAGAGCGCGGACAAGTAAACATTCCACAGGATGTGTTCTTGAAAATGATGCGGTCGTCTACTGCGGGCTAAAGAATGGAGAGTACAGCAGAACCATGCTGAGGATGATAAGCAAACTCACGGCTGCCCAAACTATTTGTATTTTCTTTTGATGTTTTTTATTGAAAAGCATAGTATCATATTAACATATCATGAGAAATTTTCAACACAAAAGAGGCTGGAGAAATATTATGCAGTCAAAGCCCGTTTTGGCATTTTTAGCTATCCTGATGCTTATTTTTGCCTGGAGCGTGATTGGTTTGCTGGGCAAAATGGCGTCAACCAGAGAAAATAGAAAAATAGCTCAAAATAAATTAATAGAATTAGAAAAACAAAAACAGCAGCTCTCATCCGATATTGAAAAATTAAAGACAGACGAAGGGGTGGAGGAGAGCATCCGCACTAAATTCGGCTTAGCTCGCGAGGGAGAAGGCGTGATAGTGATAGTAGAAGACCAAAATCCGCCTAAAACTGAAGAAGTTTCTTCGGGCGGATTTTGGTCTTTTTTTACGAATTGGTTCAAATAATATGATATAATAAGTATATGAAAATAGCCTTTTTTGAGACAAATGAAGTGTTTGATGGAAGATACGAAGAGGACAAGAAAGTCCTAGAAAAATCTTTCGGAGATAGTGAAATTTCATATTTTACTGAGAAATTAAACAAAGAGAATGTGGCTTTAGCCGCTAGCGCTGAGATTGTTTCTATTTTTAACGGATGTTTGGTAGATAAGGAAGTAATCGAAAAGCTGCCGAATTTGAAATTTATAAACACAAGCACGACCGGATTTGAGCATATCGATATTGATTATTGCCGGACGAAAGGAATCCAAGTTTCCAATGTTCCGGCTTATGGTTCTATCCCGGTGGCAGAATTTACCTTTGCGCTTTTGTTAAATCTTTCCAGAAAAATTTCGGAAGCTAATAGTCAGCTCAGGCAGAGTGATGATTTCGTAATTTCTCAACTGAAGGGTTTTGATTTAGCAGGAAAGACCCTGGGGGTCATCGGCACCGGCAAGATAGGAAAAAATGTAATTAAAATTGCAAAAGGTTTCGCCATGAATGTCATCGCTTATGATTTATTTCCGGATTTTAATTTTGCTAAAGAAAATAGTTTTGAGTATAAAAGCCTCGATGAGGTTATTGTCGGGTCTGATGTCATAACTGTGCACGCTCCATATACCAAAGAGAATCACCATTTAATAGGGAAAGAATCCATTTCCAAAATGAAGCGCGGGGTGTATTTGCTAAATACTGCCCGCGGAGCGTTAATTGATACCGAGGCGCTGGTTTGGGGGCTCAAGGATGGTATTATTGCCGGCGCAGGGCTTGATGTTCTCGAAGATGAGAGGGAACTGAAGGAAGAAGTTAAAATTTTAAGCTCAAAAGAAGCGGAGAGCTTTAAAGATTATAAAACTTTGCTGGAAGATCATGTGCTTATAAATATGCCGAATGTCATCGTGACTCCGCATATAGCTTTTTATTCAACCGAAGCCGAAGCGGAAATCATCCGAGTCACGATTGAAAACATCAAAGGCTTCATCGCCGGCGCTCCAATAAATCTAGTGAAATAAGTAACGCGGGATTGGTTTAGTGGTAGAATGAGTCCTTCCCAAGGATTAGACGCGAGTTCGATTCTCGCATCCCGCACCGGAATGTGATAATATATTATAAGCAATTAATAATTAATTTTTCTTTCATGCAAACCGTAACAATTTATTCAACCCCGTCCTGTCATTTCTGCCACATGGCGAAGGATTTTTTCAAGGAGAAAAATATCGCTTACACTGACTATAACGTCGCTGCCGATCCGGAGAAAAGGAAAGAGTTGATAGAAAAAAGCGGGCAGATGGGCGTGCCGGTTATTCTCATTGGCGACCAGATGGTCATCGGTTTCAACAAACCTAAAGTAGTTCAATTGCTCGGTCTCTAAGGCACATTGAGGTGGCTTGTTTCTTTTCCTTCCTCTTCTTTTGATTTCTCTTTAAAGCTTTTATAGAACATGATATAGACGAAGACAGCTCCGGCTATAACGAGCAGGTTTAGGTGTTTGATGAGTCCCGATCCGAAATAATAAAATATCGCTGTCCAAAAACTATTCCAAATAGCTATTGCGATAAATGCGTAGACGGCAAATTTGTAAAAATTCATGCGCAATATGCCGGCGCTGGTCGCCGCCAGCGCGCCGAAATTTGGGTGGACATAGGTGGTAAACAATATTTTTAGCCCCTTATCCTGAACTTTTGACTGTATTTTTTCTAGGGGCTGTTTGAGCCCTAGTTTTATAAATATATGGTACCAGCCGTAGCGACCGAATGCGTAATTTAAAAGCGCAGTCGCATAAAATCCGACGATCACCATGGCAAGCATAAGAAAAATATTCAGGCCGGCATCTTTGGCGAGCACCGCTCCCAAGGCGACCACGATAGACCCAGGCAGGTACCAATTGATGAACAAAGCGCCTTCCGCTAGTGCGCCTATCAGGACCACCCAGTATCCGTATTGTTCATAATATTTTTTCGTCCAGTCAATAATCATCTCCGGGCTTGGCAAGCCAAGCTTCTTGTAAATAAAAATCAATATGAAATAAAAAACTACCGCGATGAGCGGAATGGCTATGTATTGCAGAATTTTTTGGTGCTTCGGATTCATCAGGGTGTCCTCGGCGGGAATCGAACCTACAATTACTCCTTAGGACGGAGTCGTTATATCCATTTAACTACGAGGACTATGTGTATAATCTAGCACATAAAAAGTTGATTTGGAATTGGATTTTTTTATAGATTTTTGCTAGTATTTATCCATGTCGCCGGAAGAAAAGGAACTTTTAAATAAAGCCGTTAGCCTTGCGGAAGACAACAATAAAATGCTTCATGCAATGAAGCGCTCGCAGAGAGTGTCTAATATTATGAACTTTTTATATTGGGCTGTGATTATCGGTTCAGCAGTCGGCGCTTATTATTTCATTGAGCCGTATTTTGATGAAGCAAAAAAGATGTATGAAAGCGTAAGCGCAGGGTTTAAAGCTTGGAATCCGTAAAAACAAAAAACATGCCTGGGTAGCTCAGTAGTAGAGCTCTCCCCTGAAGAGGGATAGGTCGGCAGTGCGATTCTGCCCCCAGGCACAAATTCGAGTTTTTCTAGAGTGATTTAACTTTAATATTATTCGTTTTGTCTTTGTCTACCTTTTGCAGGCGGATGGTTAGGAGTCCGTGTTTTTCTGTCGCCTCCACTTCTTCCGGTTCGATTTCAAGAGGGAGCGATAGGGTGCGAGAAAATCTGCCCCAGTAAAGCTCTTTGGTGAAATAATTTTCTTCGTCTATATTTCGATGCTCTTCGCGCTTGCCGTGAATGGTGATCATGTCGCGGGCGATGGAGAGCTCTAAATCTTCCGGCTTTACTCCGGCTACAAATGTCTGCACGACGATGTCCGTCGGCGTCTGATAAACGTCGACAGCCAGTTCTGCTTCTTCATTTTCTTCTTCGATCCAGTTATTTTCTTGCTTCTCCTGTTTATCCTGTTTCTTTTCTTTAAGTCCTCTATGCGCCGACAGAGTTACTTTTTTTGGTTCTTCATGTTCGTCCTCTTCACGAACGTTTCCCGTTAGTCTATCCCAAAAGCTTCTTTTCTTTTCCATAATTTTTTGGCTTAATTAATAATTTTTTTTATTTCATTCTCCTTACTTTTTCAAAAAGTAACATCATAATGATAGTTACGACCCACAAGAAACCGAACACTTTCAAAAAATCGTCTCCGCCATTCCTTATTATAAAAAAATTAAAGACACTATGCAAGGTGGTAGCCAGGACGATGCCGGCAATGAGATATATTTTTCTTACAAATGCGCCCAAATGCATGGAAATTGCCAGAAGAATACCCAGCATTCCGCTCGAAACAGTATGCAGCAGGGTAGAACCGAGAAATCTAAGCTCCCCGGTGAGCAATCCTACTGTGTTTTGGCCAAGCGACAGCGGTTTGATCAAGAATAGGGCATTTTCAAGGGCTGCAAAGCCCAAGGCAGCGGTGATCAAGTATATCGGCCAGTCAATTGGTTCGTCGATAAAGCCCGTTTTTAAAAGCACAATCAATACAGCCAGATATTTAATTACCTCTTCCGCGCCTGCCAAGAGAGTTAGTTCCAAAGTGCCTGAGTCAATATTGCCCTGTATGAATTTTTGGATTGGCAGGACGAAGATCACAGAGATAATCCCGACAATGAAAATTACAGTCAGGATTACTTTTGGCTCAGGATTTTTTTTGTCTTCTCTGAGCCAAAACCACAGCCATATAAGAGAGGGAATAACTCCACCTAAGAAAGCTAAGCCGAGAATTTTTGGATCGCTAGTCATTTTGATTTGGCCATGTTGCAATTAATAGCAAACTTTTATTTTTATTAGGCATCATAGACCATATTTCTTCTGTGACAAATGGCATAAAGGGGTGCAAGGCCTTCAGTAATATATTTAAATGTCTATATATAAGTATTTTTGCCGAATCAGCATTTTTATTTTCTAAAATCTTTTTCTTTGAGCGCTCGATGATAATATCGGCAAATGTGTGCCAGAAATAGTGATAAAGTTTTTCTGCGACGATGTAGAATTTAAATTCATCCATTTCTTTTGTGATTTCTTTCATGAGACTACTTAGTTCTTCCTCAGATTTTGCATCTTCTTCGTCATAGTTTTTAGGATCAAAGTTGTCTGCGTCCTTCGTGTTATCTAAGACGAAACGTGTGACATTCCAAATTTTATTTGCAAAATTTTTATAACCTCGGATTCTATCTTCTGCCAAAGCAAGCGATGTCCCGGGTGTGTTGCCCACAACCATTCCCATGCGGAAAGCATCGGTGCCGTATTTTTCTGTCAGCACCAACGGATCAATAACATTTCCTTTACTTTTGCTCATTTTTAGTCCCTTGGCGTCGAGCACGAGCCCGTGTAAGTAAACTGTTTTAAAAGGCACTTTTCCCGTGATGTAAAGCCCGAGCATGATCATGCGGGAAACCCAGAAAAATATTATTTCTCCGGCTGTCTCCATCACGTCTGTCGGGTAGAAAGTCTTAAAGTCAGGGGAATCAGGATAGCCGAGCGTAACAAAAGGCCATTGTCCTGATGAAAACCACGTGTCAAAAGTATCTTTATCCTGGATTACCTCGCCAGAGCATTTATCGCATTTTTTTATTGTATTCCCTAGATCTGCCATGCCATGCCCGCACTTGGCGCAGATTTTTGCCGGAATAGGAATACCCCAGACGATCTGCCTAGAGATATTCCAATCCATAATATTGGATAGCCAATGAACAGTTATTTTTTTATAATGTTCCGGAATATAAACTATTTCTCCGCTGTTTATTTTTTCCAGAGCTTTTTCTGCGAGCGGTTTCATTTTTATAAACCACTGGCTTTTTATTTGAGGTTCTATCAGCGTTCCGCATTTGTAACAGGTTCGGACAACGTGCTTATAATTCTCATCAATTTTTTCTACTAAACCTTTTTTTTGAAGTTTCTCGATGATGAGCGGCCGAGCTTTTTTTATGTGTTCTCCTGTGAATTCTCCTGCGATTGGCAGAAGTTTTCCGTTCTCGTCAATGACCTGTTCTTTTTCTATTTTGTGCCTCTCGGCGATTTCAAAGTCCGCAGTGTCATGCCAAGGAGTTATAGTCATGACTCCTGTGCCGAACTCCATATCTATTGCTTCGTCTTTCAAGACCGTGGCTTCTATGGGGCCGTTAATCCATTCTAATTTTATTTTTTGACCTTCTGTGTAGTTTTTATAGCGGGCATCTTCCGGGTGCATAACCACATATTTATCGCCGAATTTTGTTTCCGGCCTGGATGTTGCTATCGTGAAAGGCCCATATTTTAAATAATACAAACTATCAATTCGTTCCTCGTCTTTTATTTCTAGATCAGAGAATGATGTCTGATGTTTCGGGCACCACGATACAATTTTATTTCCCCGGTAGATTAAATTGTCATTATACATTCTTTTGAAAGTCTGATGCACTGTTTTTATCACATCGTCATCAAGCGTAAATTTTTCACGCGACCAATCGCACGAAGCCCCCATTTTTTTTATCTGAGATTTTATATTTTTTGAATTCGTGAGAGTGAAATCTAAAATTTCCTTATACAATTCTTTCGGATCCATTCCAAATCTCGTGCGTCCTTCTTTTTCCAATTTTTTTTCATAGACAACTTGCGTCTCAAATCCGGCATGGTCTAGCCCCGGCAGCCAGAGAGTTTTGAATCCGCGCATTCTTTTGTAACGCACCATTATGTCCTCAATCGTCATCACCAAGCCGTGGCCTGCATGTAGGGAACCGTTTGCATTTGTCGGCGGCATTATCAGAGTGAAAGGTGTTGCTTTAGGATCAAGAGTTTTGTTCGGATTAAAAAAACCGCTATCTTCCCATAGCTTGTAAATTCTTTCTTCGGTTTCTTTGGGGTTGTAAGGCTTTAACAACTTCTCATTCATGCCTGAATAATATCATATTAGAGGCTTAAATTACCAGTTGCTTTTATTGTGCTCATTTTAGGAACTTTTTTCTTGTTCCTCATATAATTTAAGTATCCGGCGATGCCTATCATCAGCGAATTATCGCCTGAAAGTTCTTGGGTAGGGAAGAGAAGCTTAATCTTTTTCCCCGTTACTTTTTTCATTTCATTTCTTAAGTGTTTATTGGCTGCAACCCCGCCCGCAACGATCAAAGTTTTGGCTCCGTATTTTTCCATAGCTTTTTTTGTTTTGTGGACTAGGCATTCGATAGCCGCGTTTTCGAATTCTAGAGCGATGGCGCTTTTTGTTTTGTTATCAAGTTTTCCAATTTTTCTAGTTAAATACAAAACTGCAGTTTTTAATCCAGAAAAAGAAAAGTCAAAGTTTTTGCTGTAAAGCATCGGGCGAGGTAGAGAAAAAGTTTGATTTTGCTTTTCGCTTTTTCTAAGTTTCTCTGCAAGATTCGAAATCTGCGG
>CALRHG010000031.1 GCA_943359365.1 Candidatus Nomurabacteria bacterium | reverse complement strand
GCAAGAGAGGATTTTTCTATTAAAGGCGAAAAAAACTTGCTTTTTTATTTCAAGTATGCTATACTAGCCTTGTGAGTGTGAGGTAATACTTACATTTATCGTAAACAACATAAGTGCCGCAAAAAACGCCTTCGGGCGTGTTTTGTTTTAGGCCTTTGGCACCTGTTGGGTCATACAGTGGATTGTTCCGCCGCCGTAAATTATTTCACTGCAATCAATTCCGACAACTTTTCTTTCAAGGAAACAGCCCTGAATGATTTTTAAAGCTTCCGAGTCGTTGGGGTCGTTATATATTGTCGCTAATACCGCTTCATTTCCAATATAGAAATTAATATAAGAAGCTGCAGCTTTTTCGCTTTCCGAATTTTGTGATGAGGTATCTTTATCTTGGGAATGAACAGAATGTCCTTCTTTATATCTTATGTGGGGCATAGGCAGCTTAACAACTTCGAATGATTTTCCATCCTGGTCAGTAGAATTCATAAGAGCATCATGGTTATCCTTTAGGATTTGATAATTTTCATCTGCTTCATTTTCTTCGTAAGCGCAAAGAATTTTGTTGGAAGAAACAAATTTTACTAGGTCGTCTATGTGGCCATCTGTATGGTCGTTTACTAAACCTCGCTTTAACCAGATAATTTTTTTGACTCCCAAATAATCTTTTAGGTATTGTTCTATTTGTTCTTTGGTTAAATCAGGATTGCGGTTTGGATTAAGTAAACACTGTTCAGTAGTAATTAAAGTTCCTTGGCCGTTAACTTCAATGGAACCGCCTTCTAAAACTATACCGGGCTCAAATTTTTCCCCCATCAAAGGTATTTTTTTAAAAACTTGGTTGTCTTTTAATAGAGGAGCCCAATAAATCTTATCTTCATTGGCTTTACCGTAGACATTGTATTCCCACTTAGTCCAGACATTATTTTTTAAAAATATGGGAGCATAATCACGCGTCCAAACATCAGCGTACGGAACTTGATGAAAGTTGATGTTGTTTAAATCCGCCCCAAATTTTTTTAGCGCATTTTCTGATCGTTTTTGCATCGCATCATCCAGAACTATCAATTCTACTTTTTCACCCCCCTCCAGAGATTTAATAATTTCGCAAAAAGTTTTTTCAGCTTTTTCAATGCCTTCGGTAAAGGTGGTTATGTCATGGGGCCATGCAAGCCAAACGGCCTCATGCTTTTCCCATTCCGCTGGCATAATGTAGCCTAGTTGTTTTGGGGTTCGTTCTTCCATTTATTTTCCTCCTAGAGCTTTATAAGTATCGCTCCGGCGGTTCTTCATAAATCCCCAACTATCAGAAATAAATTTATTCATATCTAAATCAACTTTCACAACCACGACTTCTTCTTTATTTTTGCTGGCGCGCTTTAGAACTTTACCAAAAGCATCACACACAAAAGACTGCCCCCAAAAAACACTTTTATTCTCTCTGCCGACTCTATTTGGGGCTGCAACAGTTATGCTGTTGGCTATAGCGTGTCCACGCATTACAGTTTCCCAGGCGTTATGCCAATCGCCCTCCTTTGGAACATAACCTAGAATATCTCCGATAGCAGTAGGGTAGAAAATTATTTCCGCTCCGGCGAGTTTAGCCATCCGCGCGGCCTCGGGGAACCATTGGTCGTAACAGATAAGAACGGCAAAGTTTCCAAATTTAGTTTTGAAAATTTTGTAGCCTAAATCACCTTCTTCAAAATAATCTTTTTCATAAAATCCCGGGTCGTGGGGGATATGAATTTTGTGATACTTGCCGAGCATTTTTCCGCGCTCATCGAAAACAGCGGCAGTGTTGTAGTATTTTCCGTTTTTAGCTTTTTCAAAAATAGGCGCAATAATAATCACACCCAATTCTTTCGCCAAGCTTCTCATGATTTCTGTAGTTGGTCCCGGAATAGGCTCGGCATATTTAGATTTTCTCTCTTTCCTTTTTTTAGGGAAGTAGGGAGTTTGAAAAAGTTCCTGTAGGCAGATAATTTTTGCTCCCCGCTTTGCCGCTTGTTTTACGAGTTCAACTGTTTTTTTTATATTGAGTCCAATATCATTAGAAGCTTTTGTTTGGACAAGTCCGATAGTTGTGAATTTTTTCATAATTTTAAGCAGTATACTTTTCTATCAATTTGTTCGCTTCTTTGGGATTTGCTTTGCATTCTAGAAGCGCAGTTAAGATAAGCGGAGCGACGATGGTCGCGTCGGACTCAATGACGAACATCGGCGTGTCTTTGGTGAGTTTGTCCCAAGTAATTTTTTCGTTCGGAGTGGCGCCGGAGTACGAGCCGTAAGAAGTCGTCGAGTCTGAAATCTGGCAAAAGTATGCCCAAGGTTTGGCTTTTACTTTCATATCGTATTTGAGCGATGGCACGACGCAGATAGGGAAGTCTCCGGCGATGCCTCCGCCGATTTGGAAAAATCCAATTCCCTTACCTGCGGAAAGTTTTTGGTATTGATCATAAAATTCTCCCATGTATTCTATTCCGGACTTAGCGATATTTGCAGATGCATGGCCGAGTTTTACATGCGAAGCAAAAATATTTCCGAAGGTAGAATCTTCGTAGCCGGGGACGACTATTGGAATATTATTTTGCGCGGCCGCAAGGAGCCAGCATTCCTCGGCTTTGCCCTCGTGTTTCTTTTTATCAATTTTCTGAATCAAATCGTAAAAATATTCGTGCCAGAATTTCCGCGTTTTTTCTTTGGTGGCTTTTTCCCAGACGGGCACAATTATGCTTTCTACGGCGCGGAAAGCGGCATCTTCCGGAATACTTGTATCTGTCACTCGGCGCATGCCATTGTCTAGAATTTTTGTATCATCTTCTTTGGTAAAATATCTGTAGTCTGGAAAATCTTTATAACTATCGTGCGCGACTAGGCGAAATAAAGATTCTTCTAGGTTTGCGCCCGTAACAGACATGCCGTGAATCAGTCCCTTTCTGATGGCCTCGGCGAGGGTGATGCCGAGCTGTGCGGAAGACATCGCGCCCGCCACCGCCCAAAACATTTTTCCGCCTTTCTCGATATGTTGCCAGTAAGCAAGAAGAGCATCGCGAGTTGCGCGAGAGTTGAAGTTTTTGTAATTTTTTAAAATAAATTCGAGCGTTGGCAGTTTTTGATTCATATACTATCTAGCGTACAGCAATTTTCTATGTACTGCAAGCCTAAAACCCAATCCAATCTCCCTGATACCCCAATATATCTAAAATAGTCTTTACAATCAGCCAAGCGCCTGCGGCAATGACTATGCCTAAAACAGCATGAAAGAAAATAGTCTTGGCTCGAGTTTTAGCTTCTGCGCTGCCTCCGGAAGTCACCAGCTTGAATCCTGCATAGGCGAACATTAAAGCTGCTATAGGTACAGCCAAGGAGAAAAGAATGAATTTCATTATATTATCTATCAACTTCATGAAACTGTTGAAATCGCAGGGAATGACTTGCCCCACCTGATATGTTTTACCGCTGACTGTGGTGACTGCCGTGGCTGGTTTGCCGCAGGGGACTAGGCCGTTTTGAAATTGGCGCTGGATGTCAGCCCCTGGTGTGACTTGAGAAGAACTAACGGAAGTTGGCGGCGGGAGTCCCGCTGTTCCGGGGGTCGCGCCTAGTACTATTCCTGAAGGTGCTGCGGTTGTGCCTCCAGCGCTTAGAGTTCCTGTAGGAGTTGTAGTTGCTGGCGGTATAGTCGCAGCTGGCGGTGGAGTTGCATTTGCAGGAGGATTTGTTGATGCCGGAGGTTGAGTCGTCGCAGGCGGCGTTGGGGCAGTCGGAGATGGAGTAGTAGTTACCACGGCAGGCGGTGGAGTTGTATTAATTATCGTTGTACTGGATGATCCGCCTAAATCTACCGGGTTCAGGGAGAAATTTGCTGTTACATTTTTTGCACCATTCATAGCAACAACGCAGTTTCCGGTCATGTTAGAACAAGCTCCCGACCATGTGACAAATCTCCAGCCTCCGGCTGGAGAAGCAGTAAGAGTTACCGATGTGCCGGAAGTATACGATTCCGAACAATCGCTGCCGCAATTGATGCCCGCCGGCGCTGAAGTCACATTGCCGTTTCCAGCCGTGGAAACTTTAAGCTCGTAAGTAACGGGAGTGTACACACAAGTATCACTCTCATATTTGGAGTTTTCAGCGGTAACCGGCGTTCCGAAAGTACAACTTGGATAGGCGCTTTTTATTTGGCTTCTGGTCACTGAACCAGAAGTGGCAGCGATGCCGTTTTTTGGATCACATTCAATACCGGTAACATTTTGGGTGAGGGGAGCGGCACAAACAGGAGGAGGCGGCGGAGGGCAGGCAACAGAAGATTTCGCTTGCACGATTTCTGAAAATGCTTCGATGTCTCCCGGTCCGACAGCTCGGAGCTGGTATTTATATATCGTATCCGGCTTCAACCCCTGATCTATGGCGGGAAAAATTTTGATATCGGTTCCTTGGGCGACTACTCCCCATGAAGCTGTCTGGGTTCCGTCCGGATTCCTATTCAGATCATATTTTACAACTGTGCCGCTCACCGAAGGAGTATATGACAGGCTCACATTTCCTCCACAAGATGACAAAGGAGAAGCGGTGACTATGGGCGCCGAAGGGGCAGTTACTAAAAGCCCTCTGATGGTTTGCGTGCGAGCTTCAACTGTTTGCACATCAACTAATAGTTTATCAAGCGCTGCGGTTGTCGTTTGCGGATTATTTTTAGCTTTCACAATCTCAGCGGAAATATTTTGCGCTGTGGCTTCCAGTGCCGCCAGTTCGGCCGTCAGGTCGTTCAATGTCAAAGCTTGCGCATAAGCCGGAAAAATAAAAGCGGCAAGCAAGAAAAACCAAACGCTCCAGTTTCTTAAAAAGTTTTTTTGAAAATTTAGCATATTATTTTGCTACCCACGGATCGCCCACTCCCTGGAAGAACGGGCTCTGTATGCTCGACCATGCGCAATAGATGAAGGGTTTGCCGCTATCCCAACAAGTGAATAAGCCCGGTCCATTTTTTCCGGCTGCCGAAGGCTCTTCGATAGTAGTGACCGCTCCGACCGGAGTATTTTCATAATTTGTTCCACCGAAAGCGTTTCGCGAAAACCATTTTATAAAATTGCCTTGAAAATTTTCGTTTGCCACAGCTCCGGCAGTCCACATGCCGTTAAATGACTCGAAAGTGTTGATTAGATACCAGCCGGAGTTGCCGCTAAATTTTACATCGCCGTTGATTGCATAGTTTCCGCCCCATTTTCCCCAATATGCCCACCCCACATATCCAAGCACATTTTCTGCCTGAGTGAATGGTTGTTGTCCTCTCGCCCGGAACAAAACCTGAGCCGAAGAACTATGCACCTTCATTGCTTCGTTGTAATTGAATACTTCTGCCGGACCAACTCCTTCAAGACCAGGGATAAGACGATCATGGACATTTTCAATATAGTAATGAGAACCTTGTTTTCCTGTGCCCTCCGAGGAAATTAACACTTTTGGGCTCGGCATACGCCCATACATATCTTTTAATTTATCTATATATGCCTTGCTCGCCTCTACGGATCCCATATCAAGCGATGTCGAAAATATATTAAAACTGGTTCCTATCCCGTTTTGAATGCTGCCTACGAGTCCGGCTTCGGGAATCGCCGCATTGACGAAGCGGTTAGGAATGCCGCGCATCAAAATCATGGTTGTTATTTTCTTGTCAGGATGGGATTGCAGCCAAGCCGTAAGCGGTTTTCCTATTGTTTCAGTAAACCAATATTTATGCATAGCTTCTCCCGACAAGCAGACCGTTTCTCCCGCACAGCTTTTTTGGGTGTCATAATTTATGCCAAGCGTATTCGCATTTGCAAAACCCGGACGATTGGCAAGATAATAATTTTTCATCTCGACGCTCTCTGAGTTGTTCTGGTTGTATAAAATGAGCGTCTGTGAAACTAACTCATCGGATGCGGCGGCAAGGGCTTTTAGGTGAAATGTTTTCTTTTGAATTTGCTTACCGTCATTCCAGCTAAACACGATGTCTCGCTCATCAGTTCCGCCGGAAACAGGGCGGTAAATTAAAACCGCTTCGCAGTATTTAATGAGTCCGGGCTCCGTACAATTATTGCTCTTTATGGAAAAAGGAGGCGTAAGGCCAGTAATGTTCAGATCGCGAAAAGGCATCTGGGGAGAAGTTTTGGCTGAAGAAAAAGCGGCGGTAAACTCTGCAGTAGATCCTACTGGAACAGGCGGAGACGAATCAATGTCAATCAAATTTCTGTCAGTGCCTTCAAGACTTGCAGTAAGAAGAACAGAACTTGAGATTTTAATCGAGACATCCGAGGGCTGGTAGCTAAAACCGGAAAATACCAGAGCGTTCGATTCAAATTGTTTTGACAGAGCGGTATAGAGAAGTTTTATCGGCGGTGTTCTGTAGCGCAGTACGTCTTCAGTAAAAAAAGTCCCGTTACCTTTGTTTGGTTCAAATACAACAACGATTGTGCAGGTACCGGTCAAAATATTCTTGCATGTTCCACCCGTACCCGGATAAACTCCTCCCTTGAATGAAAAAGCTCCTCCTAGGCCGTCGAGCGACACGAAGGTGAGTGGTTCGGAACTTTTATTTTTTATTGAAATAGTGCGTTCAGTTTTATCAAAAAGGGTTAAGTGTGAACCATTCGGGAGTCCGAATGTTATCACCGAGGCTCCGGCAAAATCTCCGGTCCCTGATATTTCGATCTGTCCCTGTAAAGCTTTCTCTTTTTGCGCCAGATTGATCGCATCGATTTCTTTTTTTAGGTCCTCCAGATATTTCAGAAGCGCGTCGGCTTTTTCGGCGGGAGTGGTACTGGAAGTTAAAATCGCGGCATCTGTTTTCGGATTATGGAACGACAGAAGCGATAAAAAAATTATGGAAAGCGCGAACACGCCAAGAAAAAATCTGCGATACATGATTTTATTATAACATACCATAATATCTTTTATAACTTTACTTTAAATCACTTCGACCGAGACCGAAGGCGAGCAGGTATCCTTGATGTCTTCACAGGCTTTAAAATGCCATTTTCCCGCGTCGCCATTCCATTTATATATCATATTCCTTTCAGCTCCCGGAGCAAGCTTTAAAGAATCAAGACTCACCCAATCGCTCCAGTTCACCCCGTCTGTCGAGTACAAAAGCAAAATCTGGAATGACGACACAGTGCCGTTTCCGACGTTTGTTACTTTTTCCGAAATAGTCATAGCGCCTGCGCGCAGTTTACCAGTTCCTGCCGGTGTGCCTGAGATGACAGGGGTTGCGAGCTCTAGCTTTGGCGTGCCGGATGCGGACGAAGGTGGAGGGGCAACAACCCCTGGACGCGGAAGAATAGTTAAGCTTATGGACTCGGAGATGGTGTTACCATCGTTCGCCACAAGCCGGAATTCCCATTTGCCTGCTCCGGCTATCCATGTATGTGTTACATCGGTCTTGCCTCCTTTGACGAGTCCCGCGATTTCAAATTTCACCCAGTCCGTCCAAGTGCCATTTGCCGAGGCGTCACGATACTGAATCATATTACTAAATGTTTGCGATATGTCTCCGCCTTGATTGATGATAGATGAGGTAAGTGTCATCTGACCTGCATAAAAAGTGTTCGGAGCATTTCCAGGCAA
>CALRHG010000030.1 GCA_943359365.1 Candidatus Nomurabacteria bacterium | reverse complement strand
AATTTACAGAACAATATATATCTACAATACTACGAGAATACACACTGCATTAAAAATGTCACCGAGACAATTTGCTTTGAAAAATCAGTTGAGTTAAAATTGAAATAATTGCCTGGAAATTCTGTCTTAAGAATGGGGTACCTTACAGTTGCTGAATCGTAACCAGAAGATTGACAGGTTGAAACAGGAGTTGGTGTCGGAGCAGGAGGTGTATAAGTTGTTCCATCACAAGCTAGCCCAGTTGTTGAACTCCAACCGGAAGTTGAGGTACAGCCACCAGGATAAGTTGGTTGAGGTGTTGTATCACAAGACTCCCCATTAATTGAACTATAACCTGAAGTCGAGCTACATCCAGGTGGAAATGCGTTGACAGAGTTTATGTTAAAAGCAAATAAACCCAAAACAAAAATAAAAGCAATTGCAATCAATTTATATTTTTTCATAATAATTTAATTCTAACATAATTACTAGCTAGCAAAAAGCTCCTAGCCAGCATGATAACCTTGCGGTTATCCATACCGGTTTCCCGATATGACACGGTCTGTGCAAACTCTGACTAGGAGTTCTTTATCACAGACCGTGTTTCGCGACCATGCCTTTATTTCTAAAGGTTTAGGTCTCTTATTAAGTTATGTTGTTAATTATATAAAATACAAAGCAAAAAAGCGAGATTTTGAAGTTTCCTAAAATCTAGAAGCCCACCCGAATCCCGCCAAAACAAAAATGCCGAAGCCCGCGCGGATTCCCTCCCAGACCCTGCCTCCGCGCGGGCGAGTCCAAAAATCCCCGCCAAAAAATAATTTAGCCCAAACGGCTCATTTCTTCCCATTTGAGCCGTTCGGTCATTCACTCCGCCTCCACTTTCCCAGACCATTTGTGGCGGAGTGCATTTGCATTGCGTGCCTCGCTTTTCTCCTTTGGAGAAACTGTGTATCACACAGGCGTGCGTAGCACGCGCGAGGCACGCTATTCGTTTAATTTTCGCTGGAAAAAAGTTCGCGCAAATGCTAGAATTACTGCACCCGTATAGTTGATTTCACACAAATTATGCTATACTTTTTATATTAAAAATATATTAACAAATTTATGATTACTTTATCTGACTATTTACCCAAAGGAACCGAATACTTCTATGCGTATCCCCTCGGCGATACAGCCTTTTTCTATAATGCGGGCGATCCGGTGGCGGACGAGCTAATTTCCGCCCGCCTCCTAGCCTGCGCGGGGAAAAATGTGAAAGTGGTTGTATACCACAGCATTTTAAGAAATAAATCTCTTGATTTACTTAGAAAAAATTCCGATATTCCGTTTATTCCAAAAGAACAAATCATAGTTTTGCCTTCCTCCATAAATGAAAGAACTCCCGGATTAAAAAAGAACGAACTGATTACTAAAGCGCTCATCAAGGAGACATCTAAAAGAAATTTAATCATGGCTCAGCCGATCATAGATGATCGCTTACTGAATGATTATCAAATCGACCCAAAAATAAGTATTTGGCTTAACGACAAGAAAAATCTTGATCAATATGTAAATCCTGAATTTTTACCAAAGAGGTATGCCCAATTCAGAAATGGTCAGGATTTCTTTGATTCCACCGAAAAAATACCCGTTCCCTGTGTCGTAAAAATTTCCGCTTCAAGCTCCGGCGAAGGCATTAGAATATGTTTAAATACGATAGATTTTAAAAAAGCAAAAAAAGATTTCAAGAAAAGAGCTGGGACAATATTCGTCGAGAAGTATATTTCTTATCTCCACAATGTGGGCATTCAATTCGGAATACCGTTCGATAAAAAAAAGTCACCCCACATTATAGGTTATAACCACCAGGTTACTGCCGCCGACGGAGAATTTTTGGGAGGTTTTATTTTTAAAGGAGACAAAAACAAGAAGATAAAGAAAATAAAAGAGTTGATTACGCATGAAATCTTGCCGAAGATTCAAAAGATGGGATGGCACGGAGTCGGCGGCCTTGATGTGCTCCTCACAGCTGATGGAAAATTTTATATAATTGACAGCAATTTCCGAACCACCGGCATGACTGCATATATTTTACTTACGAGAAACAAGCTAATTACAAAATCAATGGTGAGCTTTACGGCTACTTTCCGAGGCTCGAAGGAAGAATTTATCGAGAAAGTTCTGTCAATCAACCAAGGCAAAGACAAAAAACTCGTATTAGTTTCCCTCTCCAAAAAAGGCAATGAGTACCGATTTAACGGCGCTCTTTTATTTGACAAGAGAGAAGAAGTGCCAATGCTGGCAGTCGACCTTATCGAAAAAGGTATCAAATCCGAAGTTCTGCAAATTCTACGCTTCTGGGAGTGCTAGAAACTAAGTTATCCACAAATTCTATTTACTTGCATTATCTCATATATGAGATATACTGCTTGGTATGGTAAAACAAACAGAAGAAACCGAACAGCAGAAGATTGGATTTTTTATAAAGGAGTTACGAGAGCATAGGGGCATGACTCAGGAAGAGTTTGCCAAGGCGCTCGGTACTTCGCAGAGCTCGGTCCCCCGCATGGAAAAGGGCGAGCAAAATTTTACTACGGAATTGCTTCTAAAAATCAGCGAGGTTTTGGATCACAAAATAGTTTCTGTAAATGACTCGATAGACTTTCAGGTGAACGGCGGAAAAAAATTAAGCGGCACAATTAAAACCAATTTTTCTAAAAACGGCTCCGTGGGCCTTCTTTGCGCTTCCCTTTTAAATAGCGGGACGACGACTCTGCACGGTATAGCCCGAATCGAAGAAGTGCATCGAGTTATTGAAATAATGGAAAGCATCGGAGTGATAGTAAAGTGGCTGGATCACAACACCGTGTCCATCACACCTCCGGAAAAATTTAAACTCGAAAACATAAGTGTAGAATCGGCCATCAAGACTCGCTCCATAGTTATGTTCATGGGCCCGCTTATTCATAAGCTATCATCATTTACTATCCCCCATCCGCACGGCTGTAATTTAGGCAAACGCACCATAGCCGCTCATATATTTGCCCTTGAAAAACTCGGAGCAAAGATAAAAACAAGCCAAAAAAATTACGAAGTTAAGGTAGGCAAGCTGAAACCCGGAGAAATAGTAATGTATGAGTCCGGAGACACAGCTTGTGAAAACGTCTTGACTGCTTCCGCATTAATACCCGGCATCACAAAAATAAGTTTCGCCAGCGCAAACTATATGGTGCAAGAAGTTTGTTTTTTTCTCGAAGCGCTAGGAGTAAAAATTGAAGGTATCGGAACAGCTAGCTTGATAGTTCACGGCGTATCTACTATTAAAAAAAATATAGAATACTGGAACAGCGAAGATCCGATAGAATCCATGATGTTTATTTCTGCATGTATTGTCACAGACTCAAAACTTACCGTCGCCCGCGTGCCGATAGACTTCTTGGCTCTCGAACTTGAAAAATTGAAGAGGATGAATTTAAAATACAAACTTTCGAAAGTGTATAATTCATTCAACGGGCGCACAAAGCTGGCAGACATTGAAATCTTCCCGAGCAAATTAAAAGCTCTTGGCGATAAACTGCACTCCAATCCTTATCCGGGAATAAATATAGACAACTTGCCATTCTTTGTGCCGATCGCGATACGGGCCAAAGGACAAACAATGATACACGATTGGGTGTACGAAAACCGAGCAATATACCTTACCGAACTTAATCGCCTAGGTGCAGATATTACCCTCGCCGACCCTCATCGCCTGTATATCAACGGCGGAACGCCTCTCAAGCCGGCCCAAGTCGTTTGCCCGCCGGCACTCCGTCCTTCGATGGTGATACTCATTTCTATGCTGGGAGCGAGCGGTACATCAATCCTGCGCAATGTGTACATGATAAACCGCGGGTATGAAGAGATAGCGGCTCGGCTGAATTCTATCGGAGCGGATATTAAAATAATCAAGGGAAGCTAATGCGTGCACTGAAAAAAGACTTTTCGCGGGGTTTTATTATTGTAATTCTAGGACAAACTGCCACAGGCAAGAGTGCGCTAGCGGTCAGAGTCGCTAAAAAAGTTAACGGGGAAATAATTTCCGCCGACTCGAGGCAAGTTTACAAGAAACTAGACATAGGCACAGGCAAGATAACTAAGAAAGAAATGAAGGGTGTGCCGCATCACCTGATTGATGTCGCAAATCCTAAAAATAAATTTACAGCTGCCGAATTTCAGCAAAAAGCAATCTCAGCCATGGCTGAGATATGTAAAAAGGGTAAAATCCCGATCATATGCGGAGGCACGGGGTTCTATATTGACGCAGTGACCAGGGGCGTAGTCTTCCCTGAAGTTCCGCCAAACAACGCACTTCGCAAGAAATTAGCATTAATAAGCGACCGCGCACTAATGCTAAAACTCGAAAAACTTGACCCCGAACGCGCAAAAAATATAGATCCAAAAAATAAAGTCAGAATAATCAGGGCGATAGAAATAGCGAAGGCGCTAGGTAAAGTTCCCCAAATTACAGCGGTTCAACCGCTGTATAGATTTGTCAAAATAGGTCTTTACTTACCCACAGAAAAACTGAAAGTAAAAATAGAGAAAAGAGTTAAGAAAATGTTCGCCAACGGTCTTTTGAATGAAATCAAAAAAATAAAAAAAGCCGGAGTGTCAGATAAAAGACTAAAAGAATTGGGTTTTGAATACTATAAACCAACGCCGGAGAGCGTAATAAATGGAACTATGCAATACGCCAAGCGCCAAATGACCTGGTTCAAACGCGACAAAGAAATAAAATGGTTCGATGCATCTAAGAAAACCAAACATTTTTTATATTCACGAATTCTTTGATGCCGTAAGTGCCCAGTTCCCTGCCGTAGCCGGATTTTTTGATGCCGCCGAAGGGCGCTCGCGGGTCGGACTTGACCATATCGTTTATGCACACATTCCCCGCTTCAATCTGTGGAATAATACGCTTGGCTTTTGCCATATCGGAAGTAAAGATAGATGAACCCAAGCCGTATCTTGTATCATTTGCAAGTTGTACGGCTTCTGCTTCCGTTTTAAATGAAATAATAGGCATCACCGGACCGAAAACTTCTTCATCAAAAACCGGCATGCCTTTTTTGACATCGGTCAGAACTGTCGGAATATAAAAATAACCTTTGCCTTCTTTTCGTTTGCCTCCAAAAGCGACCTTCGCTCCGAGCGAGACTGATTTTTCAACTTGCGCCGCGACTTCTTGTAGAATTTTCTCTGTCGCTAACGGTCCGACATCCGTATTTTTATCACTCGGGTCCCCAACGGATAATTTTGAAATTTCTTCGACAACAGATGCCGTAAATTTATCTTTGATGCTTTCTTCCACGATAAATCTCTTTGCCGAAATACAACTCTGTCCGACATTGCCCTGCATTCTGGCTATGACGGCGACTTGCGCCGCTTTGGCAATATCCGCATCAGCAAAAACGACGAAGGGGTCGCTGCCACCGAGCTCGAGCACCACTTTTTTTATTTCCTCGCCGGAAACTTTTGCTACAGCACTGCCGGCTTTTTCACTGCCGGTAATTGTGATTGCAGATACTCGAGGATCGCGAATAATGCCTTCGACGCCTGAAACCGGAAGAAGCAGATTCTGAAAAACACCTTCCGGAAAACCTGCGGCTCGAAATGATTCTTCGATAGCTTCCGCGCACTCGGGCACATTGGAAGCGTGTTTTAAAAGAACAGTGTTGCCTGCCATTATCGCCGGTACGGCGCCTCTATATACCTGCCTAAATGGAAAATTCCACGGCATTATGGCAAGAACTACGCCCAGCGGATCGAACTCCACATACTGCTCTTTTTTATCCGTATGCAACACCTCCGGAGCCAGAATAGTTTCAATATTTTCAGCATAATAATCACAAATATCTGCGCATTTTGGGATGTCCACACCGCCAGACTTCATAGTTTTTCCCATCTCGAGCATCTGCATTTTTGAAAGTTCTTCTGTATGGCTGCGTAAATAATCTCCTAATTTTTTCATGAGTAATGCTCGCTCTTTAAAAGAAGTTTTTTTCCAAGACTCAAAAGCCTTAGCCGCAAGCACAAGTTTATTTTCAAGCTCACCACTTGAAATTTCTTCAAATGTTTTCAAAACTTCTTCTGTCGTCGGATTTTTTGATTGAATCATATATTTCTTACTGTGCCTAAAATTTTATTCGCTTCTTGATAATCTATCGGGCAGGCGATGATGTGTACGCCTTTACTTTTTAATGCCTTTTCTAAAGACGGAAGCAAGGCTTCCGTCTTTTCAACTTTGTACCCTGTTGCTCCGAAACTTTCTGCTAGCTTTACAAAATCTGGATTGCTGAAAGAAAGCCCGAATGAAACCAAGTTTTGTTTTTTTTGTTTCCATGAAATCATACCATAGCCCGAATCATCGAGAATGAGAATTACCAGATTTATTTTGAGGCGCACAGCCGTTTCGAGGTCTCCGACGCTCATCATTATCCCCCCGTCGCCCGTAACGACCAAAACTTTTTTGCGAGGGTAAAGAATTTTTAAAGCCATGCCGGAAGGAAGTCCTGCGCCCATAGTTGCGAGCGCGTTATCTAAAAGTAGGCCATTTCTTTCCTTGGTAACAAAACTGCGGGAAATATATATTTTATACATGCCGTTATCGAGCGCGAGCATGCCATCTTTCCCGAGAACCTTGCTCATATCAGAAACCACTCGCTCTGGGCGCATTGGGAAATCTTTTGACTGACCGAATTTTATGATATTTTTTTTCAGCGCGTCTCGGACCTGGAAAAAATATTTGAAATCCCAGACAGGATTTATTTTTATTTTATTTGTAAAAGCCGAAATAGTATGCGCAATGTCCCCGATAACTTCATGAGTCGGGATGTAAACATCCTTGGCGATGGAAGAGAAGAAATTTATATGAATTACTTTTGTATTTGGAAAAGTCTCCGGGGTTAAAATAATCGGCGGAGTGTTTATCACATCATGCCCGATTAAAATAATTGCGTCTGCATGGCTAAGCGCTAAATGCACGAAGTCCCCACTCGCTATACCGGTGGCACCTAGATAGAGCTCAGAGTTCTCATCGAAAGATCCTTTACCCATTTGAGTTGTAATAAATGGAATACTTGTTTTTTTGAAAAATGCTGATAATTCTTTTTGAATTAAGTTTCTATTAGCGCCACCGCCTAAAACAAAAAGCGGGTGTTTGGCTTTTTCGATTACTTTCAAAGCTTCTGCGATAGATGCCTCATTCGCAGAAGGAGAAATAATTTTCTTTAAAGGAATCGGCCTCGCATTACAAATTTCACCCGCGATGTCTTCCGGTAGTTCAAAATGTATTGCTCCGGGTCGTTCCGCTTCGGCGAGGCTGACCGCTTCGGCAAACATTTTCGGCACATCTTCGCCGTTTGTCACAGATGCGGAAAATTTCGTTACTGGCCTCATCATAGACACGATATCAACGATTTGGAATTTTCCCTGCTTACTCTTTTTAATCGGTTTTTGTCCGGTAATAACCAGTAAAGGAAAACCTCCAAGCTGGGCATAAGCCACGCTTGTCATAAAATTTGTCGCGCCGGGACCCAATGTAGACAAAGCGACGCCGATTTTACCGGTTATTCGGCCAATTGTCGCCGCCATGAAAGCTGCCGCTTGCTCATGACGAGTAACTATAAAACTGATTTTTGAGTTTCTGACGGCTTCCAAAAAGTCCAGAGTTTCTTCCCCCGGCACGCCGAAAACATATCTGACGCCGTGATTTTCCAGACATTCCACTAGCACTTCAGCTGTATTTTTATTCTTTTTCATTTTAGACTATGATACAATGAATAGATTATGAAAACAATAATACATTGGATTGTTTCGTCTCTCGCTATATTAATAAGTGCGTATGTTTTACCCGGAGTGCATGTCGAAGGATTTTTGGTGGCTCTTGTTTTGGCTGTAATTTTGGGAATTATAAACGCCTTTTTACGCCCTTTACTCATCATACTCACCCTTCCCAT
>CALRHG010000029.1 GCA_943359365.1 Candidatus Nomurabacteria bacterium | reverse complement strand
GCTGCGGGACTTGGAATCGAACCAAAATTTTCGCTTTCAGAGAGCGACGTCCTACCTTTAGACGATCCCGCAAAATTTACTCATTTTCAAACAATCTAATTATTTTTTCTTTCTCGATTCTCTTATCTTTTAGAAGTTTTTCATAACTTCTTGCTTTACTCTCCAAACTAAATTTTTTTGTAAAAACAAGTTTGAATGATCTGTAAGCTTTTGTAGATAATACTTTACCTAAATTATGCTCTTTTATGCGCTGATCAAGCCTATTGGTGCTACCAACATAATACCACCTTTTAATTTCACTTCTTATAATATAAACATACCACATTGTTCTACCTTTAGACCTGCCTGCGCAGGCAGGCGATCCCGCAATCTAAATACAATAGTATAAATAAGGCTTTTAATCAAACTGTTGATATAATACCAATATGAAGAAAAATATACTCTGGGTTATTATTTTATTAATCGGATTAGCTAGTTATTATTTTTTATTTTGGAAAACGCCGAAGTCTACAGAGAAGCCAAATCAAGAAAATACGCAGAATAATTCAGAATTGGTACTAGCGGACCAACAAGTATCTCTGCAAAACGGGAAAGTTTTCACTTTACAGGTCGCGGAGGGTTTTACCGTAACTCCGGCTTATGAGGGATTGAAACGTGTGCGATTTATGGCAAAAAGTCCTGACGGAAGATTGTTTGTCACTGATATGTACGATCTTTCGGACAACACCAAAGGCAAAGTCTATATTCTCGATGGATTTAATTCGCAAACAAAAAAATTCACAAAGATTACTACATATTTAGAAAATCTGCGCAATCCAAACAATATTGCATTTTATACGGAAAAAGGGCAAACGTGGATGTATGTAGCTCTGACCGATAAATTGCTCAGGTATAAATATGAAGCGGAGGATACTGCCCCATCAGGCGCTCCGGAAATTCTCGCCACTTTTCCGGATTATGGATTGAGTTATAAATACGGCGGCTGGCATTTGACGCGCACCGTAACTTTTCATGGCGGAAAGCTGTACGTTTCTGTGGGAAGCAGCTGTGATTTGTGCGAAGAAAAATTGAGCGAGGGGGTTCGAGCAAGTATTTTAGAAATGAATCCGGACGGCACTGACAGCAAAATTTATGCCACAGGGCTTCGGAATGCCGTAGGCATCAAATGGGTTGATAATGATTTTTTTGCGACAGCGATGGGGTCTGACAAACTGGGAGATGATGCTCCCGAAGACACTCTTCTCCAAATTTTGCCGGATAAAAATTATGGCTGGCCATATTGTTATGAGCAAGATAATAAAATTTTAGAAAATAATTTGCAGTCGTGGCAGCGAAAATCTATAAACTGCGCCGAGACGTCTTTGTCATATGCGGCGCTTGGAGCCCACAGCGCGCCATTGGGGTTTGATTATTTCGGTACGGCATCAGGGGATGCATTGCGTAATTCTTTCTTGATAGCTTTGCATGGGTCAGGAAATCAATCGATCGGCAGGGGTTATCAAATAGTGCGAGTGCAGAAGGGTGTAAAGCCTGAACCATTTATCACCGGTTTCTTGCAAGGGGACACTAGATACGGCAGGCCGGCTGACGTGCTTCATGATGGAGATAATTCGTTTTTCTTTACAGACGATTTCGGCGGAGTTGTTTATTATGTCTCAAAAGAGATATAGATAATGGTATCGTGCTATAATATATTTAATGAACAAACTAAGAATATTCCTGTTTGTTTTAATAGTTATCGGAATTATTTTGCTGTGCACGCAAAATTTTTGGGTGCCGCAGCTGGTTGATAAGATTCTTTCTTTTGAATCTTCTGATAAAGATACAATTATTTCTCCACAAAAATCAGAAAAACCAGCCAAGGCTGAGGCACCAGTATCTATAGCTACTAGAGAAATAAAAGAAAAAAATTTCACCGGCACGGTGCCGGTGATTTCCGGAACGAGCTCGCTTGAAGTGAAAATGCGCGAGTATGTAGAGGGTGAGCTTGCCAAATTCAAGAAACAGGCGGACGAAGAGGTCCCGGACTTGCGAGAGAGATTTGGTTCGGAAGGCCCGACTGCTTCTTACGAAATTAGCATTTATTCAAAATATATTAAAAGCGAAAAAACAAAATCGATTGTGACGCACGTTATTTTCTATACCGGCGGGGCCCATCCTTGGACGATATACAAAGTTTTCACGGCTGATAATATTAGCGGAAAAATTCTCCAGCTTTCTTATATTATCAGACAAGATAAGCGAGGCGCTTTCGTGGAGTTTGTCAAGAAAAATCTTGGTGAGTGGCGAATAGAAGATGAGTATCCGGCTACATTTCCGGAGTCGGTCAAGGATTTAACTTTCGAATCTTTTTCAAACTGGTCTCTCGATGATAAAAATCTGACTATTTATTTCGACCAGTATGATATCGGCCCGGGCGCTCTGGGTCCGGTGGCATTTCCGATTCAGCTTGATAAAATAAGGGATTATTTACAATAAAACCATGGAGGAAAAAGAATTTTTTTTCAAAACCAATCCCCAGAAATCCGCCAACAAAGTGACTATCAATAGTTTCATGATGGGTTCTTTGTGTTTTGCGCTCGCGCTCATCATCACGCTCGGAGCGGACAAATTTTTGCCCGCGATAATTTACCAGTTATTTCTGGCCATACCTCTCCTATATGTCGCATCTCTGGCGTATTCGAAGATCGGCTATTACGAAGAAACTTTCGCTTGGGACGCGCTCGGCTGGATTACGAACACCACGGGAAATTTGTTTATTATCAACGCCATTGGCCTCTTAGCGCTCTCTTTCAGCCACACATTGTCCCGTATTTATTTCTCGCTGTTTTGCGGCCTCATGATTTTTTATACTGTTATTAACATACAGCAGAATAAAAAAATATTGTCTGAAAAGATATTCAAAATATCTTTTCTTCTAATCATCGTGTTTTTCGGTGGAGTGTGGTTTATTCTATAAAAAAGTTTCTAATTGTGGTATACTTAATATAGTATTAATATATAACATACTATGAATCTAGCTCGTAAAATAGCAATAATGAAAGTTTTTTTCCTTGTTGCTGTGCTTGTTTGTGGCCAATTTGCTTATGCGCAAACGACTTCGAATAGGGAGAGATATAATTCTCTTCGGACATCTAGTGTGCCGAATCAATTTCCGGATTTCGGACGGTATCAGGGGAATAGTCCTTCACAGAGTGAAATAAATACATTAAATTCGCAGCCGGTTGTTTTAAATATGAAAATTCCGATACTCTTGGGGGTCAAAGTATCTGACCTTTACGATTCTTGGCATGATCCTAGATCAAGCGGCAATCTGCACGAAGGTATTGATATTCTGGTTCCGCGCGGAAGTTTCATTGTATCTCCGACAGATGCGGTAGTGACTACGGTGCAGAACAGTGGCAATGGCGGCAATCATGTTTTCACGGCTAATCCGGGCGGAGAGAGGTATTACTACGCGCACCTCGACAGTTTTGCCGCGGGGCTCAGAGAAGGGCAAGTGCTAAAGGCTGGGGACTTGATCGGCTATGTAGGCAATACGGGGGACGCAGCTGGGGGAGCCACGCATCTGCATTTTGGAATTTATCAGGACAATCGCGCTGGCACCACTAATCCATTTCCTCGTATGACTCTGGAATTTTCTCTGCAGGAGAAGATGGACGCGGTGATGAAAATATTGAGCGCTTCAAGTGATCCGGCTACTCTGGCTCGGACCCTGGTCAATCAATATAAAAGCACTTTTGTCGAAGCGCAGACAAGCGGCATTACACTACCGCCTTCTATAGCTCAAATTCTCTCAGAGAAAAAAACAGAGGCTCTGGGAATTCGCCGGACTTTGCAGATAGGCAGCCGCGGGGACGATGTAAAATGGCTGCAGGGAGCTCTCGGAGTCACTCCCGCGGACGGAGTTTTCGGACCGAAAACTAGGGCGGCGATAATTTCTTTTCAAATCAAAAAAGGATTGACGGCAGACGGAGTCTTCGGACCTAAGTCTCGCGCGGCTCTGGGGGATAGCTCGCTTGTTGATCTCGCCCTTCCTGCTGGATGTACCGCAAGCACCGCTTACAGTCCTTTGACTGGAGTAAAATGCAGGTAATAAAATTTTTTATTTTTACTAATTATTGCTATACTGTGTGTTAATGAAAAAGAATTTTATCTGGTTTTTTCTAATTTTATTTCTCTCAGGCGTTATTATTTTTATTGTGTTTCCAAAGTTCTTCGGTGGCATTTCCTATAAAAAAGGAGATTTAAATATAGTGGCGAGCGTCCCGGAAAAAGAAGAGAGCAAAAAGAAATTTTTGCCGGTTCTTCCACCGCTTGATAAGGCAGCTTATGATGCAAAGATGGAGGAGCTGGCGAATAATCCACTGGCTGTCGCTCCGCCTGCAACTATCACCACCCCGCCTGCTGGCACCCCTCCTCCACAAGGAGGGGAGGAGCTTCCCGAACCAAAAAATGTTTCTACGCCGCTTTGGCCGGTGAAAACTGTTTATCCGAATGCTGGCGCAATTTTGCCTTTCAAGCGCGTCATCGCCTATTACGGCAATTTATATTCAAGAAAAATGGGAGTTTTGGGGGAATATTCCGAAGAAGAAATGCTCGCAAAGCTGGATGTAGAAGTAAAAAAATGGGAAGCCGCAGATCCGAGTACACCCGTGCTTCCGGCTCTGCATTATATTGCAGTCGTGGCGCAGGGGTCTGCCGGCAAGGACGGCAAGTATCGCGCCCGCATGCCGGACTCTGAGATAGATAAAGTCATCGCCATGGCTGAGAAAATAAATGCGATTGTTTTTCTAGATATCCAAGTCGGATTTTCCACTATCGAAGACGAGCTTCCCAGATTAGAAAAATATTTTAAAATGCCAAATGTACATTTGGGCATGGACCCGGAATTTTCGATGAAAAGCGGCATCAGACCGGGCAAGGCGGTGGGCACTTTCGATGCAGCTGATATAAATTTTGCAGCCAGTTATTTGGCGAAAATTGCTAGAGAAAACAATCTAACTCCAAAAATTTTGGTGGTGCACCGCTATACGGGACAAATGGTCACTAATTCTAAACAAATCAAACCTCTGCCCGAAGTGCAGATAGTCATGCACATGGACGGCTGGGGCGGAAAGGAAAAAAAAATCGGCACTTATAAACTATTTATTGTTCCGGAGCCGGTTCAATTTGCCGGTTTTAAATTGTTTTATAAAAGTGATATAAAAACTCCAGGTACTGTTTTAATGACGCCTGCTGATTTGCTCAAGCTAAGTCCTCAGCCTATTTATATACAGTATCAGTAGTTTTTGTTAAATTTGGTGGTATAATAGAACCATGAAAAATACATACATCGCAATTATTGTTTTAGTTGTCTTGGCCGGAGCGGCGGTTGTGTTTGGAGTGAAGAAAAGCGCTGAGGCGCCAATAGTCAAAGAGCCGGCTATATGTACCATGGAGGCTAAACAGTGTCCTGATGGAAGCTATGTGGGGAGAAGCGGACCGAAGTGCGAATTTGCCGCTTGTCCGGAAGCCAAAACTCCCGTGTCGGCCGTGAAAGAGTTTGTCGTTTCAGGCAAGAATTTTTCTTTCTCGCCCTCTACTATAACAGTCAACAAAGGGGATAGAGTTAAGATAATTTTCGAAAACAGCGCGGGTTTCCATGACTTTAAAATAGATGAGTACGGTGTGGCTACAAAACAAACCAATGCTCCGACTACGGAGGTTCTGGAATTCACTGCGGACAAAGCGGGAAGTTTTGAATATTATTGCTCAGTTGGTAGCCACAAAGCTATGGGCATGAAGGGGACACTAATAGTCGAGTAATTTATGAACAAATAGATTTTAAGAATATGAGAATTATCGATAAGAAAAAAAAAGGCTTCACTCTTATAGAACTTCTAGTGGTTGTCGCGATTATTAGCTTGCTGTCAAGCATTGTGATGGCGAGTCTCAACAGCGCCAGAGTGAAAGCTCGGGATGCGACGAGAATGTCGGATATGAGAGAAATTCAAAAAGCGATTGAATTGTATTATAGCAATGCCGGCCATTATCCTAACGGCCCTTTTAATAATGGCAGTTATGCCAGTTGCTGGGGGCTCAGCGGGACCAACGGAGCGACTCCCGATAAGTGGATTCCAGACGGCTCTGATTTTAATTGGATAAACGGACACATATCAAGACTGCCCCAAGATCCGATAAATAACTGTATTTGGCCATGGGGAAATGCTGGGGCGGCACCGGGTACAGCAGGAACATATGAATATTGGAGTGACGGAAATAAATATCTGATTGCGGCAAGATTGGAAAATACTTCCAGTCCCCATAGGGCGGAAGTGACGGGGATTATTGATCCGAGATTTAACCAGCCCTACTCGACTTATTGGACGAACGCGGGAGGAACGACGGCAAAATATGTTTTTGTCGTCACAAATTAACATGGATACAGAAAAAGAAAAAAAAGCTTGGCGCGAAGTCAAATATAGCGAAAAATTTCGGAACGCATTTCGGGGTTTGCATGTTTTCGCAAAAACGACAAGGCATTTGTTTATACATGTCATTTCAGCTCTAACCGCGGTAATTTTAGGGTTCTGTTTTAACATATCGAATGTAGAATGGATTCTCATTGTCCTCTCGATAGGGCTTGTTTTTGTCACCGAAATTTTGAATACTGCGATCGAAATAGACATAGATTTGACTTCTCCCGAATATCATCCTTTTGCCCGAGATACAAAAGATGTGGCCGCCGGAGCCGTATTATTATCTGCAGTTTCCGCTCTCATTGTAGGATTGATTATCTTTTTGCCAAAAATTATCAATATGATACAATAACCTTAATTATGATTATGGATAAAAATGTAAAGATTTTTTTAGGGGTAATTGTAGTCTTGATATTGGGGACAATCGCTACGGCAGTGTTGAGGTCTAATTCTGGCCCCAATACACCCGCTGATTCCGGCAAGTACGATGTTTTGGCGCAATGTCTGAAGGATAGCGGAGCCGTTTTTTACGGGGCTTGGTGGTGTCCGCATTGCAAAGACCAGAAGAAATTATTCGGAACTTCCGCGAAATTACTGCCCTATGTCGAATGTTATGTGTATCCTGACACAAAAAATCAGTTGCCGGTTTGCAGGGATAAAAAAATAACAGGTTATCCGACATGGGAACTAAAGGACGGGACACGCCTTCCTGTTGAAACTTCAGCCGGAGTAACTCTCAAAACTTTAGCCGAAAAAACTTCTTGCGCACTGCCTGAATAAATTTTATGAATGTAGAAAATGTCCATTATCTTAATATGCTTTTAGGGGCAGGGGCCATAGCTCTCCAGATTTTAACCCTTGCCGCTTTAGTTTTACTTTTCTTGAAACCTAGGGAAAATAAATTTTTGGGTTTTATAGATAAGCATTATCTTAAGCTTGGTTTTATACTTTCGCTTTCCGCAGCGCTATTTTCGTTGGTCTATTCTGAGATAGTAGGCTTCCTGCCTTGCTATTTATGCTGGTATCAGAGAATTTTTCTATTTCCGATCCCTTTTATTTTCGGAGCGGCTATTTGGCATAAAGACAGAAAAATAGTTAAATACACTCTGCCTCTGCTTTCCGTAGGTTTTCTCATTTCCGTTTATCAAAACTTCTTCTATTATTTTGGGGAGGGTGCAAGTTTGCCCTGTGACGCTTCCGGCGTGTCTTGTTATCAAGAGTTAGTTTCAGAATTCGGCGGATATATTTCAATACCGATGCTTGCTTTGACTACCTTCGCGGCGCTCATCGCAGTTGTTTTGGTTGCGCATTTTTATAAGAAGGAAGATTAAAATATTATGAATAAATATATTAGTGCTGTTATTGTGTTGGCTGTAATTATTTTAGGCGGCTTCTTGCTTAAGGGCGATACAGGCAAAAAAGAAGAAAAAATTATTAATAGCGAGATAAAAGAAGAAGTTACAAAAAAAATGACAAGCGCAACATTACATACGAATCAGGGAGATATCGAGATAG
>CALRHG010000028.1 GCA_943359365.1 Candidatus Nomurabacteria bacterium | reverse complement strand
TCACAATTTTTTGCTATAATAAGTTGATGCCAAATAAACTTCATAAATTACCGGAAGATTTACGAAAAACCATTGCTTCCGACAAAGCAGTGCTGGAATTGTGGGAAGATATTACTCCGCTTGCGCGCAATGAGTGGATTTGCTGGGTTATTTCCGGCAAGAAATCGGAGACGAGAATTATTCGAATAAAAAAGGCGCTCTCAAAGATGAGGGGCGGAATGCGCCGGCCTTGCTGTTGGGCTGGGTGCAGTCATCGTTAAAATAAGAAAATTTATACTCGTGATATACTAACCCCATGTCTTACAAAGATACAGTTTTGCCTGTCGTTCGGGAAGTGAGAAAAATTCTTCTGCCGGAATGGGGCAAGGCGGAAATAATTGATAAAAAAACAACACGGGCGACGGATATATTGACTGTACTGGATCAAAAAGTAGAAAGATTCTTGAAAGAAAAACTCGCGGAAATTTATCCTGATATTCAGTTTGTCGGAGAAGAAGACGGAGGTAACAGGGAAGCCGAGCGCTTTTGGCTGATCGATCCTATCGACGGCACGGGGCATTATATGCGCGGACTGCCTTTTTGTACTGTCATGCTCGCCCTGATAGAAAAAGGCGTCGTAACATTTTCGGTGGTTTATGATTTCTTGAATGATGACATTTATTGGGCGGAGAAGGGGAAAGGTGCCTACAAGAACGATACCCCGATTCATGTCAGCGACAGAGATTTCTCGGATTCATATATTTGCAGTGAAAGTAGGTTGTACAAAAAATATAATCAAGAGTTTTTTGGAGAAATTGTCAAAAATACGCCTTATTTTGCCAGCATCGATGCAGGTTGGGAATTCGCGATGGTTGCCTCTGGAAAACTCGATGCCAGAATTCAATTTGACCCGTGGGGTTATGATTTTGACTTTGCTCCGGGTTCGCTCTTGGTAGCCGAAGCGGGCGGCGTGGTGAAGAATATTGGCTCTGAAGGTTTTGACTACAAAAATTTAGATTTCATCGCCGCAAGTCCGAAAGCCTATGAAGGCCTAAAAAATATTTTTAAAGATTACAAGTGTCCGGATTAAACTCAGATTGTTTTTGAAAAAATCGTAAAAAGTGCTAGATTAAAAAGCACGGAGATGTGGGAGAGTGGTTTAATCCAGCGGTTTCGAAAACCGCCATGCCGCAAGGCATCGTGAGTTCAAATCTCACCATCTCCGCTTTTAACTTAATTTTAATAATCGGTTATGCTACAATATGAGTGTACGCAGGTACGTTCCAGTCCTTCGTCTCTGCTGATACAATTATTATTAATTAGGAGATAAATATATGGCTGACGAACCAGTTTGTCCTAATTGTAAGAAGCCGATGAGCCAGTGTAGTTGTTAAAAATAGAAGTTTGAAAAACAGCCCCTCGGGGCTGTTTTATTTTGCGTGTATTGCTAGATAAATGTCTTCAAGCGCGCGCACGGCGTCGCCCGCAGCGATATTGTTTTGATGATATAAAATGTTCGTACAGTCTCCGGCCGCCCAGATGCCTTCGGTTTCTGTTTTTTGGTTCAGCGGATTTACTTTTATTCTGCCTATTTCATCGAGCGTGACGACAGTTTTGGCAAAATCCGTATTTGGAATCTGACCAATTTCGACGAATATGCCGGAGACTTTTAGTTCTGTTTCTAGTCCTGTTGCCCTGTCTTTATAAACTATGCCTTCCACAAATTTGTCGCCTTTAACTTCGAGTATCTCCACATTTTTTATCGCTTTCATTTTTGGATTTTTCAAAACTTTTTCTACTGTTACTTCGTCTGCGCGGAAAGAGTCGCTTCTGTGTAAAAGTGTCACAGATTTGCAGTAAGCTAGGAGCTGAGCCGCGCTTTCAAATCCTGCGTTGCCTCCGCCAATGACTACCACGTCCATGCCTTCAAAAAGCGGTCCGTCGCACGAGGCGCAGTAGGTGAGACCTTTGTGTTCCAGCTTGTCGGCATTTTTGGCTTCGAGCTTTCTACGCCCGCTGCCAGTGGCTATCAAGACTGTTTTTGTTTCAAACTCTCCGCCGGATTCAGTCTTAACCTTAAACCCAGCGGTTGAACCGCTGGGAGCCAGCTGTTCAACCGCTATAACTTTCTCGCCTTCTTTTACTTCCAGAGTTTGTCCGGTTCCCGCATTTGCCATGACATGTTTTTTAAAATTTTGCGCTAGTTCATTGCCAGATAGGGAATTTGTTCCAATCCAGTTGAAAATTTGCTCAGATACGACAGACTGCCCGCCCCATTCGGCTGTGAGGAAAAGCGTTGAGAGTCTTTTGCGGGAAGCGTAAACTGCCGCCGCCGTACCCGCCGGCCCGCCGCCAATGATTATTAAATCGTAAGTCATACCTACTATTGTACACTACGCGTCAAGCTTTTGGCTATTTTTTGCGTCTTAGAAATGCTGGAACAGCGCTCCAGTCATCTGTATCATCTTCTATTATTATATCTTCGGCTTTTTTACTGTCTGTCTTCTTTATAAAATCATTGTTTACGCTCGCGTTGCTTGGATTTGCGCCCTTTGCTGTGTTTATGCTGTTATTGATTTCTTTCTTCACGTTGGCTGCACTCTCATCTTTGAGCAATGTCTGACCGACTGTTCCTGTTCCGCCAAAAAGATTCTTGCGAGGCATGTCGGCAGGGAAGTTCGTAGCGATGACGGTGACTTTCACTTCGCCCTTCTTTAATTTTTCATCGAGGATGGTTCCGAAAATAACCTTCGCGTCTTTGTCGATTGATTCCGTGATTATTTTTGCCGCTTCTTGGATTTCATGAATTGTGAGGTCGTCTCCGCCGGAAATCGCAAAGAGCACGCCTTTCGCGCCATGAATTGAAATTTCCAGAAGAGGGGAATTGATTGCTGCGATTGCCGCATTTTCCGCGCGCTTTTCGCCGGAAGCGGTGCCGATGCCCATGAGCGCGCTGCCCGCGTCTCTCATGACGGCCTTGATGTCCGCAAAGTCCACATTGATGATGCCAGGAGTGGTGATAAGGTCGGAAATGCCTTCTACAGCCTGGCGCAACACGTTATCGCAGCTGCTGAAAGCATCTTTGAAATTAGTGTTTTTGTCAGACAACTGAAGAAGCTTGTCGTTTGGAATGACAATAATCGCGTCCACTTCTTTTGACAATTCTTCAATGCCTTTTTCCGCGAGTTTCATACGGGTATTGCCTTCAAAGAAGAAAGGCTTGGTCGTGACAGCCACAGTCAATATGCCTTGTTCTTTCGCCGCGCGCGCGACGATTGGAGCCGCGCCTGTACCCGTGCCTCCGCCCATTCCGCAGGCGATGAAGATCATGTCCGCGCCCTTGATGACATCTTGAATTTCAGATTTTGTTTCCTCCGCCGCTTTCTTGCCGATTTCCGGATCCATGCCGGCGCCTAGGCCTTTCGTCAAATTTTTACCAATGTGTATTTTCTTCTCAGCTAAGCTGTGGTGCAAGTCCTGTGTATCAGTATTCATGCAAATGAAAGAAACTCCTTTCACTTTGGAATTTATCATGTGGTTGATAGCGTTCTTTCCGGAGCCTCCCACTCCGATGACTACGATGCGAGCGAAACTTTCAATTGGTTGATTTACTTTAGGCATACAAAGCATACTACCACTGAAGTAAAAAAAAGCAAATTTTTTACGGCATCAGCTGCTTTATGCTTGATTTTATTGTGTTTTTTAGGTCTTTAAATAAATTTCTGAATCCGCCTTCGGAGTAGCCGCCGGACTCTCTGCCGGAGGTTACCAGTCCGAGAGTGGCAAACCAAGAGCTATCCCTAAGCTTGGTTTTTATGTTGCCAAAAAAATCAGTTGTCCCGATATTGGAGGGGAGTTTAAGTGCAGACTTTGAAAATTCCGCCAAATTCGGGATGCTGGAGCCTCCGCCCACAAATATGATGCCTGCCGGCAAGAGCTCGGACCTTTTTATTTTCTTGAGGTGATTTTCTATCAGTTCAAAAATATCAGAAAGGCGAGCTTCAATAATCTCGTCCAGTTTTTTCTTTGAGTGGTCTTGTAAAATATTTCCCAGTTTCAAACTTTCTGCTTCTTCGAGTGTAATTTTTAACCCAAGCGCAATGTCGTTTGTAATATCAGCGGAGCCTATGGAAAAAGTATGGACGGACATTAGTCCTCCGTTTTCAAAAATCGAAAGCGACGTCGTCTGATGGCCAATGTCGACTAAAGCTACCCCCACTATTTTTTGTTTTTCTGTGAGCGTGATGTGGCTCGAGGCTACGGGCGTCGGCACGATATCAATAGTCTCGACACCGGCGTCGGCGATAGCTGCGAGCAAGTCTTCTAGATGTTGAATGGAGTAAGTCACGAAAAGAGCCTTTATTTCCAGCTTGGTTCCGCACATGCCTTCCAGCCTGCCGAGGACTTCTTTGGCGTCCAGACGAAAAGAAACAGGGGAGACTTGGATAACTTTCTTATTATTTAAATTTAAATTTTCTTCCGCATCGACTTCTGCTTTATTCACGTCGAGCGCGGTGACTTCGCCGTCGGCTTTGGAGATGATCGCCGAGCCGGAAGCCGACTCTCCGCGCAAGGTAAGGCCTCCGACCGCCACAAACGCCCGCTTTATTTTTATGCCGGAAGATTTTTCCGCCATGCTCACAGCATTTTTAATTGACTTCGTTAAAGCAAAAGCGTCTACCACATATCCTCTCCGCATGCCGAGGCTCGGACTCTCGCCCACGCCAATAATTTTAGGATTTTTTTCTCCTTTCAAAAACTCTCCCACCACGACTCTCGTCATGAAGGAGCCCACGTCTATTCCCACTGAAATATTTCTTATCATATTTGGCTTCTAGTCTCTCCATTGTACTACTATGTTCGTAACCTTTCAAATGAAGCATTCCGTGGATAACTAAAAAGCCGAGCCACGCGTCAAAATTTTTGCCAGATTCTTTTGCTTCTCTCTTTATCATCGCCTTGCACAGCACCAGTTCGCCCTCATTTGGGCGCAAAGAAAAAGACAAAACATTTGTGGGTTTATCTTTATCTCTATATTTTCTATTTATTTCTTGAGATTTTTTTTCAGAAACAAAAGCTATCGATAAGGAGTACTTCTTGCCTAAAATATCGTTTTTAAGCTGATCAAAATGCATATCCTGTTATTTAGTAACCATCTTGCCGAGTTTCTTCAAGTGCTCTATTTCGAGCCTGCGAGCCATGCGCTTTAGCGCGCTCTTTTTTACTTTGAGTTTGGATTCTTTGCGGAGATTGTAGCGGGCGCCTTTGACTTTGCGGATAATGCCGGATTCCTGGATTCGGCGGGAAAAACGGCGCAAAACGCTCGAATTGTTTTCGTTTGGGTTTTTCTTCACTTCGATTACTGTATTTGCCATTTGCATAGACTATCATATAAATAGAATTTTGCAAAGTAAAATTGACTCCAATTGACTTTCGCCTAAAAAATGATAAATTTAAATCATGGACCAAGCAGCAGATTACATAACTGAAGAAAAAAGGAAATCTCTGGAAGCTGAACTTCTCGATTTGAAAGGCCCAAAGAGAAAAGAAATTTTGGCGAATTTGGAGTACGCGAAATCTCTCGGCGACTTGTCTGAGAATGCGGAATACCACCAGACTCGCGAGGACCAAGGCAAACTAGAAGAGCGTATTGCTAAAATCGAGCAAATTTTAGCTTCTTCGGAGATCATCACGAAAGGCGGCGGAGACACGATCGAAGTCGGCTCTAAAGTAGTCGTCCAAAAAGAAGGCAAAAAAGAAGATATCAGCTATACTATAGTAGGGTCTGAGGAAGCCGATATGGCAGCAGGCAAAATCTCCAACAAATCTCCTTTTGGAGAAGCGCTTTTCGGAAAAAAGAAAGGCAGCCAAGTTTCGTTCAAGACTCCGAACGGGGCAGTGAATTATAAAATAATTAGTGTATCTTAATGTCTTCGATAGATGAAATCAGAGACGCTCGAATAAAAAAGCTCGAACTTTTAAATAAGAAAGGCATAAACCCGTACCCGGCGGAGTCAAAAAGAGAGCTAACATTAAGTGAAGCAATAACAAATTTTGAAAAGTTAGAACAAAAAAAAGAGATCAAATGGATTGCGGGCAGAATTATGTCGATCCGCGGACAAGGCGCGATAGTTTTTTTGACATTAAATGACGGCACGGGAACTTTTCAGGGATTGCTGAAGAAAGATATTCTGGGTGAAGAAAAATTGAATTTTTTTAGCGAAGTGGCGGACATCGGAGACTTTGTGGAAATCCAAGGTACTTTTTTTACGACCAAAAGGGGAGAGAAAACTCTCGAAGCCACAGACTGGCGGATGCTCTCAAAGAGCCTCAGGCCATTGCCGGAGAAATGGCATGGGCTCACAGATGTGGAAGAAAGATTCAGGAAAAGATATTTAGATATTTTGATGAATCCGGAACTCAAAGAACTTTTTGAAAAAAAGGCGAAGTTTTGGGACGCGACTCGGAATTTTTTGAAAAAAGAAAATTTTCTGGAAGTGGAGACTCCGACCTTGGAGGTAACTACCGGCGGAGCTGAAGCACGGCCTTTCAAAACGCACCACAATGATTTTGACATAGATGTATATATGCGCATATCAGTCGGCGAACTTTGGCAGAAAAGGTTGTTGGCGGCAGGTTTTTCGCGAGTGTTTGAAATAGGCAGGGTTTATAGAAACGAAGGCAGTAGTCCGGAGCACACTCAGGAGTTCACCGGTCTAGAATTCTACGCAGGATACATGGACTATAGACAGGGCATGGAATTTACGGAAAGAATGATCAAAGAAGTTGCTAAAGAAACTTTCGGCACGCTCGCTTTCGACACCCATGGACACAAAATAGATTTGTCCTCAAAATGGGAGCGCATTCCGTATGTTGATACAGTTAAAAAGATGCTCGGTATAGATGTGATTTCCGCGACAGAGAAAGAAATGATGAAGAAGCTTGACGAGCTCAAAGTAAAATACGAAGGCACGAATAAAGAGCGCCTGACTGATTCTCTTTGGAAATATTGCCGAAAACAAATAATGGGTCCTGCGTGGCTTATTGATGTTCCGAAACTTGTCTCTCCGCTTTCAAAGGCAAAGCCGGAAAATCCGTTGCTCACTGAAAGAGTTCAGTTAATTTTGGCGGGAGCTGAATGCACCAATGGATTCTCTGAATTGAATGACCCGATAGACCAAGCGGAGCGTTTTGAAGTGCAGAAAAAATTAATTGCTGGTGGAGACGAAGAAGCGATGATGCCGGATGATGACTTTGTGGAAATGCTCGAACACGGTATGCCACCAGCTTTCGGCTTTGCCTACGGCGACAGACTGTTTGCTTTTCTTGTGGACAAGCCGCTTCGAGAAACACAACTTTTTCCGTTGATGAGGCCTAAGGAGGATAAATAAGTAGTCCCAAGAATTGTCGAGGACAATCTTGGGACTGAAATCGTTTTGCTGGTATAAAACCAGCAAGCTCCTTCATCTGGAAGAATACAGTGCTCGGCGAGCCGCCGAATCAGTCTGCATCGGAGGTGAACCTAACGCATACCCTGATCTCCAACGACCCGCACGAGCAATTTAATTATACTACATAATATAATAAGTTTTCAAAACTACTGTTTACTTTGATTTGGTTTGTGGTATATTTGTGGAAATGATCGGAGGTGATCTTTGTGTCTGCAAAGTCATTCCATAAAGGAAAAGCTCGTAAAATAGTGGTGATAATATTCCATGGTAAGCCAATGAAGGTAACAATCAGATTGGCGCCGTGGCAAAAAGCCGCTATGCAGGCAAGAAGTTAATTGATCAGAAAAAATTATGAAGGGGGGCGACATACTGCTTCCCTTCATTTTTTTAAAAAACTCTCCATAAATAAAGATGCCTCAGAAACTTTCGTTCCTGAGGACTTTTTTGGCTTTCGCCGGATATAACACCATGAGCCGCGGGTCAAACGGCCGACGGGAGGGTGAGCGGGTCCCTCCAAACCACTTTGACTCCCACGACTCATGGGAAAAAGAACAATTTGCCCCCTTCACCTTAGATGCATCCTCTGCACCTTTTGTTTCCCAGTGAAGGGGAGCCAGACGGTGTCTAACATTCGGAGTTTATCATCACAAAAAGCATAAATCAACGGGACAAGTTATCCACAGTTTTGGCTTTATTTCTCTTGTGTTCTTTTACGGGTGGAGTACAATATATATGAAGTGGGAAAAAGTGGGAAATAATAATTTTATGCTTATCGGCGAATACATACACACCATAGATGAAAAGAGCAGAGTTTCGATGCCGGCAAAGTTTCGGAAGGAACTCGGGAAGATTGTTATTATTACCCCCGGCTTAGGACAGTGCTTGTTTATCTTTACAGCAAAAGAATGGGAGAAAGTGAGCAATAAACTTTCCAGTTCGGATTCCGATTTATCTTTTTTGAAGGCTGATCAAAGAAATTTCAACCGCTACATGTTCGGACGCGCGGCGGAAGTGGAGATAGATTCGATCGGCAGAATATTAATTCCGGAATTTCTGAAAGAAAGAATCGGTTTGAAAAATACGGCGGCGATTATCGGAGTCAAAGACAGAGTAGAAGTTTGGAATGACAAGACGTGGTCGGAGAATAAGGACATCGTATCCAAGCAGGCGGAACAATTGGCGGAAAAGCTTGGAAGCGAAGGAAATTAGATGGAAAGCGTGCACAAGACAGTTCTTTTACAAGAAACAATAGACGGATTAAATCTAAAGCCTAATGCTGTTGTGCTCGATGGCACATTTGGCGGAGGGGGACACAGCCTAGAGATGTGCAGGAGGTATCCTGGAACAAAAATAATTGCTTACGATCAAGATAAAAGTGTTTTTCGAAAGGCTGAAGAAAAGTTTGATGATTGCGACATCACTTATGTCAACGCAAATTTTAGGCAGATAGGGAATGTAAATGAGATAGATGGAATTATTTTTGACTTAGGTTTGAGTTCCGACCAA
>CALRHG010000027.1 GCA_943359365.1 Candidatus Nomurabacteria bacterium | reverse complement strand
AAAACATCTATATCGGAGTTTTTTTGGCTGATTTTATTTTGCAGATCCTGCGCCGTCTGCGCAGAAGAAAAAACCAAAGGAGTAATAACCAAAACTGCCAGAACTGCTATATTAAATAGCTTTTTGTAATCTGGATAAAGTTTCATTTTTTCCTATTATGGAAGCGATGATAAAAGGGTCGGGAGATTTATCTTTGCCGGATAGGGCATAGCGCACCGGATGCAAGAGCTCTCCCCTGCTTGGCAGGGTATCAGCGATTTGCATCAAGACGATTTTTACGTTTTCGGCAGTAAAATTTTCTTCACTCACATTTTCAAGAGCGGTAACTGCTAATTTTAAATTGCTGGAAATCTTCTCCGGCATTGTATTTTTATAAATTAATTTTTCTTTGCCGTACGTAGGCACTTTTGATTTAGAAAAACAGTCTAGCTCCCCTGCCTCGAGCATGGCGCCGACATCGCTCCATTTGGAGATTCTCTCAAAAATTACCGGAACCAGTTTTTCATTTTGAAACTCGGGTGGCAGGTATGAGAAAATTTTATTTTTGATTTCTTCGCTGGATAATTTCTTCATGTGCTCTTTATTCATCCAATCTAATTTCTCCAGGTTCACCTGCGCTCCGGAAATTTGGATTCTGCTTATTTCAAAAGCGCTTATCAGTTCTTCTTGCGTAAATATTTCTTTCTCAGTTCCCGGGTTCCAACCCAAAAGAGCCAGAAAGTTCATCATCGCTACCGGCAAATATCCTTCTTTTTCATAATCTAAAATATCTTTTGCGCCGTCGCGCTTGCCTAGTTTTTTATTGCCTCCGTCCGCGAGTATCGGCGGCAGAGTTACAAAAACCGGCGGAGTAATCCCGAGCGCATCATATAGAGACAAAAATTTCGGCGTGGAAGATATAAATTCATCAGCGCGCATGACATGCGTCACTTTCATTTCGAGATCGTCGATAATATGCGCGAAATTGTACGTGGGGTAACCGTCGCTTTTTATCAAAATAAAATCGTCGAGCGCCTCAATGCCTGCAGACAAGTCGCCCCGTGCGGCATCATTCCATTTATAACTTTTTATTTCCGGAGTTTTGAATCGCAAAGCCCGGGTGCCGTCCCAGACGCCAAAACTCTGAGTCTCTTTGGGTCTATGATTTCTGTAGAGAAAAGGCTTCTTTTCTTCTTCAGCTTTTTTTCTAAATGCATCCAGTTCTTCTTTGGTGTATGGATCCGGATAAGCAAACCCTTTATCAATTAAAATCTGCGCGTATCTTTTATAAGAATCTAGTCTTTGTGATTGAACATACGGGGCATGCGGTCCGCCAATATCCGGACCCTCATTCCACTCAATTCCGAGCCATTTTAGAGACTTGATTATGTGCTCGATCGAGCCTTCTACTTCCCTCTCCTTGTCAGTATCTTCAATGCGCAGTATAAAAATTCCGTTATTTTTTCTAGCCCAAAGCCAAGCAAAAAGCGCGGTGCGTACGCCCCCAATATGCATAAAACCTGTAGGGCTTGGAGCGAATCTGGTTACAATTTTTGTTTCTGGCATTGCTATATAATAGCATAAAATATGCCTCTCTTAAAAAGTTCCCAGAACTTTAAAAAATTTGTTCGTATATCCGCAGTTGAAAAGAGCCGGGTTATTAACTTCCAAAGTAGTCCAAAGAGCGTAATGAAAATCACAGGTAGGATCTGCGCCGAGCGGCAAATCCCTGGCTACAATCCAAGTGATGCGAAAAGCGCAATAACGCGAGGCGCCGGAAGCATTGACCGGATCTTTGGGAATCGTCGATAAATAAGGACTCATTTCTGCTTTAAAAGTATCCGACCAGTCCGGCCGGCCGCTGACCCAACTGCAATCGTCCGGGGGATAATTTCCTCCATGATCATTTTGGTAAAGGGCAACGGCGTTGGCTAAGGAATTTACTTCTTCCACTCTTTTTGCGTCTCGAGCTTTGGCGCGAGCCGCATTCAGGCTTGCAATAACTACTGACGACAGAAGGCTGATAATGGCAACCACGACAAGCAGTTCAATAAGAGTAAAACCTTTTTTAAATATCTTTTTATTTCTCATGGCTCAAAGCGATGTCCATGATTGCACGAGCGATTTTCATCGCCGCATCCGGCTTGTTGAATGCTTTGGCATTCTGCGCCATAATTTGATAGCCTTGTTTGTCGTCTATAATTCTTTCGATTTCGGAACTCAAAATATTAGCAGTCATGTTCGCTTCTTCCACCACGCTGCAGGCTCCCGCCCGGGCATAGTTGAAAGCATTTTTTTTCTGATGGTCCATATTCGTATTCGTAATCGGTATTAAAATAGACGGAATGCCCCAGGAAGATATTTCGAATATCATCGAGCCTGCTCTAGAAACTGCGAGAGTTGCCGCGCCGGAGGCCATACGCAGAGCCAAGGGATTGAGAAAAGGCATCGACACATATCTCAATTTGTGCGCATTATCCCCGAGCACAACCTGAGCTCGATCTGTAACCATTTTAAAATTATTCACCCCCGTTTGGTGGATGACTTGATAATTGTTCACAAGCCTCGGCAATGCGTCCAGAATAGTGTTGTTGATGAGTTCCGCCCCCTGCGAACCCCCTAAAATCAAAATAACCGGCAAGTCAGACTCCAGCTTAAAATAATCAAGGGCCTCCTTGCGCCCTGCCGGGTGTTCTATTTCGGCTCGAAGCGGCTGACCCGTCCAGGCGACTTTGTGTTTCGGAAAATAAGAACCGGCCTCAGAGAAAGAAACAGCGATTTTTTTAGCAAAATGCCCCGCCCACTTATTTACCCGCCCGGGCGCCGAATCCGATTCGTGAATTATCACGGGAATACGCAAAATCCTGGCGGCAAAAAGAGTCGGGAAAGAAGCGTACCCCCCTTTACCGAAAACAACATCCGGATAAATCGAAAACATTTTGAAAACAGCGTTGAGAACGCCAAAAAAAGTTCTAAAAAGATCGGAAAAGTTTTTGAAGGAAAAATACGTGCGCATCTTACCGGTCTTGACCTCTTCATACAAAAGCCCGTTTTCAAAAAGCATTTCCCTGTCATAGGGGCTATCGGAAATGTAATAGAGCTTGGCTCTAAGTATTTTTTCCTGGTCTATTATCTGATTCACTCGCTCCGCGACAGCGATGACAGGATAAAAGTGTCCGCCCGTTCCACCGCCTGTAAAAACTATTTTCATATATATTCTTTATAACTTTATGAACTTTTTACTTTATAACTATGTTTGGATATATGCAGCACAATGCCGATTGCCGAGAGATAGATCATGAGCGATGTGCCTCCGTGACTCATAAAAGGAAGTGGTACGCCGGTCAAAGGAAAGACTCCGATGATGGAAGCGATGTGCATAAACGACTGCACAGTAATCAGTATAACAATTCCGGAGACTAAAAGTCTAGCAAAAAGATCCGGAGAATTATTGGAAATGCGGAACCCCCGCAGAGCAAAAAGCAAATAAAGAAATATAGTTCCCACCGCTCCTGCAAAGCCCAGCTCCTCCCCCAAAACCGCGAAAATAGAGTCCCCTTGCGGCTCAGGCAGATAGCTGAATTTTTGGATGCTTTGGCCAAATCCCCGTCCAAATACTCCGCCAGAGCCAAGCGCTATATATGACTGCTGTATTTGATAAGAAGAACCCGTCGGATCATGCGACGGATCAAGAAAAGTTTTCACTCGCGCCTGCAAATAGGGAGTAAAAAAAATCAGAGTGCCGAGAAGAAGAACGCCCCCAAGTCCCACACCCAAAATATATTTCATGGGAACACCGGAAATAAACAACATTCCGAGCCCGGTCACGGTGATCAAAATGAAACTCTTGGTGTCAGGCTGTTTAAACAAAATTCCGGCAATTAGCGCGAGCATCACAATAAATGGCAAGATTCCGACTTTGAAATCCTGCACTTTGTTTTTAGCGGCAGATAAGAGAGTGGCAAAATAAATAATAAAGCCGAATTTTAAAATTTCTACCGGCTGAAAAGAAAATCCGCCTATTTGTATCCACCTAGTCGCTCCGCCGTGGCTCCAGCCCAAATAAGGGATAAAAACGCAGGCGGTGAGTATTATCGAGCCCAAAAAAATTAAAAAAGAATATTTACGCCAAAATTTATAATCTATTTTATAACAAAGATACATGCCGATAGAACCCATGCCTAGGCCGAGAACTAATTGGCTAAAAAGAACAGAATAAAATGTTTTTTCGCTTTTTGCCCAAATTCCGAGAGATGCGGAAATGAACATGGAAATTCCGACGGCGAGCAGAATTATTATTATTATTAAAAAAAATCGGTCTACTTTTTTTTCTTTCATCTGCTTACTATTGTTAAAATAATGCCGATAATAGCAAACACAACCGAGAGAATCCAAAAACGCATCGTGATTTTATAGCGCGACCATCCGAGCGCCTCAAAATGGTGATGTATCGGCGCGAGCCTGAATAATCTTTTTCCTCCTCGGAATTTTTTTGAAAGGAGCTGAAGAATAACCGAGCCAGAAGTCGCGACCAGCGGAAAAGCGATAACGGGCAAAATTAAAACCGAGTCAGTTAGAAATGCCAGCGTGGCGAGCGTGATGGTGAGCCCCATGACTCCCGTCTCCCCCATGTAGAATCTGGCCGGCGGAATATTAAACCAAAGGAAAGCCAAAATCGCTCCGGTGATGACTCCCGAAAAAGCGGCGATATCTATCTGATTGTTGGCGTAGGCGATCGCCGAGTATGCCGCAAAAATGGACGCGAGTACTCCCCCGGAAAGCCCGTCAATTCCGTCGATCACTCCTCCGGAAAAAGTAGCGAGCGCCACTATTATGAAAGCCGGAATAATTAAAAAGCCCAAATAAATTTCTCCCCCGAATGGAATATGAATAGCGTCCATGCCCAATTTATAAAAGAACCAAGCGCCTATGCCGGCAGACATCAATGTAATAATAGAAACTTTCCAGATGCGCCAAGATTTGTGATCGCGGGCGAATTTACCGGTACCGTAAATTTGAATCAGGTCGTCCCAGAGTCCGACGAGCGATCCTATTAAAAGAGTGAAGACGGGTATCAAAGTCTGGTTTCGGCTCAAGAAATTCATTTCCGAGCTATTTGCAGATGGAAATAAAATTGAGGCCAAATAAAAAACTAGCACGGTAAAAAGCACGGAAACCCAAATAATAATACCGCCGACTCTTGGGGTTTTTAATTCATCCGCCTCGTTATGAATTTTAGAAAAGTCCGTTGCGGTCACCGTAGCGCTTCGGCCATATCTCTTCCACATCTTATACTTATAAAAAAAGTGCGTAGCTATAGGAGTCAAAAAAAGCCCCAGAAAAAAGGCAACAGCCGTCGGAACAAAGATTTTAACTAAGTCTAAATACATATTGAAAGTATAACAGAAATTACTCTAATTCAAAAACTTGTCAACCTGCCAGATCAACAAGTTTTAAGCTTCCGCATTTTTGGATCTATTTGTACTAAGTCTATTATTTTCATGAGTTAATTTATATCCCTCTTTTTCAAAAAGATTTCTTAATTTCTCTATTATTGGGTTCTTGATTAGACTAACTAGACTCTCACTCACATTTAACCTGCTTCCAATTTCTTTTGTAGTTAACCCTTCAAAAAATACATATCAATAATTTGGTGTTCTCTTTCAGTTAGTTTTAACTGAGTTAAAAACTTATTCAGTAATTCAATTTTATCTTCTTCTGCCTCTACCTCACTATATCCTGGACTATAAGGATTCGCCTTTTGAAGAAGAGTATCCAAGAAATGATCTCCAGTCATAGCATCGCTGTCATGATCTTCATGACTAGATAAAGATATCATACTAGTAGTAATGGGATATCTTATGGATTTTTTAGAATATTGTTTTGGTGTTAGACCCATTTCTTCAGCAATTTCTTCTTCTGTAGGATTGCGACCTAGCTCTCTTGTTGCCGATTCAACAGCCCTCCCACGATATTTTAAAAATTCAAAATGGCCACGACTTATGTGTTCATTGGAGTTATTTATATTATCTAAAATTCTTCGCCTAATATAATCCCGAGAGTAACCTAAAAAATCATCACTTTTTGAAGAATCAAATTTTTTAGCCGCCTCAACAAGTCCCTCTGTGCCCCAACTAATAAAATCATCTAGTTGAAGAATTTCTCTTTTAGTCATATGAAACATCATCGAGGCAATATTTTTCACCTGTTCGTAACCCTGCCCGACAAGCTGTTGTTGTTCTGGAGTTAAAGGAGTAGTTTTATCGTAAGTTTTAGCACCAACTCCAACTACTTCTTTTAAAGAAGCATCTACCGTTGTAGCTATCCTTTCTTCTTGTTGTTTACTTTTTGGTGCAAGTTCTCCCATAAATCATATTATATCATGTAATTTTTTTGATTAAAACACACTAATATTATAACGAGATTAAATTTAGCATTAGTACGCGACCGCTTACTATTACTAAATTAACGTTTTTTTCTATTTACCCATTCGTACGAATAAGACAATCAATAGACTTCGCTTTGGTAGCACTTCTCGCAATAAATAATTTCCGGCCGCTCTGGCGCGTAAGTCGTCTCAAATTCATTGCCACATCCTTCTTTCATGCATTTTCTTTGGTATAGCTCGATGCCAGCTCGCTGCTTTAACCGCTCGAAGGTTCGGCAGTTCGGGCACAATCGCGGGAGCGGCAAATTCATTTTTCGATAAAAAGTTAATTCGTCCAGAATTATTTTAAAAGCAGTCGTGCAAAGCTGATTGCATTTGCCATCATGTTCACAAGCGATGACTTTCCCCACTATGTCGTCTTTTACATCTTTGATATCGTCCGGCAAACTATTTATTTCAAAATCAATTTTGTAATTTCGTTCCGCCGGCTCCACCCACTTTGCGCCCTCGGCTAGAGCTTCATCTTGAGAAAGCGGAAAAAATTCCTGAGCCAAAGTTTCGTTGTATCCATGAGGTGAAAGTTCATCAGGGAAAAATTCTCCATACTTATAGACTCTCCCCTTTTTATCGATATACGGCATTTCGTCCATTTGTTTTTTAATTTTTTCAATCATTTTAATATATTCTTCTTTTGAGTATTGCTTATTCAAAATGCAGTACTGCTTTTGGCGCAAACCAATACAGCCAAAAAGGTTCTCGGCTCCTTTTAGGCAAAAGAGACAATACTCCAAGTCATGCACATTTTCTTGGCACAACACGCAAAATTTTAGATTCTGGATACCTGTTCCGCAAGAATGAGATTCATACACTAGCTCGCTATTTTCTCCCCATATAGAAAAATCCCAGCAATCTTTGCTCCCCGGAAGCTCTTGGATGTACTGAGAATAATGTATATTCTGGCTATCGCGAACCAAGAAAGAATTTTTAACATCTTTTGAGTGATAAATATAATTCCCGCCGACATTCACATTTTGCGTCCCCTGCAAAAACTTATTCGGAAATTTCATCCAGAATTCAAAAACTTTTTTCTTGATCTCCGCTAAACCTTTGTGCGAACCCAAATAAAAAGATTTTACTTTTTCGAAATATTCTTCTCTCCCATACTGCTCATTGAATATGCAGTAAGATTTTTTGCGCAAGTTAACGCAGCCAAAACAATCTTGACAGCCGATGCAGTTCTTAGAAAGAATCATATTGAAAGAATTTTCACATTCGGAAGAAAAAGACGAATTGGCGCATTGGGTAAGCCAAAAAGATTCATAGCAATTCTCGCATTTTGTAACATGAGAAAAATCCACGCACGACTTGCATAAATTCACTCCATGCCCATACATACAATCTTCGTAACTACTGCCGTTAAAAACCAAGTAACTATTCTTCGGATCGCCGGCATTGTTCACATACGGACTATTCACTCCGTTGATGATATTTAAATTTTTTAGCGGCACCTTTTTCATCAATTCCAAAAACTGCGCAAAAAATGGCTTTGAGAAATCATATTCCATTCCGTAATCCATAGGGTCCCATTTGTCGCCGAGCCAAATTTCCCTTTCGTAAACCTTGATGCCTGACTCGGGAGAATACATGGTCATGATTTCCTGCCCTGAAAAATCACTTTTTCTTTTATAAAGCGTTCGCTCGTTTCTCCAGACAAAACGCCTTTTCATTCTGCAAGTAGGGCAAAATGTCGGCGGCGGAACTTTCATCTTTTCGTAAAATCCAAAATCATCCGGCTCTATTTTAAAGTCTTTCGTGCAGTTCTGGCATTTTTTATTTTCAGCCTCCATTCTGCCATTCTAGCATATATTTTTTTGATTAAAATACGCCGATATGCTATGGTTTTTAAGTGAAAAATATACATAAATTTTTACTGGCTCTTGCGACTTTCTCTCTCATATTTCTCGTCCTCACGCCCTACTTCACCGAGGACTTCATAGATCTCCAGCAGAAAAAAGAAAATGAGGAAACAGAGAAAAGACTTTTGAAAGAAGAGGCGGCGCGCAAGATAACCGAGAAAAAAAATTATCTAATGGGCAAGTTTGATCAGACGCAAAGGGAAGATTTCGTCTTAGTGCCGGCTGAATATTCGCTCGCTCCGAACAAAATATATTTAAGAAAAGAAACTTACGCGGCATATTTAGAAATGCGGAACGCCGCGAAAAAAAACTATATAGATTTGCAGCTAGCTTCCGCCACCAGAAATTTCGATTACCAGAAAGATATTTGGAATAAAAAATGGAACGGGATCACCCTTGTCGACGGAAAAAAATTGCCGGAAAGCATTCCGGACGGCAGAGAGAGATTTGAAAAGATACTGGAATATAGCGCGGTTCCCGGCACTTCGAGACATCATTGGGGTACGGATATAGATATAAATAACGCGGTACCAGAATATTTTGAAGAAGGAAAAGGGAAAATAGAATATGAATGGCTAAAAGAAAATGCTCCCCTCTTCGGATTTTGCCAGACCTACAACGAAAAAGGAACAGATAGATTTGCCGGCTACAATGAAGAAAAGTGGCACTGGTCTTATCTGCCGCTCGCGCGGGGTTTTACGGAAGAGTATAAAAATTTAATCAGCGATCAAGATATCAAAGGCTTCTTGGGCGATGAATATGTCGCCAGTGAAAATATAATAAAAAATTATGTGCTCAGTATCAACCCAGATTGTCTTTAATCCCCTCACCCCCTTGCTTTCCCCTCTCCATTACTATGGAGAGGGGCTGGGGAGAGGTCAGTACACTTCTGCTTGATAACATTTCTCGCAATAAATAATTTCCGGTCTTTCGGGCGCGTAAGTTGTTTCAAACTCATTTTGACACCCCTCTTTCATACATCTTCTGTGCCAGAGCTTGAACGGATTTCTTTTTTTTAATCTATTCGCATGGCGGCAGTAAAAACATCTTCTTGGAATTGGGATTCGCATTTTTTTGTAGAAAATAAGTTCGTTTGGCACAATTTTGTAATTCCTTTTGCATTCTATACACGCAAGCGTTTCATTCAGTATAGAATCACTGATATCATCCGGAATCTGATCAACACTGATAGTTTCTTTGCCAGTCGTCCGCTGGATATTTTCCTGCCAGTTGTATCCTCTCTTCTCCGCTTCTTCTTTCGATAAAGCCTCGTCTTCCATCGCCAAAGTCTCATTATAACCGAAAGGCGAAAGTTCTATCGGATAAAATTCTCCATATTTATAAACATTTCCCATTTTGTCTTTATAAGGAATGCTGTTCATCTGCTCAATAATTTTCGGCACTAATTCTTCGTATTCTTCCTTGGTGTACTGCTTATTAAAAATACAATAGCTCGC
>CALRHG010000026.1 GCA_943359365.1 Candidatus Nomurabacteria bacterium | reverse complement strand
GGAGTGTCTTGATCGAACAATTAATTCTTTGAAGAATTTTCAAAAAGAAATTCCACTATATTTAAAATACTACAATACAGAAAGAATACATATGGGCCTGAACTACCAAACTCCACAGGAAGTGTTGCGAAGGTCTTGATTATTTAACGATCTCCCGCAGACGGAAATATGCCTGCTGCGATGAGTTTGGCGCTAAGTATAGCGCCTGAGTGAATACGACCTTAGTCGGACCGAGGCCTTTTTTGCTCCCCTCAATATCCGTCCAAGTAAACAAGTCGAACGAATATTGTAATACGTAAACGGCCCCAAAATCCCCGGTCTTGACCGGAAAATTTATCACTAAATTTGTCCCTTGCTTTGCAATTTTCGGCAAAGACAGAGATGGTGCTGGTATTGGTATCGGCAAAGCAGCCGGTACCTTGTTGGTTTGAGCGTTGAGGGTTATCTCTGCCATCAGCAGAGCCATTGTTAAAAGGACAAGTTTAATATACATTTGTTAAAATTATAGCATTTTGTGATGCTACTGTCAAGCGCTATTTTAGCTATATTTTGCTATATTTACAGAGTGAAACACTCAACAAATAAACTGCAGGGCATCATCTCCATTTCTTCCAAAGGCACGGGGTATGTCGCTATTGGAGACAAAAAGGACGCCCAAGACCCAGAAATCGATGCAAAGCATTTGAATACTGCCATGCATGGAGACATGGTGGAAATTCTTTTGCATCCTAAAGGCAAGATGCGACAGACTGCGGAAGTAACTAAAATAATTTCACGTGCAAAGATGAGTTTTGCTGGAGTGTTAGAGCAGGAAGGCAATATGCTATTCCTCAAACCGGATGATACGAAAATGTACACAGATATTTTGGTTCCCGAAAAAATGCTAGCCGGCGCGAAGACGGGACAAAAAGTTTTTGTGGAAATAACTTCTTGGGTAGACGCTCGCAAAGCGCCGGAAGGCAAAGTAATTAAAATTCTAGGAACTCCGGGAGACAACAATGTCGAGATGCATGCTATCGCGATGGAAAAAGGTTTCGACTCGGAACTGCCGGAGAAAGTCCACGCCGAAGCAGAGGCAATAAAGAAAGCTGGAATAAAGGAAAGCGATTATGTCGGACGCAGGGATTTTAGAAAAATTTTGACATTTACTATTGATCCTTATGATGCTAAAGATTTTGACGATGCGATATCTTTCAAAGAAGTTGGGGTAGATGAGTATGAAGTAGGAATTCACATAGCTGATGTGTCGCACTACGTAAAAGTCGGTAGCGGTTTAGACATTGAGGCGCGCGAGCGCGGGACTTCAGTGTACTTGGTAGACAGAACGATTCCCATGCTGCCGGAAATACTTTCAAATGATTTGTGCAGCTTAGTGCCAAACAAGGACCGGCTGACCATGAGCGCGGTTTTTGTCGTAGATAAACATGCACGAGTAAAAAGTGAATGGTATGGGCGCACAGTGATCCATTCGCAAAAAAGATTCACCTATGAAGAAGCCGAGGAGTCCATTAAAAAAACCGGCGCTCCCCTGCATAAAGAATTGAGTATTTTAAATAATCTAGCCAAGCTCCTCACAGCCGAGAGATTTAAAAACGGCGCCATCTCGCTCGACCAAGAAGAAGTAAAATTCGTGCTGGACTCTTCCGGGGTGCCGATAAAAGTTATCACCAAAGAACGCGGAGATTCGAACAGACTAATAGAAGAATTTATGCTACTCGCCAACAAAAAAGTGGCGCAGGTGCTTTCGCCACAAAAAATAAAAGGTAAAAAAGACGACAGTGTTTCCCTATACCGTATTCACGATCTGCCAAGCCGAGAAAAAATGGCGGACTTGGCTTACTTCCTGCGAAGCTTGGGACATAAAATTTCTTTGGTCAATGGAATCATTCCAACGCATGAGATAAATAAATTGCTGAAAAGTTTATCGGGTAAAAGCAAAAACGACAAAAATACCATGAGCGACACAGTGCACAGAGCCGTCATCAGATCTATGGCAAAAGCAATTTACTCTACAGAAAATATTGGACATTATGGATTAGCATTTGAATACTATACTCACTTCACTTCCCCTATCAGGCGCTATCCAGACATAATGATACACAGATTGCTCGCCGGTTATCTCGCCAAGAAAAAAGTCGGCAAGGACAAATTGCTTGAATACGAAAAACTTGCCCGCATTTCTTCAGAACAGGAAAAACGCGCTTCCGACGCGGAGCGGGCTTCCATAAAATACAAACAAGTGGAATATATGAGCAAACGCTTGGGAGAAAGTTTTGACGGAATCATCAGCGGGATAACCGAATGGGGCATCTATGTGGAAGAAGTGGAAACAAAGTGTGAAGGACTCGTGCGCGTGCGAGATATGGAGGACGACTTTTACATTTTCAACGAAAAGAAATTAGAACTTGTCGGGCAAAAGAAAAAAAAGGCATATCGCTTGGGCAACCGCGTCAAAATGAAAGTTAAAGGGGTGGACCTAGAGCGCAAAACGATAGATTATACTCTGGTATAAATTATGCCTAACGCTAAAATAAAATCCGGAATTTTGATGATGATTGGCATATTCGCGGTATTTTTCTTCGCGTCATCCGCCTTTGATAGTACTAGCCCTAAAAAAATAACTGAAAAAAAACAAAGTGTTCCTCTTCTAGCTCAAACCATCACATCAGTAGAAAAATCAAAATATTTTTACTTGAATAAAGCGGAGGAGGAGCCGAAGGTGTCGGCGAAGGCGTACCTCGTGGGCGATTTGAACACCGGCGAAGTGATCTTGGCAAAAAATCAAGACAAAAAATTTCCAATTGCTTCAATTTCAAAACTCATGACCGCTTTAGTCAGCCATATCTTGATGGGGCCAGACGACGTCGCGCAAGTGACGCAAAAGGCGCTCGCCACCGAAGGCACCAACGGCGAACTCCGATTGGGAGAAAAAATAAAAACTTCCGACTTGCTTTATCCGCTACTCTTGGAATCCAGCAACGATGCGGCGGAGGTCCTGGCGCAGTATTTCGGCCGTGATGTTTTTATTAGAAAAATGAACCAGGAAGCGCAAAATTTGAAAATGTCTTCGACTTCTTACGAAGACCCAAGCGGACTCTCCCCCAACAACCAATCGACGGTGTCTGACATATTTAAACTGACTGGATATTTAAACCAAGAAAAACCTGATTTGCTCGCGATAACCACAAAGAGAAGCTTCGCCAACAAAAAGCACAGCTGGTCCAACATCAACAGGCTGCTCGGGAAAGTTGGCTACGGGGGCGGAAAAACCGGATATACCGATGAAGCATTGCAGACAGTCGTTTCAGTTTTCTCTCTTCCTTTAGGAAAGTCCGGCACCCGCCCTATTGCTATTACTATCTTAGGAAGCCGAGACCGCTCCGGGGATATAGAGAATATTCTAAAATATTTAAAGAAAAATATATATTATGGAGGAGAAGCGGACGCGATGACTGACTGGGTGCAGGAAAAAATCGGCACGCCAAGCATCAAAGATCCTGATTTCGTTACGCTATCTTTCGCAGGCGACATAATGCTTGACCGCGGAGTCAGAAATTCAGTCATAAAAAACTTCGGGAACGACTATTCGGCACTTTTTGAAAAATTGAAAACTCTAAAAGATTCAGACATAGCTTTCGCAAATTTGGAAGGTCCGGCTTCGGACAAGGGCGTAGATTTAGGTAATTTGTACTCATTTAAGATGGATCCTGCTGTGATCACTGCGCTCGCTGGAGCCGGAATAGATGTTCTATCCGTAGGCAACAATCACGCCCTCGACTTTGGCCGCGTAGCATACGCTGACACGCTCGCGCGCCTGAAAGAAAATGAAATACTTTTTACGGGAGGAGGAAATAATAAAATAGAGGCCGAAACTCCAGCGATTATTGAAAAATACGGTATCAAAATAGGCTACATCGGATTCTCCGACAAGGGGCCGGAGGATATGCAGGCGGAAACCGAGAAGGCGGGAATACTTTCCGCAAACAATCCCCGCTTTGATGAGATAATTAAAAATGCCGCGGCAAAAGTGGACTACCTCGTAGTATACTTGCACTTCGGCGAAGAATACCAGGATAAACACGATACTCGGCAGGAATATCTGGCGCACAAAGCCGCAGATAGCGGAGCGAAAATCATCATCGGTTCGAATCCGCACGTGGTCGGAGACACGGAAGTTTACAAACATAGCTATATAGCTTATTCTTTGGGTAATTTTATTTTCGACCAGGCGTTTAGCGATAAGACTATGCAGGGGATGCTCCTCAATATAAAATTAAGAAGGGACGGAGAAATGGAAGTCAGAAAAGATATAGTAAAATTAAATAAAGTTTTCCAGCCGGATAAAATAATCAAGGGCAAAGAAGAAAAAGTTAAGTTTCAAGAAATAAAATCTAATGCCAACCAATAAAAAATTTATCCCGCACATAATTTGGATCATACTCGCTTCATTTTTGGGGGTAGGTGTGAGCTATCTCGTTATCCAAGGAGGAACTCTCGCTTATGGAGCAATCTATAGCAAGACGCAGGAATCAAACTTGAATAAAAATAGCGTTAACCCGCAAAATGCCGCGGTCGCGGAAGTCATCGTCGCTGATGTTCCTAATGACATCGCCCCAAAAGAAGAAAATATAAGCATCGGAATTGTCGGCGATATTATTCCGGACATCAATATATCCGCGAATCTTTTTTCTGGCGTAATTTCGCATACCGAGAGACCAGACGTCATGATCGGAAATTTCGAGGGAGTGGCGACCAGCAATGTATACTCCAAATGCAAGCCAAATTCCACAAATTGTTTTTCTTTCAATGGCAACGGCAATTTTTTAAAACTGCTATCGGACACTTCATTTGATGTCCTCAATGTCGCGAACAACCATTTCAATGATTACGGAAAAATCGGACAAGAAGAAACTCTGAAAGAAATCAGAGAGGCCGGAATTGTGGGAAGCGGAATGAAAGACGAAATAACTTATATAAAAAGGAGGGACTCGAAAATAGCCCTAGTCGGATTTTCCAATTATGCCTGGACATCGGACTTGAACAATACTAAAAAAGTGAAAGATCTCGTGGGCGCCGCAAAACAAAACGCCGATATTGTCATAGTGATATTTCACGGCGGAGGAGAAGGCGCCAAATACGCCCACACGCCGAGCGGAATAGAATGGTACTTGGGGGAAAATCGAGGCGATGTGCGGTCTTTCGCCCACAACGCAATAGATGCCGGAGCCGACATCGTGCTCGGCTCCGGCCCGCATGTGCTCCGGGGCATCGAATGGTACAACGATAAACTCATAGCCTACTCGCTCGGAAATTTCGCTGCCGCAAATACGTTTTTGACTTCTGACGACATAAAAATCTCCGCCATGCTGGAAGTCGAATTCGACAAAAAAGGTTCCATTATTTCAGGCAAGATTTTCTCGTTTGAAATAGACAAACACGGCACTCCGCATCCGGACTCAAATAATACCGCCATTTACGACATGAACAACTTATCCAAAACAGACTTTGGAGAATCCGGAGCAGTGTTAAATTCGGAGGGAGAAATAGAGATAAAATAATAGAAACTATTTCGTAAATTTGAAACTTTTAATCATTTGATCTAGAACTGCATCTTTTGCATTTGAAGGTGAATAACCAGAATCAAGTATATCAAAAGGTATTAAGGAAATTAATTTGTAATGTACGCCGTTTTTTATAGTGCAATACTGAGTTGCATAATTCCCCGCTCCCATTCCGCTATATTGCGCACCAACATCACCGGAATAGAAAATAACACCATTTATATTTACCTGAACACCGTCTTTTTTGTCACACTGATCTTCTGTAGGGGTGGCTCGAAAAGTATCTTGCGTGCCAATATCTATATGGACACCTCTTTTCGATGGAATACGCATAAATGAAAACTGCTCGCCTCCGTTTATGTTCTTACTTGTGACTTGTGCATCATCCGGATACTGAATTGAAAATCCGTATTGAGTATTCGCATATGTTTTTAAATTGGAAGTTTCAGCCTGTTTAGTTATGGCGAAATAGGAATCACTTTCATCCTGAATATCGAGAAGGGTGTCACCTATATTAAAATGGCAACCAATATTTACTTTATAATTTCCTGGTATTGTACTAGATTTAATTTTTCCTGAAAACACTTGTTTACCAGAAATGATGCTGGTACTACCCATTTCTGCTCCCACAGGAATAGTATTAAAAGTCCCCAGAATATACCAATTGCATGGCGTTCCTTCAGGAACGTTTGATGTTGTATATGAACCACTTATGGTTCCCCCTTGTGCAAATGTTTCTCCGCCGTTTGGACTAAGTACAGTTATGGAAGGTTGTGTATTAATTGCCTGAGTTTTAGTATTTGTTTGCTCTGCGAAAGCGGGTACTTCTGCTTTTTTATTTTTGTAAATAAAATACCAACCGCCGCTGATGACTAACGTTAAAACGATAATCGAGATAACTAGCGGCTGAGCGAAACCTTTTTGCGAATTTTTCATATATGGTTGATTATACACCAATCTAAAATTAACTACCTATGTCAACTCTTTTGGTTAAATCGTCCATCCACGGTAATCCAATATTCAGCAGATGCCGCAAAGAAGAAACATCAAATCCTGATTTGCGCATAATGTCCAGACCGGGTTCGGCTTTTTGTATTTCGAGTTTTATCATTTCAGAAATCTTTTGCAATGCTCCAGTTGTTTTAAAAATTTCTTTTAGTTTCGATAAGTTCTCCGGATTAAGCTCGTCGGGTTTCCCCCAAACTTTGTCAATAAACTTTTTTTCCTGCTCGCTCCCTAGCTGTCTTGCCAATATGGCAACAGGAATTTTAGTGCCGTTAAATGCGTCGATATCGTTGTCTTTGCCTGTCTCCGCGGAAGTCCTTATAATCAGCAGATCATCGTGCAGCTGAAATGAAAGGCCGAATCCTCTGGAAAAATCTTCGATTCCTTTTAGAATATTATCGTCGATAGTAGCTCCGGAAGCATGTAGCGCAGAAAGTAACGGTAATCGCATAGAGTATGAACTTGTTTTTAAATAAAATTGTTCCAAAACATGCTCAAGCGGCGGCCATTCACCCCCGCGAGCAAGTTTGTCGTCATCGTCTTGTCCTTGCTTCATATCATTTACAGCCTGCCAAAAAATTCTGCTAACTTCTGATTTATTTTTTTCCGGTGCAACATCTACCATCAAATATCGCGCAGAAGCAAAACATAAAGATCCAGCATCTGCTGTGACTTTATCGGCATTAAAAGAATTAAGTTCAGGCACATCGTCAATTTTTTTCCAAAGAGAAGGAGCTCCTCTTCGCAAAGTTGAATTATCAATTATGTCATCAAGAAATAAAGCTGTTTCGTGCAACAACTCCAGTCCGACCGCCGCTCCGAATATTTTTTCATCTGGTTCTGCCCCGCGACTAAATGTCCTAAAACCGTTTAAAAGTAAAAGCGGCCGCAACCTCTTGCCTCCTTCTTTGTTTAGATATTCTTTTAAAGTTTCTGAAATAATCGGCCACTTATCGCCGTAACGCTCTTTTAAACCTGATAATCCCAGAAAATTAAATTGTGCATCGTAAATACCCTCTAGCTTACCTAGATTGGGAAGAGCTGAGATGTCTTCTTTCATCATTTTTTCGACTACTTGCTTATGAAGTGCTTCAATGGCCACTAAATCTTTCACAATCAAAGCTTCCAAATTTGGAGTATCTTTTTTTATATTTAATTGCGAAAATTCATTAAATGAATCCATAAAAAATTAATTTCACTTCGCGATAGCTGCGGCTTCGTCGAATTTGAAAGATAGAAAGCAAATGAAACAACGCCTCCGTACTGAAAAATTAATACGGTCCGTCCCAATTATATTTTTGATAAGTTTGGATTACTTTTCCGTCCTTAATAAAATCAATCACATAAACATCTGCCGCATACTCGAAACCGTGAGTACGATATTGCGACAGCAGTAATTTAATGTCTGTACCTTCCAAGCCATAAAGGGCTAATAGTTTTGCTCCAACGATGGTGTCATCCAAATCTATATTGGCCAATGTCCCCTCTGATCTTGTGCTGTCTTTTTTTACTCGGTCAACAGCGTCATCATACTCAATTTGAGAATATGGTCTCTTGCTATCCTTAACACTAAAATCAACACTTTTTATTTCTTGATTAAACAGCGCAATCACCAACGCTACATCATTTGGAAATGTATTTAATTTATATTGTAAACCAGAATACTGCAAACCAGGTTGATATGATTTTGAGAATCCTTGGTAAAAATAAAAGCTGTTTTCTTCAGCATCAGGAACATAACCATAGAATTTAGCGTTAAAAACGGCATTATAAAAAATATTTGCGTTTTTGACTACAGGGTAAACTTTAATTACTTTTGGGTAATTTTTAATTTCAATCGGTTGCTCCACACTATAGGCTTCTCTGTCTACATTAAAAGGTTCAAGGTATGCAGACCCTGATTTAAATATTTCTCCGATATATAAATTTTTGTATATAAAATCAATCTTTACTTTTACTTCTTCAGCGGATTCAACTTTAAAATTATTCGTGAATTTGAAGGTAGAAATCATTTGACTAAATACTGTCGATTCGCTTGCTTTATTAAACGATTTAGGTGGAACTTCGTATGCGCCTATATTCCCCGAGTGCAGAAGAAAACTAATACCAACACAAGAGTTATTTTTGACCGTAGTATATTGAGTCGTCTCATAATATTGGCTCATTCCGGCATCACCTCCTACACTCACAGAGAAATCTATACCATTCTTCATTAGAGTAGTATTTTTAGGAGGAATTGCCGAGTTAACTTCGGGACATTGACCATTTTGCGCAATAATTGTTGCAGTCTTTTGACTAAGATTAGTGCCAGACTGGATCGGCAATATTAATATAGTGCCGTTGGTACCTGTACTTAAAGTAGCGTTTGAAGGGTATTGAAATGAAAAACCATATTGGGAATTTGTATACATTTTCCAATCAGAAATATCTGCTTCAGTTTTTGGTTCAGTAAATTTGAAAGTGGAAAGAATTTGATTATTTAAACCCCGAAAATCCTGAGTCAATCTTCCTCTAACAAAGTCTCCGTCTTTTACTTTTGCCCAGTCATTTTGTTTAGAAGAGAGTGTAAGTACTATAAAATTATCTCTTGAAAGTAAAATGGTACTCAAGTTAACAAACCCGCCAGGATCAGCAAGAGAATAACCATCCTGTAGCAAAGCATGAACTCCTGCTACCTTAATTTCTTTCTGTGCGATAACTGCACCGTACGTGTTACCGTTCTTGAGTGCATCTGCGATCTGCGCTAGACTTACTGGGGATCCTGGAAATGAACTCATTCTCGCTATCGGCTCAACATGTATATAAAAATTATAGGCATCGTTCTCAAAGGATTTACTGTGCCACTCTGAGTCTGCCTGCACTGACTTTTCTTGAAAATCTGACGGCAGTTTAACCTGGTAATTCGTAGATTTATAGGATCCGCTGATTGTTTTCCAATTTGAAGTATCTGCCTCCAAAGCTGATTTTTTTATTTCTTCCCTGTCTGCATCCGTCATCCCCGGACAATACGGCCAGCAAATTTGTTTGTTAGTTTCTTTGTAGATCAAGAAACCTCCTATCGCCAATAACCCAATTATTGGGCATAAGGTACATTTTCAACGGCTTTTTTCAGAGAATATATTCAAGTTTCTTTTCTGTTGGAGCAATAGTAGAAGCTAAAAATATTGAGTTCAATACTTTCTCCGTGTGTAACCTCGAGAGTCCTCGATGCACTCCAACGATATCTCT
>CALRHG010000025.1 GCA_943359365.1 Candidatus Nomurabacteria bacterium | reverse complement strand
TCTTATTCTCTTTGTTGTTTTTCATCGCGGCGAGTATCGCTTCCGAACCTTTAGTAAATCTTTTATCTTCAAACTTGCCCATCGGCCCGCCCAAGAAAACAGTTTTGGAATTTTTGATTATTTCGGAAAAGTTTTTGCACGTCTCGGGACCGATATCAAACGCGCTCCAACCCGCAGGAATATCTTCTTTTGCGGAGAGGATTTTGGTCGTGGCTCCGTCGGAAATAACCACATCGTCCGGAGAGACAATTTTATCCCCGTAATTCTTGAGTATTTCTTTCGCGTATTCAACCCAGTCTTTTTTTTCACGCCTCTTCGCGTCCACAAAAACATCTTCAATGAAGGAGGAGCCGAGCTCGCGGCCTTGCGCCTTCAAGAAAACATTGGCGACCGCCCCTCCTACTAAAACTTTATCGGCTTTTTTTAATAAGTTATTAACCGAATCAACTTTGTCGGAAATTTTCGCCCCGCCGATGATCACTGTGAACGGGCGTTTTGGATCTTCGAGCATATTGGAAAGCATTTCTACTTCATGCTGTACATAAAAGCCAGCGACAGCCGGAAGATGCCTTTCAATGCCGGTGGTCGAAGCATGCACTCGCTGAGCCTGCGGAAAGCCGTCGAAAACAACCAAGTCTTTTCCTTTGCAGAGCTTTTTTGCGAACTCATCATCATCTGCCATTTCCTCCTTGTAAAATCTGACATTCTCCAGCATCAAAATATCCTTCGGCTTCATCTCTGAAATTTTTTTATCGACTTCGTCGCCGATGCAATCATCCACTTTGCCAACCGGATACTTCATAATCTCGGAGAGCTTCCGCGCATGAGGAGTGGTGCGAAGATCTTCCACCACTTTGCCGTCGGGGCGGCCCACATAGGTGAGAATAATTATCTTGCAATTCTGATTCAGAAGATATTCCAATGTCGGAACCATCGCCCTTATCCGCAAGTCATCGCTCAATTCCAGAACGCCATTTACTTCCTCGACATCAATATCGCAAGGAGCTCGGTACAGAATAGTTTTATTTTTTAGGTCTGCGCTTTCGAGAGTTTTGAGCTTCATTTTAGGAAATTTGTTCAGCTATTTTTATAATTTCTGCAAATTTCTTAGGATCTAAACTCGCGCGTCCGGGCAAAAGGCCGTCTACGCCTCCATTCCTTAAAAAATCTTCCGCGTCTTTCTCATTCGCCGAACCGCCGTAAATAATTCTTACTCGTGATGCGTCAGACCCAAATTTATCGGAAAGTATTTTGCGTATAAAAATTGCCATCTCCAGAGAATCCGCCGGAGTGGCATCTTTGCGGCCCACGGTGGTAGAAATCGCCCAGACCGGCTCATAAGCGACAACAATTTTTGCAATTGAATCTTTTTTAACCCCTTCGAGGCATTCTTCGAGCTGGGTTTTTACTAAATTAAAATAACTATGGCTCTCGTCCCGGACACTCTCCCCCACGCAGAGTATCGGGGTCAATCCTGAAGCAAGCGCTGCTTTAATTTTTTTATTTACATCAATATTATTTTCGCCCATAGCCCTTCGCTCCGAATGACCGATGATTACATATCGTACGCCGATATCGTAAAGCATTTCTGCTGAAATTTCTCCCGTTTGCGCTCCGACATCGCCCCAAGAAGCGTCTTGCGCGCCCAGTTTAGCGCGCTTTAAAACTTTCTTCACGGCCGAAAGAAAAATAAACGGCACACATAAAACTATATTTCTAAAATCACTGGCTTTAGCCAGCTTTATCGCATCTCTTTCCGTTAAAGGATTCATTTTCCAGTTGCCGATTATGATTTTCTTCGCCATTGCCCTATTCTAGCACCTTATTCTGTCTCCTTCCAGCTGGAAACATCATACGCTCCGGACGGACCGCTTATAAAATTAACATTAGTTAACCCGGTTTCATAAGTAAGTGTCGAGCTGTTTTGCATATGCACGGTCTTACCGACCGCTTCCTTAGCGCTTGCGCTATTTGAGAAATTTATTTTTCCATAAGGAGCGACAAGAATTACGGTTCCGGCGCTGTTTTGAATATCGATGGCTCCGGCTGCCGTCGAAGTGGTAACCATCATCAAGTAGCTACCGGTGGTGCCAGAACCGGCAAATGAAGCGGAATTAGCAGTAGAAATCGTCCCGCTGGCTACAATCACTCCGCTGCCGGAACCGTAAGAGCTAGAAAGCCTTATCTGCGAAAAGTTCGATAAGCTGATATTTCCGGTAACCCAAAGCGTGCCGGTAACCGTCACAATCGCATCGTTGCTGAGAGTTAAATTGCCGATAATTTTTCTTGGGCCAAGGGTGGTGTTCCCGTCAGATAAATTAATATTCCCGGTCTGCTCTCCGCCCAAGACTGCAGCATCTTTCCAGGACTGAATTTGCTCATCGGAAACAGGAAAATCAAGCACTTCCGGATCCCCTTGCGAAGTGTTGCAACTTTTGTTATTGCCGCTTCCGGTCTGGCAGTATAAGTTGCCCGCTACATCTGAATTATTCACAGTGTGCGCCCAAGCGTCGCCGACACCGGACTGTCCGACATCAATATCACTGATACTGCCGGTCGCTATGGCGGTACCAGTTATCCTCGGACTGTTCGAAGCCGTGATGTTAGCATTTACATATACATTTCCATTTATGGTGGAACTGTTTTCCATTTCCAGACCTCCGGTGCCGACCTGCATGCCATAATTAAATGAGACACCTTCGCCGGCAATCAAAGTCAGAGCAACTTTGCGCTCATAATTTGAAACGTCTCCCAAGGAAATAATTTCCTTGCTGCTGCCGACAGAAACAATAGATGTCGTAACTGTATTTGAATCCAGAGTTATGCTTTCGCTGCTTCCAATCGCCATATTGCTTTTAAGCCTATAAAACGCGTCTTCGATTCCGGACTCCGATAAAAAATATGCTTTTTTAGAATTTAAATTCACGCTGGAGTTCCTAAATTCGCGCATCGAAGGGCCCACAAGACCGGAAATTATCGCAACAGAAATAAAAAGAAAGAAAAGAACTGATATCATCATCGCTGCGCCTCTGTTTCTTTTAAATTTTCTAATATTTAAATTCATTTTTTTTAATACCCGCCTCTTAAAACAATCGTGTTATAAAAATTCTGCAAACGGGCCAGGCTATCATTACCCGAACGAATCGTAAGAGTCACTTTCACCGCTTTTCCTTTGACGGTGGTTATCTCTGTAAAAGTAAGACCAGTTACTACAATATTCGCTCCGTTCAAATTCCCCGTAAGAACATCGTTTTCTAGAAACTGCACATTCGAGCCTGAGAGCAAGAATTCTACTGTTTTATTCACATCATTAGCGTCTGTGGTGTCTAACTTCAAGCCACTTGCACTAATTGAATTTATACCGTATGCCTGCCTGATTTCTCTGGTGATCCGCTCCATGATGACTCCGCCTTGCGCGAGCTCGCTTTGGATCGAAGCTTCTCTGAAAGACTTGGCCATCGTGACCATCGCCTGGATAACCAGTAAAGAAAAAACTGCAAAAAAAGAAACGTAAAAAAGAAGTTCTAGGACCGAATAGCCTCTGCTTGAATTTTTAATTTTAAAATTTAAAATTTTCATTAGGAAAAAATATCTAGGATATAAAACTTCAAAGTCTTGGTGACTGTCACCCCGCCTTCTGGCCAAGAAACAGTAACCGTGGTTAATTTTGTTCCGCTATCTAATGTCCCTCCAGAACTCACAATATCTTTGGTGGTGTTGTCCCGATTAACAGGTGTAATGACGACTGTGCGCGTAAAAATTCCTACGGTGCTCGGTGTCGCGGATAAGGTCCAGGTGCCTCCGGAAAAAGTCGGATAATAATTTGTGCCGGCAGTTAAACCGGAAATATTGCTCCACGCATTGTCCCGAGTGATGCGCACCGCTTCAGCTCCCTCTTCTAAGAGAAATGCTGCTTGCGTCGCATGAAACGATTGGCGGGAAACGTAAATGGACTTTTGGGTAACCGCCATTGCAGCTAAAATAGAAGCAGTGATGATAGAGGCTGCCACCAATACTTCCACCATCATAAATCCTCTCTTATTTTTAAATAAACTTTTCATTATTTTTTAATCCACGCTCGCGACGCCAGTAGCAAAAATTGTAATAATTTTAGTAAAAGAAGTTGTGGAAATAGTCACTGTGCCGGTCTTGCTCGGGCTCCCGGAAAGGCGGTTGAAATATATATCCCCCGAAGTCCCGCTCGAACCGTCCAGCGTAACGTTCGTAATAGATGCGGGCGTTGTAATGTTAATCGATTCATTAGTTCCTGCACCCGCGGAAAAGACCGTGCCTGTAAAAATTATAACCTTGTCGGATTCAAAACGCACCCCGTACTTTGAAGAATCGAGAGAAGACAGCGTCTGCGAGCGGGCTTTATTTATGGATGACAAAATGTCCGCAACTGCGGTCTTTAGAACTTGGTTCTCTCTGGTTTTTGCAAACTGAGGAATAACTATAATGGCGATGATGCACAACACTGCTATAACTACTATAACTTCTAGAATGCTTATTCCCCTTTTGTAAAAATTGTTCATCATGCTATTTTATGCTTCCTAAAATTGAATACAACGGCGAAATCATGGAGATGGCGAAAAATCCCACTCCGGAACCGATAGCAATCATCAGCACTGGCTCGATGATTGTAGAGAGATTTTTTGTTTTATTTTCCACCTCAGCTTCATAAAACAAGGCGATTTCCAGCAACATATCGGATAATTTTCCGGTTTCTTCTCCGACTTGCACCATTTCCGCCATCATGACCGGATAAAGATTGCTATTTTCTTCAAAAATTTCAGAAAAAGGGGATCCTTTTTCTATGGCGACTCTGACTTCATCTAAAACTTTCTTGTAATAAATATTTTGCACCACGTCAGTGGTGATCTCCACCGCGCGAGTTATCGAAACTCCGCTCGAGAGAAGCGAAGAGAGGGTGCGAGCGGTGCGGGCGGTATTCAATTCTTTTGCTAAAGTCCCGACGACCGGGATCCGCAAGACAATATAATCAACATATTTCGCCATAAACTTGGCGCGGAAAAGCATGAAGAGTCCGATTCCTGCCCCAATGATAATCGCAAAAGTTAGTATTAAATTGTTGGAAAAAAAGTTTCCAAAGAAAACAAGAATGCGGGTCGAAGTAGGCAAGACAACTCCTAGTTCCTTGAAGGTGTGGGCGAGAGTTGGCACCAAAAAGGCAAACATTAAAACTCCGATCACAATCATCGCTGAGAAGATCACTCCGGGATAGATGAGCGCTCCCTTTATTTTTTTGGTCAGATAATAAGATTTCTCCAAATTTATCCCGATGTCGGAGAGGGCACCGGCAAGATTGCCGGATTCTTCCCCTGCTTTGGTCATCGAAACAAAAAGTTTTGAAAAAACATCAGGGAATTTTGCGAGCCCGGAAGATAAGCTTTCGCCGGAATTTATGTCGCCGGAGAGAGAAATCAAAATTTTCTTAAGTCTGGGATTTTTTGTTTGTTTTTCTAAAACCGACAATGCGCGGGCGAGCGAAAGCCCTGCCTTCAGCATGCCGCTTAAATTTTTCGTTAAAACAACCTGCTCGTTAACGCTGATTTTATTTAAAATGCTGCCCAATATTAGCGTGGCGTTAACAAAGCTCTTTTTCTTCTCCGAGACACTCATGGGAGTATAGCCGCGAGACTTCAAATCGCGAGCCAGGGAAAAACGATCGGGGGCTTCCAGTAATCCCTCGGTGATTTCTCCAATTTTTGATTTTGCTTTGTATGAAAAAAGCATATGTTTATTGGGAGTTTCTTCAAATTTTTTGTCCCTGCGCCCTTCCCCCGAGTACGGAGGTGGGACCCTCGGGAGCAAAAAATTTAAAGAAACTCCCTACTCAGAAACAACACGGAACACTTCTTCTAGGGTTGTAATGCCCAGCACCGCCTGGAAAACCCCGTCTTCCAACATCGTCATCATCCCCTCTTTCTTCGCCTGTATTTCTATCTCGTCTTGGGAATTGCCGGCAATAATCATATCTTTGATGGTCGGTGTAACTTTTAGAACTTCATGCATGCCGGTACGGCTAGAATATCCGTCTTCAAACTCGCTCGATTTTACCGCTTTATAAAAAGGAATTTTGTCCCAAGTATCTTCTGCCCCTATGATATTCTCCAGCTTGAGAAGAGCCAGCATCCTGTCTAGATCGATGACTTTCTCCATATTTTTTATCTCCGCCGGCGACAAGAAATATTTTTCTTTGTTTGGGGTGAGCCGGCGGACTAATCTTTGCGCAATAATCGTTTTGACGGTCGCAGTTATAAGAAATGGTTCGACACCCATATCTACCAGTCTAGGAATTGCTCCGGAGGCGCTGTTGGTGTGAATAGTAGATAATACCAAATGACCGGTGAGTGATGCATTGACGGCAAGTGCGGCAGTCTCGCCGTCTCGGATCTCTCCCACCATGATTATATCCGGATCCTGGCGCAGAAGTGAGCGCAGGCCATTAGCGAAAGTTAGACCTATTTCCGGCTTGACCTGTGTCTGATTGACTCTCGGCATCTGGTATTCGATCGGGTCTTCGACGGTGGAAATATTTACTTCCGGCTTGTTTAAAATGTCGAGCATCGTATAGAGAGTCGTCGTCTTTCCGCTGCCTGTAGGTCCGGTCGCCAGCACCATTCCGGTTTTCTGCGTCAGGGAATTGTGTATCCGCTCCAGACCTTCCCCGTGAAAACCGAGAGTCTCGAGCGAAAACCCATGCGTATTTTCTTTCAGGATTCTCATAACTGTTTTCTCGCCAAAAAAAGTAGGCAGAGTGGAAACGCGAAAAGAAATTTTTTCTCCATCCTGCTCTTTTTTAAATCTGCCATCTTGCGGAAGCCTTTTTTCATCCAGCTTTAAATTGGCGAGCACTTTGGTGCGAGCGGTTATGCCGCTGCCAGCATTTTTTTCCAGCACCATGGCGTCATGCAAAATGCCGTCTATTCTGTACCTGACAGTCAATTCCTTTTCCCCCGGCTCAATATGAATATCGGATGCATTTTGCAGAATCGCGTGAAAAATCAGAGAGTCGACGATTTTTACAACCGGCAAATCTTCCGCCATCTTCTTCAGATCCACTTCAGACTTTTCGTCTGGTTTGGAAGCGTCTTCTCCCCCAGAAGTTCCAAACGAACTAGATTCTTTCTGGATAATATTTTTAAATTCGACTTGCAAACTTTTTCGATACTGAACCAGCACAGCCTTGATTGAAGAAGTGTCAGTTAATCGAGGCAGAATTTTAAGCCCGGAAGTTTTCTTAATAAAATCAATCACCGGCAAATCGTCCACATCCAACATGGCTACCTCGAGCCCATGCTCGCTTTTCGTGTAAGCAACAATATTATAGTTGCGCGCAATCGGTTCCGGAATAAGAGAGAGGACAGAAAAATCAACTTTGACGTTAGAGAGGTTGATGAAAGGTATTCCGAGAACAAAAGCTTCCATCCGCTTTAAATCGGTCTCTGAAATTTTACCTTCGGAAAGTAAAACATTGCCGATCTTTTGTTTTTTTTCCTGCGCTTTTTTAAGAGATTCCTCAAAATCGGAACGAGAAACAAGCCCAGATTCCAAAATAAATTTCTTCAGCTGTTCCTCGTCTATCTGCATACACTAAGTATAGCAAAAAATCCCCACAAATGTTTATTTTGGGGAGATTTTTTGGTAACTTTATCCTTCTATGAAGATAGGTTGCTTTTTTGTTGTAACTGTAACTGTTACTGTTCCTGTATGAATAGTTGTTGATCCATCACCGCAAGTAACTGTGTAAGAAGTAGCCACACTCGGACTAACTGTTAAAGTTCCGGATGCAGTCCCGACAAAACTTGAAGTAAAAGGTGGATTTGGCGTACCTAAAAGATAGGTAGTGCCACTTGGACAAGACCAATTGATTGTGACTGGAGTGCCTGGATTCCCAGGTGTTGTAGGAGTGACACCAATAGTGACATCAGGTATTATCGTACCACCTGGATTCCCAGGACAAGTTATGTTTAACGGTGTTGTGGCAGAACAACTACCATTACACTGAATAGTGCCGTTATTTACCTGACCGCAAGAGTTAGCTGTCGAAATACAAGGATTGCCTTGGAAAGCTACGCAAACAGGAGCTGTCACGCAAGTCGTTCCATTCCAAGTCGTGTTTACGGGAGTAGTTGCACAACTCGCAGTAACAGAAACACCGGAACCTGCGGGAGACTCGGAAGTAGGGACAATCGACTTCATATTGTTGTAAAGATAAAATGTTTTAACGGCAGGAGATGTGAAAGTGTAAGATTTAGTGCCTGATTGAGACTGATTCTTGTTGTTGGTAACTTCAATATTGGCTATTCCGTTAGCAGTAATGGCTGTAGGCGTTTCTTCAGGATTAGTTATGCTCCAAGAAAAAATCGTAGTGCAATCATTTTTGTCTGCAGGAATAATACAAACACTAGGATTGGCTGTGAGGGTGCCAGACATTTTTACGACAGCAGCGGGAGCAAGAGTCTTAAACGGCACATCGGAGCCATAAGCTGTGCCTGCGCTATTTGTAGCATAAGCTCGAACATGATAGTCAGTATTGGCTGTGAGCCCTGTCATGTTGCTGGCCCAAGGACCGCCAATTGCCCAGCCATCTGTTGTCTTTGTATTGGCTGTGGTTGGATTAGCTCCTGTACTCCAAACTATGCCACTGACTGTTACATCTGCTCCTCCATTAGAAACTATGTTTCCTCCGCTCGTCGTGGTAGTTTCCGCAAAATTCGTAACTGCATTAGTGGTAACTGTCGGCAGTGAAGCGAGAGCGACATTGTTTACAATAAGTTTAAGAGATTTAGTTCTTTGTGCTCCTTGTCCAGAATTTCGTTCAGTACCACCAAATGACTCATACGCATAAATGTAAAAGTTGTATGTACCATTTGGTATCCATTTCTTCGCATCTACCAATTCAATTTTCAAATTAGAAATAACTGGATTATTCGGATTGATAGTAGATGAACTATATGTATACCAAACTTCCACACCGCCAATCTTTCCTTTTCCGCCATAGTAATCGTATATTCCATATTGATCATATTCGTTAGGTCTGCCTTCTAAAAGAATCGGTTCGAAATTTTTCGGCGCACCTGAAAGAGAAACCCCAACTGTACTAGAGGCCGAGCTCTGCGCAAAGTTGGCATTGAGAATAAGCGGATTTACATTTATGTCCCAAGAACCATCATTTGGGTTTACCGTAATAGGAACATTCAGATCTTTCCAAATGCCATCGCATTTGACCGAACATGTGGCAATTTCATTAACCACTGAGTTGCTTAAATTTTTATAACTACAGGTCTTTTCTCCAAAACCCGTAGGGGTATCATTATTCTTACAGTAAAGTTTCAAATCATCTGGGGATGATGTTCCTACTGCTTTTGAAAGTTTCAATAGAGAAGTAAATTGATAGTTACCAGAATCCGGAGTGGCAGTACATGTAAAATTTTTAAAATCACACGCAGCAAGCGGAGCAGAAGCAATATTAATCTTCACACTTGAAGAACATGGACTACTATTGTCTTTTGTACAATTTAAATTGTAAGTATACGGAGAAGACAAAGAAGATAAAATTCCGGTTTTTGTCGTTTCTGTGATTCCTGTAGGTGGAATAGCTTTGGGGCCACTCCAAGATCCGCTTGCCGTACAAGTATCCGGACTGCCGGTAGTAGTCCATGCCAAATTGCTTATTGAACCATCAGGCACCGTAGTACTATCCTTTGAACCATTTGCTGTAAGAGTAACCGTACACGCAATAATAGGCGGAGGACAAGTCGGATAATCAGTCGAACCATTAGAACAAACACCAGGAACACCAGAACACCCCCAATTATTATTCGGTCCATTTGCGCCGTACTGAGGAAGAGTGTAGTTGCTGTCAGTAGTTATTCTGCACCCGAATTTAGGAGCAGAACAAGATGTGCCTGTTCCACAATTCCAATTCCAAGCTTGTGCGCCAACGGTCGTGGTGTCCGCTGGGGAGTTAGTGTATACGCCGGGATCACAAGCAACCGGATTTGTGGTTGGTTCGACAAGTTGTGGAATAGTGGAGCTGTTGCCAGAACCGCAAGAATTGGTGATGGTAGCAGGTAAAGTCTTACAAGTTTCATTAGCACCATAAGCTGTGCCAACACTATTTACAGCATAAGCACGTACATAGTAAGTAGTATCAGAGGCAAGCGGTGTCATAGTGCCTGGCCAAGGACCGCCGAGCGCCCAGCCGTTTGTGGTTTTCGTTGCAAAATTTTTCGTAGGGTCTGGCTGTATATCCCAGACAATGCCGGCGGATGTTACGCCTCTAGGCGCGCCGCCATCGGAAATTGTATTTCCGCCGGAGGTCGCGCTACTTGAAGTTATATTTTTTGAACATGCGGTGGTGGTGACGGTTGGGATGGTG
>CALRHG010000024.1 GCA_943359365.1 Candidatus Nomurabacteria bacterium | reverse complement strand
AAAATGCTTGAGCAAAGGAAGCTCGCGAAAATTTCCATTGTTCCGGTTGAGGAAAGCGGAATTGTGAACCCTAAAAAAATAGAGAAAGAAATAAACAAAAATACGATATTAGTTTCAGTGCATTATGCCAACAACGAAATCGGCACGATCCAGCCGATAAAAGAAATCGCAAAAATAATTAGGCGCTATAAAAAAACACACCTCACCTCTTGGGAGAGGTTCCCCGTATTTCACACCGACGCAGTTCAGGCCGCGAATTATCTGGATTTGAATGTGGCTAGACTAGGAGTGGACATGCTAACGCTTTCCGGTTCAAAAATTGAAGGCGCGGGCAGAGTCGGCGTGCTTTACAAAAAAAGTTCCGTACCGCTCGCAAAAGTATTCGGCGGGGGAGACCAAGAAATGGGATTGCGTCCGGGGACGGAAAATTTGTTTGAGATTTTGAAATTTACTCACGCGTTAAAATCTGCGCAAAAAATTAAAGAAAAAGAAACAAAACGCCTGACTAAGCTTCGTGACTATTTTGTCTCTAAATTAACCAATTCTACAATTCTAACGAATTATAGAATAGATTTAAATGGCGATTTGAAAAATAGATTGCCGAATAATGTGAATATTACTATTCCGAATATTCCGAGCGATCTTTTGGTTATTGAGCTCTCGGCGCGAGGCATCATGGCCTCAGCCAAAAGCGCCTGCAAATCCGGCGATGGCAAAGTGTCTTATGTCATACAGGCAATCAATAAAAATATAAAAGATGAGGATGGCTCTTTAAGATTTTCACTAGGCAGAGAAACAACTAAGCAAGATATCGATTACACAGTCAAAGCTTTGTCCGAAATTTTGACTAAACTGGGGAAGTGGTATAATTAAGGAATAATATGAAATCCATAGACAGTACTAAGCCTCTTGTCGGCGGAGAGCAAAAGATTCAGGAATATGTCGATCGTATCAGAAATGGAGAATCTGAAGATTCTATTTTTCAAGGCCTTCCAGCCTCTTTTAAGTCCGGTATTGAAAAAAGACTTGCTGAACAAAATTCAGAAGTTAATGAGGGTGTGCTAGAAGAGACAAATGGAGTTCCTCCTCAATACAGGGGTTTAGATTCTGAAACCCTAGATTTTATTTGGACAATTCCTGAATATGTTGATCCAGAAAAGACGAAGGCTCAGAAGGAAAAAAAAGCGAGAGTGCTTGCTTCTTTACGAGAAAAAGAATCTACAGAGTTAGCAAAAGAAGAAAGGCAAAAAGCTGATAAAAAAAGGATTGGGGAGTTGAGACAAGGGTTGGGCGTTACACAACCAATTGTTGGTGCGAAAGCTGAAAGGCAAGTAGAAAATCAGTTAATTAGTATTGATGAAAGGAAAAAATTATACGGTTGGTGGGCTAGTTATGAATTAGCAAAAGTTGCAAAACAACAAGGTATTGATTTGTCACAAATCTCCAGAGAAGATTATGTTGAATTTGCAATACAAAATTCTTTAGCTATCGATGATTCTCAATTGAGAATGCCACCTTGGCAACGGATGTGCATTTCTGCTCAAGAGATTGTGTCAGTCAATAAAGAAAAAAAGTCAAAAATCAATAAGGGCATAGATCAATCTTTTGAAATATTTTCTCGCAATATTCAACAGAAAGCTGGAGAAAAAGACCGTGTTCTACAAGAAGGCATTAAAGTTAGACAAGGAACAAAAGATTCTAATTCTTGGTTATTTTTTGGAATTAATAAAAGTCTAGGGGGAAATCGTGGTGAAACCTTTAAGTCATATGTTTCTGTCAAGGATTTAAATATTTTAACCCCTGAGAGATTTATGCAATTAATGATAGCACTTAAAGATGCAGGGTATAATGGAGATATTAAAATTTTTCAAGATTTATCAGGACAAGGAATTAATTTAAATGATCAAATCGTAATGCATGGTGCTTCGCAAGCTGATGCAAAACTTGCGTTGCAAGTTGCTGAAAAATTTTTTGGTGCTGATTTAGATCAAAAAAGTATCGGCAAAGACGAAGTTATTAACGGAGAAGAAAAAAGTTATAGCCAGATTTTGGCTGAGAAAATCAAAGACGCTGTAAAGCCCACACCACAAAAGTTGATTTAATAATATCGGATTTTGACAAAATTAAAAAGGTGGTATAGTTAAGATATGGCTACTATAACCATTCCTAATAATCTAATAAAGGAGAAAGATTTAATGCTTATCCCTCGTTCGCAATACGAGAGTTTTCTTGATATTGGCAGACAATGGAAACAAAGGTTGCTTGAAGAGCAAGACGCAGACGAAGCGATAGCTATCTATAAAAAAGAAAAAAAACAAGGCAAGCTGAAGGTATTAAAATCTCTGGCAAGTTTGAGGTAGCGATATATTTATTCTGATGATTATTCGTCTGACTTCTAAATTCAGAAAGGCATACAAAAAAATGCCGAAGATAGTAAAAATAAAAGCTGAAGAAAGAGAAAAGATTTTTAAAGAAAATCCCTTTGATGCTCGGCTCGACACACATAAACTTCACGGCAAATATAAAGAATATTGGGCTTTCACTGTGATTGGTCAATACAGAATTATGCTCGCATTTTCTGGCGGAGAATTTGTTGATTTTATCAACATCGGAACTCATGATATTTATAAATAGATTAATTCTCCGAAATTTTGACTAAACTGGGGAAGTGGTATAATTAAAGGACAGGAGTTGCTTATTAGTTAACTATAAAAATTTATGAAAAGTGTTCACGAATTAGAAAATGATATTAGATATTGGGAACAGCAAATTAGGGAAGCTCAGGGAAAGCTTGCAGACCGAACTCGAGAACTTATTAGAGCGAAGCAGGAAGAGATGGAAAATAAGCATAAATAGTTTTGACTAAAAATAGGTGTGGGGGTATAATTAGTGCATGGATATCAAAGACTTAAACAAGCCGCAGCTGATACTGCTCGCAGTATTGCTGTCTTTCGTGACCTCTATCGCAACTGGCATAACGACGGTGACTCTGATGCAGCAGGCGCCAAAGTCTTTTACTGCGCCGATAAACCGCGTTGTCCAGCAAACAATTGAAAAAATACAGCGTGTCGAAGGTAAAACTACCGTTCAGACCGTCGTCGTCAAAGAAGAAGACTTAGTTGTGGACGCGATTGCCAAAAACAAATCGGCTCTTTTTACAGCAAGCAAAGAGTCTGTCGATGCTGAAGGAAAAACTATCGAAGTTTCCGCCGGCAGGGGATTTGCGGTTTCAACTTCCGGCACAGTCGTGGTGGACGGCTCCCTGGTTCCGGATAAAGGAGTTTATTATCTCAAGAACGAGTCCGGAAAATTCAAAGCGGAATTTGTCGTGAAAGATTCAGCCGGTTTTTCTCTGCTGAAACTGGGAGCTCCGGTAAATTTAGCGGACAAACTTTCTTATACTGTGCCTGCGTCCGGGGATTTGAGCAAAATGAAAATCGGACAGAAAGTTATTGTCATGGGAGGCAGTATAACTTCTTCTATTTTTGAAGGTATTGGAAATATCAACACCAGCGGAGCGAAATCAAGCGCTGGGGCTATCGTGATGGATCTTGACGGAAATGCTTTGGGCATAGCTTTGTCCGGAGAATCTTCGTTTGCTTCGATTGATGTTATAACTAAAGCTCTGAAGATTTCTCTAAATCCAGAAGCGACAACGCCCGAAACTGTCTTGCCCGCATCTCCTGTGCTCGCGCCGGCGTTTTAAAATATATACTAATATGCCACCATTAAATAAATTTACAACCAAAGCCAAAGATGCCATAAAAAAAGCCCATGAGCTCGCCATCGAGCGCGGGGTGAACCATGTTTCTTCGATGCATCTGCTCGCATCGCTCCTACTACAGGAAGAGAGCATGGTGAATTCTATTTTAGACAAATTGGAAATTGATACGATGTTGCTGACGGATTCTGTACTCGAGTTGATTGAACTGCCTGAAAATCACAACACTCTTTCTCCGTCATATCAGATTTATTTGAACCCTGATCTGGCTCAGGTTATAGAACAGTCGGCGAAATTGGCAGAATCCATGAAAGACGATTTTGTTTCGACTGAGCATCTTTTTATCGCGATACTGGAAGTGACCAGTGAGGCGCGAGAAACTTTGGCGCGATTCCGAATACATAAAGACGCGGTTCTGAAAGTTTTGCAGGAACTTCGCAGTCAGAATATTACCGATGTGACGGAGCCGAAGAAATTTAAATTGCTTTTGAAGTACACGCGCAATCTGACCAAGCTCGCGAAGGAAGACAAACTTGATCCCGTCATCGGGCGGGATCATGAAATCACCCGTATTATGCAGATACTTTCCCGCCGAACAAAGAACAATCCTATTTTGATCGGCGAAGCCGGCACGGGAAAAACAGCGGTGGTGGAGGGGCTAGCGCAGATGATCGTCAAAAATAATGTTCCGGAATCTTTAAAAGACAAAGAGCTTGTGTCGCTTGATTTGGGTTTACTCGTGGCCGGCACGAAGTACCGCGGAGAGTTTGAAGAGCGGCTGAAGGGCATCATGAAAGAAATCGAACGCTCGGACGGCAAGGTAATTATTTTTATCGACGAAATTCACACAATTGTCGGAGCTGGAGGCGCCGAAGGCACGATGGACGCTTCGAATATGCTCAAACCTGCGCTCTCGCGCGGAGAATTACGGGCTATTGGCGCCACGACTTTGCGCGAATATCAAAAACATATCGAAAAAGATCCGGCTCTCGCTCGGCGTTTTCAGCCGGTTTATATTGATGAGCCGAGTATCGAAGATGCGATTGCTATCCTGCGAGGGCTCAAAGAAAAGTACGAACTTTTTCATGGCGTGCGAATTACTGATGATGCGATAATTTCCGCGGTCAATCTTTCTTCCCGTTACATCACAAACAGATTCCTGCCGGATAAAGCGGTGGACTTGATCGACGAGGCTTCTTCTTCGCTTAAAATCATGCTGGAAAACAAGCCGCCGGTCTTGGAAGACGCGCATCGAAAAATAATGCGCCTGGAAATCGAGAAAGAGGCATTGAAAAAAGAAATCGCCAGTTTGAGTGAAGGACGGGAGCACGAAAAAACTCAAGAAATAAAAAACAGGCTGAAAGAAATAGACAAAGAAATCGGTAACTTGTCAGAGCAGACCAAAGAACTTGCGCTCAAGTGGCAGAACGAAAAAACCATCGTGGTAGAAGTTCGCGCCATTAAAAAAGACTTGGAAACTTTGCGCCTGGAAGCCGAGAGTGCCGAGATGAAGTCCGACCTCTCTAGGGCGGCGGAAATACGCTACGGCAAAATTCCAACGCTCAAAAAAGATTTAGAGACAAAACTTTTGCGCTTGAAGAAGCTGCAGAAATCCCGCCGAATTTTGAAAGAAGAAATCACCGCGGAAGATATTGCCGAAGTCGTCGCTCGCTGGACGGGCATACCGCTCACCAAGATGCTCGAAGAAGAGCGCGCGAAGCTGGAAAAAATGGAAGCGGAATTAAATAAGAGAGTGGTCGGGCAAAACGAAGCTATCAAGCGGGTGGCGGATGTGATCCGCCGGTCCCGCGCCGGAATCTCAGATCCAAACAGGCCCATCGGTTCGTTCATATTCTTGGGTCCGACGGGAGTCGGCAAGACGGAGCTCACCAAAGCGCTCGGGCAGTTTATGTTTAACGACGACAAAGCCATCATTCGCGTAGACATGTCTGAATACATGGAGAGGCATTCGATCTCGAAGCTCATCGGCTCTCCGCCGGGATATGTCGGCTACGACGAGTCCGGCCAATTGACCGAATCCGTGCGTCATCGCCCTTACGCGGTGATCCTTTTCGACGAGATTGAAAAAGCGCATCCGGAAGTTTTTAATATGCTTTTGCAGGTCATTGACGAAGGCCGGCTGACCGACGGCAAGGGACGCGTAGTGAATTTCAAGAATACAATAATCATTCTGACTTCCAACATCGGTTCGCAATTTGTGGAGAAAATGGAATCCATCGGATTTTCTAATAATTCACAAGTCGCAGACTACAACAATATGAAAGAAAAAGTCATGGAAGCATTGAAAGACAATTTCCGTCCGGAGTTTTTGAATCGTCTTGACGAAACTATTGTCTTTGATGTTCTCTCTGAGTCCGCGATAAAAGAAATAGTCAACTTGAGAATCAAAGTGGTGAGAGACAGGCTCACAAGTAAAGGCATCAATCTGGAAATTTCCGAAGATGCGCTCAGCTACTTGGCGAAAGAAGGCTACAATCCGCATTACGGCGCGCGACCGCTCAATCGCCTAATCCAAAATAAAATTCTAAATCCCGTTGCGTCGTATATTATTTCAAACGGCGTGAAGAAAGGAGACGCAGTCAGTGTGTCCGTCAAAAATAATGAGCTTGTAATAGAAAAAAAGAAAAGGGCAAAAATCAAAAGCACATATCATGTGCAGGAAAGGTCGGAGGCGTAAATAAAAAAGTCTTGATTAAATATCAAATTTAGCTTATGGAAGATAAAGATAACTCAAAGAAAAATACAAGAAAGTTTTTACTCGCAGGAGCTGTTTTGGTTGTCATAGTTGCTCTGGGTTTTTTTTGGTATTTGGGGAGAGAAGATAAAAATACCCGCGTGGAGACCACCGAAGAAGCGATGGAAGTTTTAAGCCAGACGCCGGAGACGCAAGTAGAGACGAACCCGGTAAAAAAAGTTCCCGACATCAATCCAGTCGAAAAAACTAATCCTTTTAAAACAAATAACCCATTTCAATAAATGCATAAAATTCTATCAATTATAATAATTCTTTTCGGAATATTTACGAGTTCTTTCATTTATGCGGAGACGAATGAAAGCAACTCAGGAAAGGTGCCGGAAGTAGTTTATCCCGCTCTCGAACTCGGAGGCTGCAAAGATAAAGCAGAATGTTTCGCTTATTGCGAACTTCCTCTGAACGGCAAGCAGTGCTTGGCTTTCGCCAAAGAATACCAGCTTCTACCGGAAGAAGAAATTCGGGTGGCGGAGAAAGTACTTGGGGTTAAGGGCGGACCCGGAGGATGCAATTCAAAAGATTCCTGCGAAACTTACTGCGACGATGTGGCTAATATCGAAACCTGTCTTGCCTTTGCCGAAGAGCACGGCTTAATGAAGGGTAAAGATTTAGAAGAAGCCAAAAAAGTGCGCACGATGATCCAAAACGGCAAAAAACTTCCCGGCGGCTGCCGAAATAAAAATGCCTGTAAAAGCTATTGCGAAAATGGAGAGCATATAGACGAGTGCCTTGCCTTTGCCGAAGAAAGCGGATTTTTGCCTCCCGAAGAGCTTGAGCAAGCGAGAAAATTTATGCCGCTTATGAAAAAGGGGGAGACTCCCGGCGCCTGCAAATCCAAATATGAATGCGAAGCTTACTGCGAAGCGGACGAACACTTTGACGAGTGCATCTCCTTTGCCGAAAAACACGGCATGATAGAGGAAGGAGAAAAGGAGCATATTGAGGCTTTTAAAAAAGCCGGGGGCAAAGGTCCCGGAGGCTGCAAAGGCAGGCAATGCCAGGCGTTTTGCGAACAGCCCGGCAATCAAGAAGCGTGTTTCAAGTGGGCTAAAGAAAATGGAGTTCTGAAAGAAGATGATTTGCGCCGGATAGATGAAGGACGAAAGCAGATCGAGAAAGTTTTAGGAGAGGCTCCGCCCGAAGTAGTCTCTTGTCTGGAAGAAGCGCTTGGTCCGGGAGGGTTGGAGAAAATGCGCTCCGGAGAATTTTTTGGCGGAGAAGCAGTAGGGGAGAAAATGCACACTTGCTTTGAAGGTTTTATGTCTAAAATGGGCGGCGATTTCGATAAGGGTGACCATGAAAACAGCGAACAAAGAGGAGAACGGGAACAAAGAGGAGATTTTAGTGGCCCTGGAGGGTGCAAAGGACCAGATGAATGCATGAATTACTGCAAAAATAATCCCGAAGAATGCCAAAAATTTTCTTCTCCTCGTGAACTTCCTGAGAAAGGAGAATTTCGCGAAAGACCAGAAGAGTTTCCCGCCCAGAAATTTCCAGAACAATCTGAATCAGACAGACAAGAATTTCCAAAAGATTTTAATCAAGAACGCGACCGGCAATATGATCAACACTACCGAGAAGAATTTAAACAGCAATATGACCAACAGTATCAGGAGCAGTATCAAAAAGAAAGAGATCAGCAGTATCAGCAACAGTACCAGCAGCCATACCAAGAACAAAGAGGAGAGTTTCGTCCACCCGAAGGATCTGATGCTCCGCCAGTTTTCGACGCTCGTCCGCCTGAGGGAGGGAACAATCCGCCTCCTTCCGGGGAAATGTTTTCCCAGCCGGAATCTCAGAGACAACCATAAATAACTAACATATTGAATCTACCCTGCGGAAGCTTGCAAATTAATAAGATTTGTGTTACTATTATGCGTAGATTTGTAACTTAAATTTCTCCGCGCTGCGTTGTGCGTTTTGGGACGCACTCTGCCGTTTCAGCCGAGCCCTTAAGTACCTCGGGCCAGTGCGGAGAATTCGACCTCCTGCGTCCAGTTTTGCTATCCTTCGACAGTCCGCCCAAGATTGAAAGAAGGTGTGAATTGTTGCAAAACTGGCGCAGGTATTTTCAATGCCACCTAACTTGATTGCAAGCGGGTGGTATTTTTATTTACATTTTTAGAGAAATAAGATAGAATAGTCTGATTGAAATAAGGGCCGTTAGCTCATCTGGTAGAGCACCTCATTTGCAATGAGGGGGTGGCAGGTTCGAGTCCTGTACGGTCCACCCAAAGAAACATCGGCGAAATTATAAATGCGGAGCGATTTTGCGGGAGCCAAAATCGCGCTATCATTTTTTTCAAAACCCTTTCCGCCTACGGCGGAAGCCGTGAATTCCCAAAGCTCCCCCCAATTGCATGAAAGCGTTTTGTCTTTGAGAGTGGGGTTAGAGCCGATTTTTTGGAAAAACTCTTTCCATGCGAAATAGTTTTCGCCTTTTTCCAAAATAACGGCTTCTCTCAAAGACAAAACGAAACTCCGCAAGGGTTCGACCCAATTTTTTCTCTGTTGCCCAAAATCCTTAAAACTTTCTTCAAACTTTGCTTTTTGACGAAGGAGAAGGTCTTTTCGTTGTAAATAAATTTCGCGTTCGATATCGCCGTCAAGATAAATGGAAACGAGCTTGTCCAGCTTCTCCTTCGTTTCGGAAAGTTTGGTTTTAAGATTTTGGGCAACACCTCCTCTTTCGGAAATTGATTCTTTGTCCCACAGGTCAATTTGTTTTTCCATGTTCTCAATTTCTGAAAGAGGAAGCGACACTGATTGAAGCAGATTTTTTGCTTGCGAAATGAGTGCGGAAGATGATAGATACGGCTGACGACAAACACCTTTCTTTTTGGTACAGCGATAGTAAGTATATTTAGTACCAAAACGATTTGTCGCATATTGAGCCGTAATCATACTTCCGCACTCACCACATCGAGCGAATTGTGCAAATGGAAAATGGTTTGGCACTTTTTGCACGCGAGGACGAGACTTTTTCGCAAGCATTTTTTGGACTGCTTCAAACAGTGTCGGAGAAATAATTGGCGCAAAGCTTCCGTCGTAATACTCGCCTTTGTGGTAAGTAAAACCGAGATAGACGCGATTGGAAAGCATACGAGCGACGGAAGCTTTGGCAGGTGGCGTTCCCTTCGTACTCACACCGTGATCCGCCAAAAAGTCGGCGATAGTTCCGAGAGTGTGCGTCCCTTTGGCGTATTCTTCAAATGCTTTCACCACGATACGAGATTTAGTCGGGTGAGGTTCAATATTTCTCGTTTTGGGATTATTTACATAGCCAAAGGGAGCGCGCACCAACCACTCGCCTCGACGGACTTTTTGTCGGATACCACGATTGATATTTTCAACAAGATTATCGCTGTAATACTTACTCTGTCCGAACGCCACCTGCAACATAAATTTCCCTTGCGGAGTTGGCTCAAACCAAAATGTCGGAAAACGCAAAGAAACTATTTTGGTCGTGTCTACTGCGTAAATGATGCGCCCGCCGTCCACACTATTGCGAGCAAGTCTGTCTGGATGCCATGCGAGAATACCTACACCATCCATATTTTCAATGCGGGCCATCATTTCGTTAAAGAGTTCACGACCAGGTTTCTTTGCGCTTTTCGACTCTTGAAATTCCTCAAGAATTTCAAGATTTTCTCTACGCGCATGTTCGTGCAATTCAAAAAGCTGTGCCTCAATAGACATTATTTGGTGGTCATCGTCCTCTGTTGATTTTCTCGCGTAGAGAAAATATTTTGGTTTGAGGTCTTTCATGATTTCAATTGGGGGGAGCTTTGGGAATTCACGGCTTCCGCCGTAGGCGGAAAGGGTTTTGAAAAAAATGATAGCGCGATTTTGGCTCCCGCAAAATCGCTCCGCATTTATAATTTCGCCGATGTTTCTTTGGGTGGTGTCATTATATCATTTGCTCGAACTTTTTTCCAAAAGAAGCTAGATGAAGAATGAGGCATACCACGCGCTAAAGCGCCTCTGTGCGAAGCACAGAGCTTTTCCAAAGGAAAAGTGTGGTATGCCTCCAAACAACAAAATGGACTC
>CALRHG010000023.1 GCA_943359365.1 Candidatus Nomurabacteria bacterium | reverse complement strand
AAAATGAAACTTTATCCAGATTACAAAAAGCTATTTAATATAGCAGTTCTGGCAGTTTTGGTTATTACTCCTTTGGTTTTTTCTTCTGCGCAGACGGCGCAGGATCTGCAAAATAAAATCAGCCAAAAAAACTCCGATATAGATGTTTTGGAAAAAGAAATCGCTGCTTTTCAAGTACAGCTCGATACGATAGGCAAACAAAAAAGTTCTTTAAACAAATCGATCCAGGAGCTTGATCTGACCAGAAAAAAGTTGAATGCCGACATATCTGTAACTCAGAAAAAAATCGACAAAACAAATCTAACCATAGAAAGCCTGAGCTCCGACATCAGCAACAAGCAGGATTCAATAAAGATCAACATAGAATCCATTGTGCTAGGCATCAAAAGAACCAACGAGCTGGAACAGAGCGACATATTGTCCACATTATTATCTGAAAATAATTTTACAGGCATGTGGAATGAGGTGGACGATATCGTGACTATTCGAGAAACGCTCCAAGCTAACATAATTAAATTAAAACAGACAAAAGGCGAACTGGAAGACACAAAACAAGAAACTGTGGAGGCAAAAAACGAACTTGTTTTTCTAAAATCCGAGTTGGCGGATCAGCACAAAATTGTGGTGCAAAACACGAATGAAAAAAATAAATTATTAAAGCAAACAAAAAACAACGAAGCCAATTATCAAAAACTGCTCAAAGACAGGCTTGCTAAAAAAGAAGCTTTTGAAAAAGAACTGCGCGATTACGAATCCCAATTGCAGTTTACTCTCGATCCGTCCAAACTTCCTTCAGGAGGAGTTTTGAGCTGGCCACTTGATGCAATAAAAATTACGCAGATGTTTGGAAAAACGGCTGATTCAAAAAGGCTTTATACTTCCGGTAGCCACAGCGGTGTAGACCTCAAAGCTTCAATCGGCACTCCGGTCAAAGCAATGGCGGACGGAACGGTTTTGGGCGTTGGCAATACTGACGATACATGCGCGGGCACTTCATTCGGCAAGTGGGTGTTTATAAAATATAATAACGGCCTCTCGAGCGCCTATGGGCACCTCTCGCTTATTAAGGCTTATGAAGGGCAGAAGGTGGCAAGGGGAGAAATAGTGGGCTATACTGGCAATACGGGACACACGACGGGTCCGCATCTGCATGTGTCCGTGTATGTGAGCTCCGCGGCAAGCGTTCAAAAGAGGCCGAGTACGACATGCGAAGGAAGGGTATATACGATGCCACTCGCTCCCACGGCTGCATATCTTGACCCGCTTTATTATTTACCGAAATTATAAAATTTATGGAAGAAAAAATTTTACCGAACAAGGGAAAAAATTTGATAATCAAAGTTGGTGAAAAAAATTACGAACGTATTCCGATAAGGACGCATGTCATAAAAGATAACGACAATATTATCGAAGTTGTGCTCAAATATGCCGGTCCGCGTCTTTTAGAGAATGACATTCTTTTTATCAGCGAGAGGGTAGTGGCTATAACTCAAGGCCGGGCATTTCCGATAAAAGATATTCATCCGGGAGCTTTGGCGAAATTTTTAGTAAAATTTGTGCATAAATCGCCCTACGGGATTGGGCTCGGGAGCGAGTGGACGATGGAATTGGCCGTTCGCGAAGCAGGCGCGGCGAGAATTCTTTTTGCAGCTTTTTGTTCGGCTGTGACCAAACCCTTCGGTATGCGGGGAGTTTTTTATAAAGTCGTCGGCAAGAATATAAATGCGATTGACGGTCCGTGCTCGTACACGCTCGCTCCGTATAATGAATATGCCAAGCTAGGACCTGCGAATCCAAATAAAGTTGCTAGAGATATTAAATCTAGAATAAAAAACGAATGCGTGATAATCGACGCCAATGACCTCGGGGTCAATGTCTTGGGCCGTTCGGACAAGAAAATCACCGACGTTTTCTCTGCGGCGGTATTTAAGGATAACCCTTTGGGCCAGACGACCGAACAGACGCCCATTTGCATTGTCAGAGCCGTATAGCTTGTGGTAAAATAAAGACCATGATTAATAAAATAAAAAATCAGAAGGGGGGATTTATACAAATAATTATAGTAATTATTATTGCGCTGCTTATAATGAAGTACTACGGAGTAACTCTTACCGGAGTAAAAGATTGGTTCTTGTCATTTTTCAGCGGTGTCTTGAGATAAATGATCATTATGCAATTCGTAAAATCTGCTTTATGTAAAAGGAATACACATTCGCTTTACATATATTGTGCGAACCTGGTATAATTCAAATATGAGCACAAATACGGCTGTTCAACCGATAAGCAAATACATACTTCCCTTTCTTGATTACTGCGAAGTTGAGAAAGGATTATCAAATAATACGCAGCGCAATTATGAGCAGTACCTCAAGCTGTTTGTCGGTTGGCTAAAAAAAACTAACAACGAAGCTCTTCTTCCCCATGAACTCACAGCCGAGCATGTCTGGGATTATCGATTGTACTTGGCTCGGACTTACGTGACTCGTAATGGCGGATATTTGGGCAAAAAATCTCAAAATTATTATCTGATAGCTTTGCGCGCGCTTCTAGACTTTCTAGCCGACCGCGACATTCAAACACTCCCCTCTAGTAAAATAAAATTAGCCAAACAGAAAACTGAGGAGACAATTTCTTTTCTAGATACGCGTGATGTCGAAGCGATGCTGAAGATTCCAGATACGAAAACTCCGGCCGGTCTTCGGGATCGAGCGATCATGGAATTATTTTTTTCATCCGGTATGCGTATCTCCGAATTGGTGGCTCTGGATGCTGACCGCCTGTCTTTCTTGAAGGATAAAAATCCGAAGCGAACCTTTGAACTTTCGATCGTTGGTAAAGGTCGCCATGTGCGGACGATTTTCATCTCCCCTCGCGCTGCTGATTGGTTGCGCACATACCTTGCGTCTTGCAAGGATATGGAGAAGCCTCTGTTTGTAAATATAAAATCCGGAAATAAAAAGAAAGAAAAAGATGATGATCACCGGCTGACTGTGAGGTGGATACAGATGATGATTGCAAAATGCGCATTACTTGCGGGGATTTCCAAAAAAGTAACGCCGCACACGCTTCGTCATACCTACGCCACTGATCTTTTAGGCAATGGGGCCGATTTGCGAAGCGTGCAGGAACTCCTGGGTCATAAAAATGTTTCAACGACGCAGATATATACCCATGTTACTAATAAAGGACTGCGGGACATCCACGAGAAATTTCATGGAGGCAAAGAGCTTGATAATAAATGAATTCCAAATTTTTACCTGCACGAGCTGGAAAGCTCATACCCTGCTTTCTCTGCTTCTTCTTTTGTCGCAAAGTAGATTCTGTTTTCTTGCTTGAGGCTTTTGCCGGCCGAGCAGCCCAGCGAATAATATTTACTTCCCTTACTCGAGGCGAAGAAATTTTTTCCGGCAGAAGTTGAATTATTATTTTTCGACATTTTGTCATTTTGCAAAATGTTTGAATGTTCAAGCGCGGAAATCACGCTGGCAGACTGGTTTCCTGCCTGATCCGTATACTCTATTGTTATGCCTGAAGACTCGCCTCCTTTGGATAGTCTGCCTAGCTCAAATGAGCTCAAGCCGACCAAAATAACGATAATAACTATCAAAATGTCCTTTCCCTTCTCAGACTCTATGAATGCCTTGATTTTTTGCATATAATCGTTTATACTAATTCAGCATTTAAATTATATCATTAAACGTATATGGCACATAGAAAAGCCGGCGGTACCGCCAAAAATTTAAGAGACTCAAATCCACAGTATTTAGGGGTGAAGCTTTATGATGGCGAGCGCGCTCAACCGGGCTCCATTATCGTGCGCCAGAGAGGCACAGTCATCATGGCAGGCACAAACGTCGGCCTCGGCAAGGACCACACTATTTTCGCTCTCAAAGAAGGCACAGTCAAATTCGGCTCTCGCCGTAAGACTTCCTTCAACGGCACAAAAGCTGTAAAGAAGACTGTTAGTGTAATCTAACTAAACTTTATATTGCTTCCACAATTAGCTTAAACGAAGACTTTTTGCCTTTGATGGAGATTGGGATTTCGTGTTCTCCTGTTTCTTTGATCGGTTTCTCGAGGACTATAAATTCTTCGCCTATGTCGGCATGATTTTGCGCTTTCATGGCTTCGACTATTTCTTTCGTATGAATTGCGGAAAAAAGGCTCCCCTTTTCGTTGGCTTTACCTTTCATTTTTATTACCTTGCCTTTTATTTCTTCCAGATTTTTTAGAAGCAGGCTCTCCTGCACTTCCCTCTCTATTTCTATGCTTTTCTTTCTTTTTTCCAACTCCGCGACTGCTTTCATTGTTGCCACTTCGGCTAATTTTCTCGGCAGTAAAAAATTTGTGGCGTAACCGTCATTTACCTCTTTTACATCGTATTTTTTCCCCACTCGCGGCACATCTTTCAAAAATATTACTTTCATGGCTTTAACAATATTTCTAATGCTTTATCAAGTTGCGGATCTTTTTTATTTTCTAAATCTTTCTTTGTGATTTCAACCGGATAATCAGGAGTGAGTCCCTTTTTCTCAATCAAATTTCCATTTGGGGTAAGCCATTTTGCCACTGTGATTTTGAGAAGCGTGTCCGGAGTAATTTTTATAGGTTCTTGCACAGAACCTTTGCCGAAGGACTGTGTCCCCACTATCTTTGCTTTCCCGTGGTCCTGCATCGCGCCGGCGAGAATCTCAGAAGCTGAAGCCGACCCGCCATCTATCAGGATAACGAATTTCAAGTTTTCATTAAATACATCATAACCTCGGCTTCTGAATATTTCCGGTTTTTTGTCATTGGCGTAGTCTTCACTCACGACGATTTTTCCTTTCGGCAAAAACCAGCTTGCCATATCCACTGCTGAATCTAAATATCCGCCTGGGTTTCCGCGCAAATCGAGAAGCAATTTATCAGTTCCGGATTCGGAGAATTGCTTAAGCGCTTTGCGGAAAAGATCCGCTGAGCCGGCGGAAAAACTATAAAGCTTTATTACAAAAACGCCATCCGGACGAAGTTCTGTATCCAGAGTGGGTATGTTTATGATATCTCTGACGATTTTTATTTCTTTCGCTTCTTTGTCTCCCTCACGGAAAATTGTCAGCGTAACAGTCGTGCCTTGCTCGCCTCTTATTAATTTGATTGCTTCCTCGATGCCTAAGCCGGTGGTAACCGTCTCATCAATTTTAAGAATTTTATCGCCCGGCTTGATGTTTGCTCTGTAGGCAGGCGTGTCTTTGAGTGGAGCGATGACTGTCAGCACTTTGTCTTTGATCCCGACTTCCATGCCGACTCCGGTGAAATTTCCGGCAATTTCTTCTTCGAAAGCTTTGGCTTCATCCGGGTCGAAAAATACGCTGTACGGATCTCCAAGCGAGTCTACAAGCCCTGCAATAGCCCCATAAACTCTATTTTGGTCGGTGATTTTGTCTGCGCTGGGGTATTTTTCATTAATTGTATTCCAAACTTTCCAGAAAGGAGAAAAGTCCGTTTCTGTCGTTACTGCCGTTTCTTTGCCGGAGATGCCAGTCACTTTTTCTATTTCCGGGCGGCTGTCATGTTTTCCTACCGAAACGCCCAAAATAAAAAAAACAATGACGAGCAAAATGACGATAATATTATGCCTTGTTTTTGAAGATAGTTCCATGTGTGGATTAGTTGCTAGGCTTGTTTTCCGAAAAATTATCGAAAACCACTTCAGTCCTGGTTTCTTTTTTCTTGTATTCTCTGTAGAAGATAATGCTGACGAAAATCATCCCAAGTCCGGAGACGGTTGTTAAAATGCCTTTCCAGACGTAAGTGAAGCCGAGATAAGGCAGCACTGCCAACCAAATGCCCATAACCAAAAGTATGTAAGCTTTGCTCATCTGTATATTGTATTTCATGAACACCCAAAATGCAATGCCTAATTTTTACTTAAAATACTCCGGCGTATATATAACCATCCAGTCCAAAAGCTCTTTCATCACCGTCGAGGCGGTGACGCTGTTGGTCGTCGGACCGGATTCCAGCATAATCGTGAATGCGTACTTCGGATTTTCATAAGGAAAAAAACCGATAACCCAAGAGTTTACTTTATTATTCGATACTCCGAGCTGGGCGGTGCCGGTTTTCGCGGCGACATCTACGTAGGGCACATTTAAAGCTGTCGCCGTGCCCCAGGTGACTGCCTGCCGCATGCCTTCATGCACGACATCAAAATGTTCTTTTTTAATTTCTATTTTTTCTGTCTTCCCTTCTGTGGGCTTATCTCCTAAAATAAAATGCGGAGTAACCAGCGTGCCATTATTTGCGATAGCCGCAGTAGCGCGAGCCATCGATATCAGAGTGACTTGGAATCCGTACTGTCCGATAGAAGTGTTGTAGGTGTCTCCGATGCGCCAAGGATCGCCTTTGAAATTTTCTATTTTCCATTCCGGGCTCGGGATCGTGCCTCCTTTTTCGTCTGGTAAATCAACCCCAGTCTTTTCTTCTATGCCGAAGAGCCTAGTATATTTTCCTATATTTACTATCCCCAGACCTTTTTGTTCTTCAAATCCTCCCCCGATGGAGTAAAAATAGACGTCTGAAGAAACAGCAAGGGCTTCTGCCATATTCGTCCAGCCGTTTGCCCGCCAGTCTTTGAAAACGCTTTTTTGATCGGGGAAAAAAGGATTTGGGATTGAGATAGATCCGGTGGAAAGGATTTTTTTATAAGGGTCGATGATTCCTTCATGGAGGGCTCCCAAAGCAAAGATCGGCTTCATGACCGAACCCGGCGTATAAAGCCCCGAAACTGTTCTATCCAGAAAAGGTTTTTTCTTGTCAGTCAGATATTCTTTGATCTTAATTTCATCTTTGCCCAGTGAAAGAGTTTCCGAATTATATTCCGGAAAGCTAGTCGAAGCGATGATTTCTCCGTTTTGCGCGTCCATGATTACTCCGGCGCCTCCCGTAAATCCGTTATTTTGCGACAGATTTTTAATTAAAGTAAATAGCTGTGCTTGGATTCGCGAATCGAGGCTGGTGATCAAATCGTCTCCCTGCTTCGGGCTGTTTATAATATTTTCCGAATGGATAATTCCCGTCGCATCTATTTCTATTATTTTTGATCCGTTTTCGCCTTTTATTTTACTGTGGTATTCTTTTTCGAGTCCGTCTATGCCTATAAATTCGCTTTGCCAGTAATTCCCCTCTTTATCCTTGGTCGGATAGCTGACATAGCCTAAAACATGCGAAAACCCCGGTGATATATAAGCACGAGTGTAGAGAAGAGATGAATCTTCGGTTTTTTTATTCCAAGCCAGTTCTTTTTTATTTCTATCATAGATTATCCCTCTTTCTGTAAAAATGCCTACCCTTTTCAGGATATTATTTTCGCTCCTTTTTCTATTTATGTCGCCGTTCTGCACCTGCAAGTATGATAGGCGCGCTCCGAATATCAGGATTATGAGCAGAAAAAAAGCGCCGAGAAAATTCACGGTTTTTTTAGGAATCGGTTTTTCTATCCGTCCTTCAAACTGCTGGCGGTCAAAGTTTTGCAGATTTTTGGAATCGAGAAAAATTTCGTCCGGTTCGACGAAAGTATTTTTTTTGCTATTTTTTCTGAATTTTTTGAAAGTCATCTCAATTTCTTTTTAAATATCTCTAAAATTATGAAGGCCGCGAGTGCTCCGACAAAAGATACCCCGACCATGCCCAAAAATTTTTCTTCAGGAGCCCAAAAAAGCAAGTCCGACAGTAAAAACAAAAATACCGCTTCCAGAAAAAATGGGAAATAAGCAATAGCCGCCAAGCCCAAAATCACCGATACCCAGAAAGGCCAAAAAAGCACCGAAATAAGTAATAAAACGCCAGATAGAATTCGAAATGCCATACTCCTATATTACATTGAAGCGAGTTTCGATGCCAGTCCGATATAATTCTCCGGAGTGATTTTTAGAAGTTCCTTTTTTATTTTTTCGCTGACATCGAGAGCATTTATAAATTTATGAATATCAGCCAGCGTAACTTCTTTTCCGCGCGAGAGTTCTTTTAACTTTTCATACGGCATTTCTGCGCCTTCGCGCCTTAGAATCGTCTGGATCGCTTCGGTTATGACTTCCGGATGCGCCATCAAGTCTTCTTTCATTTTTATTTCATTCACTTTTATTTTACCCAGTCCTTTCAAAAGCGAAGTGTAGGCCAAGTATGAATGCCCGAAAGCTGTGCCGAATGCTCTTTCGACTGTCGAATCTGACAGGTCTCTTTGGAGCCTAGAAATTGGAAGCTTACGGGCGAAGAATTCAAACAGGGCGTTCGCGATGCCGAGGTTGCCTTCGCTATTTTCAAAATCAATCGGGTTTATTTTATGCGGCATAGTAGACGAACCCGTCTCCCCCGCTTTGGGTATTTGTCCGATCCAGCCGTCGGAAATATATCTCCACATGTCTTGATTGAAATCTAAAAGAATCGTATTTATGTGTTTGATCGCGTCAAATATTTCCACACAACTATCGTGGCTCTCAATTTGAGTAGTGAACAGATTGGTTTCCAGTTTTGAAGCTCTAGATTTATTAAAACTTTCAATAAATTTTTCACTGAAATCTGTCCAATGTATGTCCGGATAAGCGGCCACATGCGCATTGTAATTTCCGGTTGCGCCGTTTAGCTTGGCAGCTATCTTTATGCTTTGCAGTCCGGCTAGCCTTTTTTCCAAACCCCCAGCAAATACTTTCATTTCTTTACCAAAAGTTGTAGGGCTTGCGGATTGGCCGTGAGTTCTGGCAAGCATCGGCAAATCTTTGTGCGCAATGGAAAGTTTATTTAAATTAGAAATGATTTCTTTTATTTTCGGTAGCATAACTTCCCCTAGAGAGTCCGATAAAATCAGCGCGTAAGCGAGGTTGTTTATATCTTCAGAAGTAAGAGCGAAGTGCACCCATTCTATGCTGTCTTTGAGCGATGTTTCGGAAAGACTATCTTTGATAAAGTATTCCACTGCCTTCACATCATGATTGGTAGTTTCCTCATGCTTTTTAATTTTTTCGTAAGAAGCAGTATTAAATTTCTCGTAGATGCTCCTGACAGTTTTTATTTCTTCCGGTTTAAATTTTCGCAAAGCCGTTTTTCCTAAAAGTGAAAGCGCAATCAAATATTCTGCTTCCACCATTACTCGATATTTCATCAGCGCTTCCTCCGAAAAATACGGCGCGAGTTCGCGGGTTTTTTCAAAGTATCTTCCGTCTAATGGGTTTATTGCATTTTCCATAATTTTATATTTTATAACTCTGTAAATTATTTTCGATTCTTTTTAAAATATCTCCAGTTTCCGTTTTAAATTTCTCTCCAGTTATCTGCTCATATATCTGCACATATCGGCGGGATAATTCCGTAACCATTTCGGGTGGTGCTGGCGGCATAACTTTATCTTTATATGGGTCGCAATTTGCCTTAAACCACAGGCGCAGAAATTCTTTATCAAAATTTTGCGGCTCTTCACCTTTGTCTATTCTTTCCTGATATGAATCCGTCTGCCAGTATCGAGAAGAATCCGGCGTATGAATCTCATCTATGAGCATCACTTCTCCCTCCGGAGTCAGACCAAACTCATATTTTGTATCAACTAAGATCAGACCTTGTTTAAGTGCTATTTCCTGCCCGCGGGCAAAAAGTTTCAAAGCCGCATCGGAAACTTTTTGCCAAATTTCCGGCGTCATTATTTTTTCATCCAAAATAATTTTACTGGTCAGCGGCCGGTCATGAGCTTCAAATTTGGTGGTAGGGGTAATGATTGGCTTAGGCAGCTTTTGATTTTTATGCATGCCTTCGGGTAGAACAATGTCACCGAAATTTCTTTCTCCTTTTTGGTACAAAGTCCAAGTGGAAGTCCCAGTCACTCCCGAAATATAACCGCGCACAACCATTTCTACTGGAATTACCGTGCATTTTTTACCTACCACTACATTTGGATCCGGAAAATCGATGACATGGTTTTTTATAATATCTTTAGTGTTTTCAAACCAAAATTTACTTACTTGCGTGAGCACCTGCCCTTTGCAAGGTATTAGCGCTAGATTACGGTCAAAAGCCGAATAGCGGTCGGTGGAAACCATGATGACTCTATCTTTCTGATTGTAAACATCGCGCACCTTTCCAGTGTATTTCTCTCCTAAATTTTTAAAATCTGTTTTTTCTAATACCATAAATTTAATTAATTATATATTATTTCCCCGGTGGCATCAAAATTATTTTTTCCGGTTCGAAAATTACTTTTCGCTCTCCTTCCTCTACTATGCCGATATCCGCGAGCGTATATCCACTATTTTTGCCTATTTCTAATATTTTAGCAACTTCTTCTTTGGGGGCGAAAATATAATAGCCCACGCCCCAGTTGAAAGTTTTCAGGCAGTCCTCGGTCGGCACTTTGAGTTCCTTATGAAAATAATCCATGAGCGGCGGAATTTTGAGCCAAGAATGGATTCTGTATGTAAAAGGTCTCTTATCAAAAGCAATTTTCCCGACGCCGTCCCCTGTGCCGGGCAAGAGCGTGTGAATTTTAACTTTTGCTTCGAGTAAGGCTTCCACCAGCGCCACATATGAGCGAGTAGGAATCAGCGCCTCCTCGCCTATTGTATTTTCATTTGGAAGTTTTGTAAGAAATTGCTCTGGCAGCTCCATCGCTTTTTTGATCACCAGGCTTACGCCATTTGCATGAATGCCGGAAGAAGCTACGCCGATAATATGGTCGCCCACCGCCAAATCCTGCCCAGTAATTAAATTTTCTTTGGGTGCAACGATTCCGATGACGGAGCCGCTCAAGGCTGCGATTTCTTTGACCGGAGCTTTTGGATTGATGAGGTATGTTACGCTCGCAGACTCTCCGGCCGGCAATGCCATACCGACTTCTTCGCAAATTTTCAGAAAGCCGTTTGCAAAATCTTGCGCTCGCTTTTTGTCTCCGTACCAATCGCTTGCACTTGCTTCGAGCTGATCTGTAAAAACTACCGGCATTGCTCCCTGCGCGATGACATCATTAACAACTATCAATGCTGTGTCTATAGCAATAGAATCATAATAAGATTTTCCAGTTTTTTGATACATCCATTCGGCAATCCAGTTTTTATTTCCCAAATCTTCCTGAGTCTGGCACCAGATTATGGATTCTTTGCCGCGATATTCAAAAACTGCGCCGTGCGCATGCGTCGCGTCTTCATTTATGAACACTCCCCTTTTATTTGGGAATTTTAAAGTCTTTCTGCCTGCCTCAATCATCGCCATCTTGAATGGCTCCATGACTGTATAATCCACACCAGCTTTTGCGTATTCGCTTTGTGGTTTA
>CALRHG010000022.1 GCA_943359365.1 Candidatus Nomurabacteria bacterium | reverse complement strand
AATTTACAGAACAATATATATCTACAATACTACGAGAATACACACTGCATTAAAAATGTCACCGAGACAATTTGCTTTGAAAAATCAGTTGAGTTAAAATTGAAATAATTGCCTGGAAATTCTGTCTTAAGAATGGGGTACCTTACAGTCAATTCGACAAACACCTCCGTAACCATTCCTCCGGCCGTAAATTCTCCGAATACGACGGTTGCAACTCCTCCCCCAGTTACCCCGCCTGTGGTGCCTCCTGTCGACGCCACGCCTACCAGAAGCGGATCTACTATCAACCGCGTATCTTCAGCCCCTGTTAACATTATAGCGGCTTTGCCTAATACTGGAACTTTCCCTATCCTAAATGCTTCCCTCGTCCGACCTCAATCTTCCACAATCGCAGTCGCCATGGTCCGCCCTCTTCCAAGAACAGGGTTATTTCCTAAAATAAATTTATTGAATATGATCATGCTTTCCTCTAGCTTGCTATATCCGGCCGGCATTTATATCTGCGCCAAAAGGAAACGTTATAACTATTGTAATGCTATTTCTTAATGAAATTAAAAATATTTATAAAACAAGCTTTCCTGGTTGTTGTCCTTGCAGTATGTATCGTCTCCGTCGGCTATTTTTTATATTTTAGATTCCCAAACGAAATAGGAATGAGTTTAGGGCTCGTTACTTCCGTTACTGATTTTCATAAAACTGAAAAAGCAGATTTGGTTACCGTGGCCAAAAGGGCTCCTCTGCCAGTACGCATCGAGATTGCAAGCATAGAAATAGATGCCGGTATTGAATATGTAAACCTGGGAGTGAAGGGAGCAGTCGGGGCACCCAAAGGCCCGAGTAACGCCGGATGGTTTGACCTCTCTCCTAGGCCCGGAGAAACGGGCAATTCCATTATCGTCGGGCATTCCGGCTACAAAAATTCCCCGGCAATATTCGACAACTTGCACAAAATAAAGAAAGGAGACAGCATCGAAGTCAAAGATAAGGACGGAAAGACGACCACTTTTATCGTGCAAAAAATTAAAAGTTACGGCAAAAACGAACAAGTGGAAGAGATATTTATATCCAAGGACGGCAAAGCGCATCTGATCCTGATCACCTGCGCGGGAGACTGGAATGCCCTTGAACGTACGCACGAAAGCCGGCTGGTCGTATTTGCTGATAAAAAATAGATAACTTATTTTAAAATTTTCTCTATTTCAATGAGTCTATTGTATTTAACCACTCTTTCTTCTTTGGTTGTAGCTCCGGCTTTGATGAAATCCGCTCCGACTCCTACCGCCAGATCTGCGATAAATGTGTCTAGTGTTTCGCCTGAGCGATGCGACACGAAAATTTTTATATTATTTTCTTTTGCCATTCTGATGGCCTCTAGTGTCTCCGACAGAGTGCCGATCTGGTTTGGTTTGATTAAAAGAGTATTGATAGATTCATTTTCTATTGCTTTTCTTATGAATTCGACATTGGTGACAGTCAGGTCATCCCCTACTATATTTATTTTATCTCCTAATTTTTTAGTCAGTTCTGTAAACCCTGCAAAATCTTCCTCTTCCAGGCCGTCCTCGATCGAAATTATTTTATAACGATCGCAAAGCTCCCGATAGAAATTTATCATTTCTTCTGTATTTAGTTTTTTGCCTTCAAAAACATAGCTGCCATCTTTGAAAAATGTCGTTGCCGCTACATCAAGCGCAAGTTTTACTTTATCGACATCGTAACCGGCCAAAGAAATAGCGGTTTCCAAATATTTTAAAGCCTCTGCATTCGAAGAAAGTTTCGGGGCAAAGCCTCCCTCATCGCCGAGAGTTACTGATTGATTGTCTTTTACAAGAAGCTCGCGCAATGTCTTAATTATTTTATTTGCAACTTCTACTTTCTCTTTGATAGTTTTGAATCCCGTCGGAATAAACATGAATTCCTGAAAAGCTATGCCCGAGTCCGAATGCTTTCCGCCGTTGATTACATTAAACGCTGGCTCCGGAATTTTATATTTTCTTTTTTCTTCATTATCAAAATACAAATTCGCCAGATGCTCATAAAGTTCTACTCCTTTTTGGGCAGCACAGGCTCTGGCAAAAGACAACGACACCGCCAAAATTGCATTTGCCCCCAATCTGCTTTTATTTTTTGTGCCGTCTAGTTTTATTAAAGATTCATCTAGGGTTTCTTGATTTATTTCTTTTCCAACAAGCAGCTTTGAAATTTCTTCATTTACATTTTCTACAGCTTTCAGCACGCCTTTGCCTTTAAATCTGCCATTATCTCCGTCCCGCAATTCACATGCCTCACCTATGCCCGTGCTTGCCCCTGAAGGCACCGCGGCGCTTCCCTCAGCTCCGTCAGAAAGCGTGCAAGAAGCAAAAACAGTCGGATTGCCTCTCGAATCCAAAATTTCTTTCGCTTCAAGCTTTGTAATAATAGACATGTTAAAAACAATACTTTCTAAGCCAATTTCTTGAGTTCTGTCTCATACTTTCTCATTACTTCCATAGAAGCAGATTGCTGATCCATTCCCCCTTTTACCTTAGCCTGCACTTCTTCAGTAATAGTTTTAAAAAGTTGCGGATTTTTCTCCATCATACTGATAAACATATCGATCTGCGTCTCGGGCACCCCCTGCATACGAAGCATCTTTTTTAGCAAAAAATTTTGAAACATAGAAAACATTGTAGCATAAAATCATTTATCCGCTACTCGTCCAGTATTTTGAAATCATTCCCAGCGGTTGAACCGCTGATTCTATTGCGGCGAATAAAATAAACAGCTCCCGCTGAGGCTCCGATAACTATAGTCGAAGCAATCATCGGCATATATGAATTATCGGAATCGCTTTCTGCGACTGAAGCTTCTAAATCCGGAGCAAGAATATCTGCTTCTGGAAGAGGTATCACTTCGGGCTCTTCTCCTCCTTTTGAAGGAGGAGTGCTCCGACTTTGGTCGGAGCGAGGTGGTAATTTCTTTGAATCACCACCCCCTGCCACCTCCTCAACAAGGAGGGGAGGAACATCTGCAACTGGGATGATAGAAGAAGCTCCATAATCAAAAACAATCTTACCCTGCTCCGTTATTAATTTCAAACTATTTTTATCGTCAGTAGAAAAATGAGTTAGGTTGCCCGAGATGGTAATTTTCTTTTTTGAACTTATGACTGTATTTTTCGGAAAAATAAAAGTTTTCGTGTCGCTTGATAAAATCCAGCTAGAGATGTCGGCATCATAGTTGGCATTATTTGTTAGTTCTACAAAAAAATCTCTCTCGTCCCCCACGTTAGATATTAAAATTTCCGCTCCCATTACTTTAATTGTCATCTTGTCGGAAGCATCTGAAACATTAGAGTATTTATTCGTGTAATATTCCAAAGACACAATATAATCCCCAGGATAAAGGTAGGTGTGCGTAAGTTTCTCTGGACTATTGGTTTGCATTTCTTTTGAATCTCCGTCGCCAAAATTCCAAAAATATTTGCCGTAATGGAGTTCTTCTTTGTTGTATCCAAAAGCTTGAGCTTGAAATGATAACGGAGTTCCCGCAAGAACAAAATTTGTCACAATGATTTCTGTCTTAATCTTTGTCGATTCTGTTGCCTTAGACGTAGCGGCAGAGGAAGACTCTTCACGGACGATTCCTCCGGTATCTACATCGATAGACGGTGGCTGTGGTTGTGGCGGAGAACTCACAGTTTCATTTGTTAGCCCAGGTGTGGGTAGAGCCCCCGCCCAAGAGCCTGATATTTTTTGTAAAGAATTTCCGTCCCCTGCTCCGCCTTGTCCTGAAGTATATGCCACGGAGTCAACAGCATTCCCGTCTTGGTCTAAAATTTTTAAAGTAGCTCCGGTATTATTCAGGCTCGTAATCCCCGTGTCATACACCGTCCCGGCAAAACCGGCGTGATCCGCCAAAAATGTATCTTTATCTCCGGCAAAAATTACATAGGCTCCAGCTGGTATAGAAAAATTCACCTGACCGTTTATCGTTCGATTCGCGGCGCCGTCGTATATTCTCCAAGAAGAAGCGTCGATGGAAACACTGCTCGCGTCAGGGTTATAAATTTCAACCCATTCCCGGCTCTTGCTGTTGGTAGAATCCGAACCCGATAAATCATACATTATCTCATTGATAGTTAAATTAGCATACACTAATTGGAATGAAGATAAGAAAATTACTATGAATAAAAAAGGCTTGAGCTTTTTCAACATATTATTTTTTTATATTAATATGCTACAATATGGATTACCATATATCAACAGCACTCGGACATTAAGCAAATAAATTTGCTTATGCTCCTCGCTTGTTGATATAATAACATGAGCATGAATGATAACAAAATAGACTTTTTGGCAATTGGGGATACTGTCATTGATGCTTTTATTAAACTAAAAGAAGCTAGCATCGTGGGCACCCCAGACAGTGAAGATTACAAAATATGCTTGCCTTTCGCGGATAAAGTACCCTATGAAGACGTCTTTGTTTGTCCAGCAGTCGGAAATGCCGCGAATGCCGCCGTTTCCGCTTCTAGGCTTGGGCTCAAAAGCGCGATTGTTTCCAACATTGGAGATGATAAAGAAGGCACAGATTGCTTGGATTCTTTAAAAAAAGACGGAGTCAATACAGATTTCGTTAAAATAAACCGGGGAATAAAAACAAATTATCATTATGTCTTGTGGTATGAAGCCGAGCGAACTATTTTAATCAAGCATGAAAAATATGATTACATCCTTCCTGAAATCGGCGAGCCTAAATGGATTTACTTCAGTTCAGTCAGTGAGACGGCGTTTCCTTTTCATGACTTGGTGGCGGACTATTTGGATAATCACAAAAGCGTGAACTTCGCTTTCCAGCCCGGCAAAAATGAAATTAAATTAGGCAAGGAAAAACTGGCGCGGCTGTATAAACATTCAAAAATCTTCTTCTGCAATGTCGAGGAGGCCAGGAAAATACTTGGGCTAGAAAGCGCAGAAATAAAAGAATTGCTCTCGAAAATGTATGAACTTGGACCCAAAAAAGTAGTTATCACAGACGGACCAAAGGGCGCCTATGCCTACGACGGAGTCGAATCAATATTTATGCCGATATATCCGGATCCAAAGCCTCCATTCGAGCGCACAGGCGCCGGCGATGCTTTTTCTTCGACGGTTGTAGCCGCAATTATTTCGGGCAAAACTTTATCCGAAGCGCTAGCATGGGGAGGAATCAACTCCATGGCGGTAGTGCAGGAAGTCGGAGCGCAAAAAGGCCTCCTCACTCTCTCCAAGCTAGAAGGATATCTCAAAAACGCGCAAGCAGATTATAAAGCACAGAAAATTTAAGAAAACTCTTTCTTTGGCATACTTTTTATAAGGCAATCTATCTGGCACTGGTGTGCCAGCGAACTGCTCGGCGCGTCCGCCTGCGCAAGGCCTTCTAAAAAATACGCCTGCAACAAGTTTTCTTAAATTTTCCTAGCTAACACTTTCTTCACCGCCTCCTTGATGGCATTTTTGCCCATGCCATAATGCTCGATGAGTTCTTCGGGAGTTCCTGATTGTCCAAATTTGTCATGCACTCCGATAAATTCCATCGCTGTCGGATAATTTTGCGCGAGGACTTCCGCCACAGCTCCGCCCATTCCGCCCGCCACCTGATGCTCTTCGACGGTGATAATTTTTTTAGTTTCTTTAGCGAGGGCGATGATCGCATTTTTGTCTATCGGTTTGATTGAAGACAAATTCATAACCTTGGTCTTGATGCCTTCGGATTCTAGTTCCTTTGCTGCGAGCAATGCATTATGCATAAGCGGACCTGTGACAATAATACCAGCCTGCGCTAGCCCGACTTCCGGCAGCCAATAAATATCGGCTTTGCCGAGCGCGAAAGGAGTTTCCTCGGTGGTAATTATTGGTGAAGGCGCACGGCCGAGCCTGAGGTATGCTGCCTTTTTACTTTTAGCTAAAGCGAGAGTTGCGATCTTGGCTTGTGTGGCATCGCATGGATAAACCACATCCATCTCCGGAAGCACCCGCATTAATGCAATATCCTCGAGCGCCTGATGCGTGCCTCCATCAGGACCGACAGATATCCCCGAATGCGAACCGACTATCACAACTTTTCTTTCGTTGTAAGCGATAGTAGTTCTAATTTGCTCCCAATTTCGCCCTGGACTAAACATCGCATACGAAGAACAGAAGGGAATTTTTCCCATCGTTGCCATGCCGGAAGCAACTGTGACCAAATTTTGTTCGGCGACGCCGACTTGCACAAATCTGTTCGGAAATTTTTCCGCAAAAAGATGCATCTGGGTGCTTTCGGTCAAATCCGCGCAAAGCCCAACGACATTTTTGTCTAACTCTCCCGCCTTCAAAAGGCCTTGCCCGAAACCTTTGCGAGTCGGTGCTTGCTCTATGTCGGAGGTGAACATTTTCGGATTAAGTTTTAATTTTGGATTCAACATATTTTCTAATTCTAAAATCTCTTTTCGTTTAATTCTTTAAGGGACTTCTCCGCCTCTTCCTTGTTCGGAGGCTTACCGTGCCATTTATAATCTCTTTCCATAAAAGAAACTCCTTTACCGGGAATCGTGTGAGCTATAATAACCGTCGGCTTTTCATAAATAGCCTGAGCTTCTTCCACAGCTTCATTCAACGCGTTGAAATCATGGCCGCCGACTTCTATTACATGCCAATTAAAACTGCGCCACTTATCAGCCAGCGGCTCGAGTGGCATTATGTCCTCAGTAACTCCTTCGATTTGAATATTATTTCGGTCTACAATCGCAATCAAATTTCGGAGTTTATATTTTCCGGCAAGCATTATTCCCTCCCAAGAATTTCCTTCATTGAGTTCTCCGTCAGACATAAAACAGTAGACAAGTCGGGAAGTATTCGCTCCGTAATCAATCCTGTCTGAGAGCGCCATTCCGGCAGCTTGTGAAAGCCCGGATCCGAGCGGTCCGGAAGAAGTTTCCACATAGGGCAAATATTCTCTATGCGGATGACCCTGTAGCCTGCTACCCAATTTACGCAAAGTTTTTAGTTCTTCCACCGGAAAATATCCAGCATGCGCCATCGTCGCATAAAGTACCGGACAAATATGCCCGTTTGAAAGAATGACTCTGTCCCTATCCGGCCAATCCGGCTTTTTTGGATCGTGTTTTAAAATATGAAAATAAAAAAGGGTGAAAATATCCGTCATGCCGAGCGGTCCGCCCGTGTGGCCGCTTTTCGCCTCGAGAAGCATGGAAATAATGCTCTTGCGAATATCGTTAGCTTTTATTTCTAATTCTTTTATTTTTTGGTCAGATAAAGATGCCATAATTTTACAATTCTCGAAATTTCTCTACTAGTCCTATTTTATCATGAGAATTAAAAAGTAACGAGCCTGTGATTAATTTTGTCGCCCCTGCCTGGACCAATAGCGGCGCAGTTTGTTCTGTAATGCCTATATCAACTTCAATCGGCAAATCAGGATATTTCTCTCTTAATAATTTAATTCTGTCATATACCCTTTCATCAAGTGCTACTCCACTAATTCCAATTTTGTCATTCCCCATGCATTGCACGAAATCAACAAGAGATATAAGCGGGAAAACATTTTCTAATGGCATACTTGGCTTAAACGCAATTCCAAATTGGATATTATCTCTCACATACAAATCTATACCTTCCAAAAAGTTCCTAAAATCTTCCAAGCTTTCCATCGCTTCCAAATGAAATATCATTCTTTTTGCTCCGAGCTTCATGTAAATGTCGAAATTTTCCACCGCATCAGCAACCATCAAATCCAGTTCGAAATCAAATTCGTCCCAAAAAGGCAGTCCCTGCTCCTCATTCATTATTTTTTGAAATTCATAATCATCAAAACCGCCACTTATGAAAGGCCAAGTCTGGCTTGGCACGAAAACACCATCGCAAAAATCGATCTGAATCGTCGAAACGACGCCGCGAAGCGTTGCAACTTTATTTTTTAACTCCTCGAAAGTTTTAAATGGCAAGACCGATGCGATTACTTCTATCATATATTTATTTTATTCCTAATTTTTCTTTTTGCTTTTTAATTTCCTCAACTAATAAATCGTGAAAAACGCCATTAGAAGCGATAAAATAATTAGCGGGAAATTTCCAGGGACTGCCGTCAAAATTTGTTATTTTTCCGCCCGCTTCTTGTACCAACAAAGTGCCGGCCGTAAAATCATATGTAAAGAGTCCGATATCAATATTCGCTTCCAATCCTCCGCGAGCTACATAAGCGAGCTCTAGCGCCGCGCACCCCAAATCTCGTACTGAACGAATAACATTTTTCGGCAAATAATATAGTAACTCTCTGACTAGTTTTTTATCATCATCTCTTTGGCTTGGAGAAACTGTGACAATGGCGCGATTTTTATCATCTTTAGAAACAGATATTTTTTTGTCATTTAAATATGCGCCTTTGCCTTTTGATGCATAAAAGAGAGAACGAGTTGCAGGACTATATACCACAGCCTCGATCACTTCTCCATTCATTACAAGCGCGATTGATACTGCAAATAGCGGAATGCCATTGGCAAAATTCCTGGTGCCGTCTATTGGGTCCACATGCCAAACATGGTCGCTCTTGCCGACCGTCATTCCCGTTTCTTCGCCAAAAATCGAGTGCTCCGGAAAAGCATTTCCGAGTATTCTCTTTATTACTTCTTCTGACTCTTTATCTGCCAAAGTCGTGATGCTTTGATCTTCTTTTGCATCTTGCAGTATTTCCGTCTCAAAATATTTCTCCAGAATTTTTCCCGCTTCGAGAGCAGCCTGGATAGCTATTTCCAGTTCCTTGGATTTATTTTCCATATTAGCCGAGCTTGTTTACCCTTCTAATATGCCTTTCCCCTCCCTCAAATTTTGTTTTCAAAAAAAGTTCTATGGCAAATTTTATTTCATCAAGCGAAAGAAATCTTATGCTCAAGGACAAAACATTCGCATCATTGTGCTGCCTGGCGAGCTTTACGATCTCAAAAGGGTCTTCGCTTTTTTGGCCTTCTATATTTATAGCTGCTTTAGCAAGAGCTTCCCCATAAAAAAGGGCTGCTCGAGCGCCTTTTATTCTGTTCGCCGCCATCGCCTCGCCCTGTCCGGAACCTCCTAAAATTATTCCGAGGCTTCCCTTGTCCCCCGCCACTGCCTCCGCTACTGGAGTCATGAAGTCCGGATAATCGTCATCTTTGTCGTATTTAAAAGCGCCCTTATCTACAACCTCGTAGCCAAGCCCGAGCTCGTCTAAATATGTTTTCAGTTTTTCTTTCGTCTCAAAGCCTGTGTGATCTGTGCCAATATATATTTTCATATTGATACTATAGCACTTTTTAAATTAAATCTTAATAGCATCTATTTTCGCTAATCGCCTGATATGTTTTTCTCCGCCGCCAAAGGGAGTGGTAAGCCAAAGATTCACTGCCGCCATCATTGATTCCTCGTCTAAATATCTGGCGCCCAAAATCAAAATATTGGTGTTGTTGTTTTCTCGCGAACGAGAAATAATGTCCGCCTTGTCGTCTACCACTGACTGCGATTTTCCGTAAAAAACTACCGCACGGACATGCGGAAATTTATTCGCGGCAAATGCCTCGGCCTCGCCTGTAGCGCCAATGATTATTCCTTTCACCTTGTCTGGATTTTGCGAAACTTCGCGGGCGACCGGAATAGTGAAATCCGGATAATCATCTTCCTCATCGTATGTAAAAGCTCCTTTGTCTATAACTTCATGCCCTGCACCTGAGAGAGTTGTTACTAGCTTCTCCTTGAGCCCAAACCCCACATGATCTGTTCCAATAAAAATTTTCATGACATTATTATACTATAATTTGTAAATTTGTTTCCAGATTGAAATGATTTTTCTTTTATCAAGAGAAGTCGTTTTACCAAAAGGCCTTTCGATATTATTTTTCTCAACGCAGGCAATCTTGGACAATCGAATCCATGATTCTAATAATAAGCCGCTCTCCTGCCAATTTCTAATCTTATAATCACCAGCACCTGTTCTTTCTTTGGTTGTTATTGGCGCTAATACAATGTCATCATCTCCAGTATCCAATATAATCAGAGCTGGTCTTTTCTTTCTTTCTCCGTCAGGCTGTAGGAATAACACTAGAACAATTTCTCCAAATTTATATTGAATCATAAATTGCGTCTGCCGAACTATAAAATTTCAACAGGTTTTTCTTTGATTCGCCTTGCCAAGATTTGTCCTCGCCCCGCATGCTGGTAGTGGGTGCCATGGTAATGCCCACATTCATTCGTCCTTCCACGAAAGACTTAGTAGCTGATTGATAAAAGTCGCTAAGAGTAATGCCTTCTTTTTTGGCTCTCTTCTGAGCTGCTTTTTTAAGCTTATCTTCTATTTTAAACATTATTTGCGTAGTCATATTATAAGTATATACTTTGTTATGATATTGTCAATACTCTTTCGCAAGAACGGTTCTTGCGAAAACTTGCGAAAATATTATCTTTTCCTGACCTCCATCCCCTTCAAAATATCGATCAACGTATCCGGAGTTAAGCTACTGTCCGAAATAATCCTTTCCACAAAAATATCATTCTTATATCCTAGTTCATAATAAGCAGGACCACTCGGTGATGCGGCAACAGAAATAACGACACCCCTATTTCCATTATGAGTAAATTCTTTCACTACCGTTCCATTTGACTCTGTCCAGGATTTTACATAGTCATCAAATGATTTGTAACCGCCAACCTCTCGGAATTGTATGTCGCTTTTACCTGAAGAATAATTGTATTCAGAGTCATAGCCGTTTAACGGAATCGTAGATGTAAGTTTATATCCATCTGGAACCTTTCCGGGAACAAGATAAGTAGAAGGTGACAAAGAGGATATTTTTTGATTACTTTGAAGATAGCCAAAAAATTCTCCCACCTGATATGGAAAAAATAAAATGGAAAACACAAACAATCCTAGAATTATAACCAGTACTGTGCCGACCACCGAATATATTTTATTCTTATTCATAAATTACTTTATGCTCCCTCCAGTCTTAATTACATGCTCCACTAATGTATACGTATACCCCATTTCGTTATCATACCAGCCCATGACTTTTACGAGATTGCCGTCTACAACTTTAGTTAAAAGAAGATCTGCGACCGAAGCATGAATATTACCTATCATGTCGCTCGAGACTACCGGTTCTTCGACAACGTCAAAAACATTTTTCCATCGAGGATCTTTTGCCGCTTTTCTTAAAATGTCATTTACTTCTTCTACTGATGTATTTCTTTTGGAAATAAATGTAATGTCAGTGAGAGATTCACAAACAGTAGGCACTCGCACAGCAATACCATCAAATTTTCCGGCAAGCTCGGGAATCGCTTCGGTTACGGAAATAGCGGCGCCCGTAGAAGCCGGAACAAGATTTTGCGCAGCCGCACGGCCGTCTCTATAATCTTTTTTAGACGGTCCGTCCACCAAAGCCTGCGACCCAGTATATGAATGCGTAGTATTTAACATTGCTTTTTCAATGCCAAGCGTCTCGTGTAAAATTGCGATGAGCGGACTGGAAGCATTGGTCGTGCAGGAACCATTGGATGATATATCGCAAGTGCCAAACTTTTCCTCATTGACGCC
>CALRHG010000021.1 GCA_943359365.1 Candidatus Nomurabacteria bacterium | reverse complement strand
CTTTTATGAGGGAAGAAGTTTATTGACGGTACCTCATGAATAAGAGGCTCCTAATCTCGTGCCAGCAGGAGCGGTAATACGAGAGCCTCGAGCGTTATCCGGAATTATTGGGCGTAAAGGGTGCGTAGGTTGTTCTGTTAGTCTTTTGTCAAAACCCGGGGCTTAACTTCGGGATCGCGAAAGAAACGGCAGGACTTGAAAGTGTGAGAGGCGTACGGAACTCATGGTGTAGGGGTGAAATCCGTTGATATCATGGGGAACACCAAATGCGAAGGCAGTACGCTGGCGCATATTTGACACTGAAGCACGAAAGCGTGGGTAGCGAATGGGATTAGATACCCCAGTAGTCCACGCCCTAAACGATGATCTCTCGCTATTTGGAGTATCGACCCTCTGAGTGGCTTAGCTAACGCGTTAAGAGATCCGCCTGGGAAGTACGGCCGCAAGGCTAAAACTCAAAGGAATAGACGGGGACTTGCACAAGCAGTGGATTATGTGGTTTAATTCGATGGTAAACGAAGAACCTTACCAGGGTTAGAAATCCTAGTGAAAGCTCTAAGAAATTAGAGGCCTCGCAAGACTCTAGGACAGGTGATGCATGGCCGTCGTCAGTTCGTGGTTTGAATTGTACCCTTAAGTGGGCTAACGAACGCAACCCTCGTTGTGTGTTACAAGTGTCACACGAGACCGCCCCCACAAAAGCGCACGAAGTGCGCGAGATTTAAATGTTTCAATATTTAAATATTTAAATTTTGCAAAAATTTGCTTCGCGAATTTTTGTGGGGGAGGAAGGAGAGGATGACGCCAGGTCAGCATGTCCCTTTGATACCCTGGGCTACACACATAATACAATGGCCATTACAACGCGCAGCGACGAGGCGACTCTGAGCTAATCGTATAAAAATGGCCTCAGTTCGGATTGAAGTCTGCAACTCGACTTCATGAAGCTGGAATTGCTAGTAATCGCAGGTCAGCTAAACTGCGGTGAATACGTTCTCAAGTCTTGTACTCACCGCCCGTCAAGTCAAGGGAGCCGGGAGTACCCGAAGTCTCCACATAAGTGGGGCCTAAGGTAAGCTCGGTGACAGGGACTAAGTCGTAACAAGGCACGGGTAGCGGAAGCTGCTCGTGGAATAATTCAATTTGAAAATCGCTCCGACATTCTTCGGAATCGTCGGAGTTTAGGGAGTCGGTATTGCACGCCTCAATTGAGCGTGTAATGGACAATAATTCATCGTCCTAAAAAGAATTTGACATGAGGCAAAGACCCAAGGTTATAGAACGAAACAAAACAAAGTACAGCAACTAACAAAAAACACCATACGAAAGTATGGTGTTTTTTGTTTATGGTATAATTTATCCATGCAGACTGTTGCTAAAAAAAGAGTCGGAATAATCAGGGGCGGAGCGGGGGAGCATTATGCTTCGTCCTTAAAAAAGGGCGGAGATATTATTTCGCATATTGTTGAAAATTTATCGGAAAAGTACAAAGTGCTTGATATTCTCATAGATAAAGATTACATCTGGCATCTCTCGGGAGTTCCAGTAAGTCCCGGGGATCTGGCGCACAAGGTTGATGCAGTTTGGAATACTTCGCATCCCAGTTTCTCTGGTATTATCGAGAGCTTATCTATTCCGCATATTGGGGCAGGATCTTTTTTGGGCGCCAGCCAGGATATTCTAAGAAAACATATAAGACAAATCGGCGTGGCTATGCCGCGGTCTATACTTTTGCCTGTTTACCAAAAAGATTTCGACGGTCCGCGGGAAAAATATTCCATAAAAAAGGCGAAAACAGTTTTTGAAAAATTTGGCTCGCCATGGATCGTGAAATCTTTTACGCCGGACGCGAATATGGGTGTGCATTTTGCGCAGACCTTCAATGAATTAGTAGCGGCGATAGAAGACGGCGTCAAACACCAGAAAAGTATTTTAGTTGAAGAATTTATCGCGGGCAAAGTTGCCTCTGTTCATTCCGTTCCTCATTTTCGCGGGGAGGCGACTTATGTTTTCCCGCCGGTCAATGTTTACGGCGAGCTCGCCTCGAGTGAAAAAGACCAGCTATCTTCTCTCGCTAAAACCTTGCATCATCACATAGGCGCAAGACACTACCTGAAAGCAAATTTTATTTTAAACAAAAGAGGCAAGTTTTATCTGCTCGATTTCGACTCGACGCCGAATCTAAAATCCTTTTCGCATTTTTCCCAAGCCTGCGAATCCGTTGGCGCGAAAATGCACGATGTGGTGGAGCATATACTAGAGCGGGCTTTGTGATATAATATTCTGTAGTTATGATTGTTTTTATCTGTAGCGGACTATCGCACTCACATAGGCACATATGTTGGAGTCTAGCCATTGTCCGCTTCAAATGGAAATAATTCCAAAAAATTTAAGGCAAGAGTTGTCCACATACTTTGGGTGGGAACTCTTGTTTTTGTTTTTGATATGCGGGATAATATAAATAGTATGAAGCAATAAATTATTTCGGTCGTTTTATTGCAAACTAAAATTAGAAAATTAAATAAAAAATTCTATGGCTAAGAAAAAAAAGCGAGTAGCAAAGAAGGGAAAAAGAAAGGCAGCGAAAAAGGGCAAGAAAAAAGCTACGAAGAGACGCAGATAGTAATTTATGTTCCCAAAAAAGGCAGAACTAAAATTTTTCTGGTAGCAAAAACGAGTCCAGTTGCTACAGGCGAAAAACTTTAGTTCTGCCTTTTTTGTGCTAATATACTTCTATGAGTTTATTCAGCAAAATCTTCGGCAGCGAAAGCACCAAATTCATTACCCATATCAAGGGAATAGTCGAAAGAACAAACGCTTTTGAGGCGGATATTTCTGCGCTCATGGACGCGGACTTTCCAAAGAAAACACAAGAATTTAAGGATAGATTGTCTAAGTCTGACAACAAGAAAGAGACCCTTGATGAAATATTGCCCGAAGCTTTTGCCCTTGTCAGAGAGGCAGCCAAAAGAAATTTAAAAGAAAGGCATTACGATGTGCAGCTTATCGGGGGCATCTCGCTTCACAAGGGCAAGATTGCCGAGATGCGGACAGGTGAAGGAAAAACTTTAGTGGCTGTACTACCTGCATATTTAAATGCACTTACCGGCGAGGGTGTGCACATTGTCACCGTGAACGATTATCTCTCCCGCATCGGCGCGGTCTTGATGGGCCAAGTTTATAATTTTCTCGGACTTTCTGTCGGTGTCATTAATTCAAACAATGTTTCTTATTTATACGATGCTACGCATAAAGAAGAGGATAAAGAGCGGGACACAGTCGGTGAATTTAAAGTCGTCTATGATTTCTTGAAGCCGTGTTCTCGCAAGGAAGCTTATGCCGCAGATGTGACTTACGGCACAAATCATGAATATGGTTTCGATTACTTGCGGGATAATCTAGCGACAAACATAGATCATCTTGTGCAGAGAGGGCACCACTATGCAATAGTGGACGAAGTGGATTCTATTTTAATAGATGAGGCTCGTACTCCGCTTATCATCTCCTCAGCCGCTGGAGATTCTGAAGATTTCTATACTAAATTTTACAATATTGCCAAGCAGCTCAAGAGAGATACTGATTATCTAGTCGATGAAAAATTAAAAGCTATAACATTGACGGACGCCGGAATCACTAAAGCAGAACAGCTCTTGGGTGTGGATAATATTTACACGGAAAAGGGAATAAAAAATGTTCACCATTTGGAAACTGCAGTCAAAGCCCAGGCTATTTTTGAAAAAGATAAAGATTATGTTGTCAAAGACGGAGAAGTAATTATTGTGGATCCTTTTACCGGCCGTCTGCAGCCGGGTCGGCGCTGGAGCGAGGGTATTCATCAGGCGATTGAAGCGAAAGAGGGCGTAAAAATAGAAAAGGAAACTCGCTCAAGCGGCTCGATTACTTTCCAAAACTATTTTCGATTTTACAAAAAACTCTCCGGTATGACCGGCACGGCGGAAACTTCGGCGGAAGAATTTTTGAAAGTTTACGGGCTCGATGTCATCGTGATTCCGACTCATCGCCCTATCGTTCGTGTAGATCATAATGATCAAATTTACCAAACGGAAAAAGGCAAATTCAAAGCAATTGCGAAAAAAGTGAAAGAACTGAATGTGAAGGGGCAGCCGGTTTTGATCGGTACGATTTCAATCGAGAAAAATGAACTTCTTTCTGCCTATTTGAAACAAGAAGGCGTCCCTCATGTAATTTTGAATGCGAAGAATCATGAAAAGGAGGGAGAAATTATCGCGCAGGCGGGAAAACTTGGCGCAGTGACCATTGCTACAAACATGGCTGGGCGAGGTATCGACATTAAGCTCGGGGGCAATCCCGCGACGCGGGGAGAATATGAATCCGTAAAAAATGTCGGCGGACTTTTCGTTTTAGGCACAGAACGCCACGAAGCGCGCAGAATCGACAACCAGCTCCGCGGGCGCTCCGGCAGACAGGGAGATTCGGGTGGTACGCAGTTTTTCGTATCGCTTGAAGACGACTTGATGCGCGTTTTCGGTTCGGACAAGATAAAGACGATGATGGGAAGATTTGGCATACCGGAGGAGCAGCCGATTGAAAACCGTTTTATCGGTCGGACGCTCGAAGGCGCACAAACAAAAATTGAAGGTTTTCATTTTGATGCTCGAAAGCACACTCTCGAATACGACGATGTGATGAATCACCAAAGAAAAATTATTTATGAAAGAAGGCAGAAGATGCTCTCGGCAGATCCCGATGGAATTGAAAATCTGATCAATGATGTCATTGCCGGCAGAGAAGATAGAGCAAAAATCATAGAAGAGAAAAGAAAAAAAACAGGCGAGGCGGGATTTTTGGAAACTGTCCGAAGAATAGCATTGTATACGACAGACACGCTCTGGATGGAGCATTTGGAATCAATGGATTATTTGCGAAGCTCGGTAAATCTGCGAGCCTATGGCCAACGTGAACCTATAGTTGAATACAAAAAAGACGGACTCATGATGTTCAAACAAATGGAAGAAACATTCAAAGAACAAGTTTTTGGTTTGATAACCACAATGACCGAATCGGCTAAAGAAGAGGAGGTTTCCACCAAGCAGACTTTGATAACAAGCCATACTGAGTCGAGCGAACTAGGCGGAAAGAATGATCTTTCGCAAGGACCGTCCTTGCGAAGTGAAGAAATAGGGCGCAATGACCCGTGCCCATGCGGAGCCATCAATCCTCAAACTGGCGAAGTCTATAAATACAAAAAATGCGGGCTCATCAACGCGCCGCAGCATCGGAAATCTTTGGTGAATTAAAACATGAGATGAGGAATTTACTAAAAAAACTCAAAACAATTTGGTGGAGGGTTAAATCTATTGCCGCAATACATTATTACGGTAATCCTTCCAAGAAATTAAAAATCGTCGGGGTGACGGGAACAAGCGGTAAGACGACGACTGCTACACTTTTATATAAAATAGCTAGCGGGCTCGGATATAAAGCCGGGCTTATCAGCACTGTAGAAAATATTATTGCCGGCGAAAAAATGGCGGCGGCGATGACTACGCCGGACTCTGTCACTCTCACTAAGCTTTTTGTAAAAATGAAGAAGGCTGGATGCCAATATGTTTTTATGGAAGTCTCCAGCCATGCGCTTGATCAAAATAGGGTAGCAGGGGTGAGTTTTGTCGGGGGAATTTTTACCAATCTGACGCACGATCACTTGGATTATCACAAGACTTTTGAAAATTATTTTGGCGCCAAGAAGAAATTTTTCAATATGTTGCCTCAAAAAGCGTTCGCTCTTTCGAATGTTGATAGTGAATATGGACTGCGAATGCTCGAGGGGATTCAAGCGAAAAAATATACTTATGGTTTTAAAAATAAAGCAGATTTCAGCGATAAGTTGGAAACAAAGTTGCTAGGTGAATTCAATATGTACAACACGCTTGCCGCTTATGCCGCTTTGGTGCTTTTAGGAATGGACAAAGAGAAAGTGAAAGAGGTTATGAAAAATGTCGAGCCGCCACGCGGGCGATTTGAGCATTTTACTTCGCCAAATGGTGTAATGGTGATAGTGGACTATGCGCACAAGCCGGATGCTTTGGAGAAAATATTTTCTGCTGTGAGAGAAACAAAGAACAGTAATGGCAAAATAATTTCTGTATTTGGTTGCGGAGGAGATCGCGACTCATTCAAGCGTCCGATCATGGGAAAAATCGGAGCTATAAATTCTGACATTGCAATTTTTACTTCAGATAATCCCAGAAGTGAAGATCCGAATAAAATTATGGAACAAATGAAAACTGATTTATCAACGGAAGAGCTAAAAAAAGTTCTGACAATTCCAAACAGGCATGAAGCGATTTTGGAAGCAGTAAAGATCGCGCAAAAAGGAGATATAATTATATGCGCCGGCAAAGGCCATGAAGATTACCAGGAAATAAAAGGCGTAAAGACACACTTTGATGATATGGAAGAATTTAAAAAAGCCTACTAAAATGGAAAAATTTAATTATAAAAAATATTTCAAAGGCAAGAAAGTAACAGTTATGGGTCTGGGTCTACTCGGGCGGGGGGCGGGTGACGCAGCTTTCTTAGCTGAATGCGGAGCGGAGTTGATCGTGACTGATTTGAAGACTAAAGAGCAATTGAAAGAATCTCTAGAAAAATTAAAAAAGTTTAAAAGTATTAGATATGTTTTGGGCGAACACAGACTGGAAGATTTTCGGAATCGCGATTTTATTTTGAAAATGGCGAGCGTGCCGCTCGATTCTGCGTATATTAAAGAAGCCAAGAAAAATAATATTCCGGTCGAAATGAGCGCGGCGCTTTTTGCCAAACTGTCGAATCTGCCAATCGTAGGTGTTACGGGAACCCGCGGGAAATCTACGGTGACACATTTGATTTATCATATTCTTAAATCGGCTGGCAAAAAGGTAATCTTGGGAGGGAATGTGCGGGGAGTTTCTAATCTACAGTTATTAAAACAAGTAGGGAAAGCTGATGTATCAGTTTTAGAGTTAGATTCATGGCAGCTGCAAGGATTTGGAGAAAGTAAAATTTCACCGAATATTTCTGTCTTTACGAATTTTATGCAGGATCATTTAAATTATTACAAAAATAATCCCGATCAATATTTTATAGATAAGTCATACATATATAAATTTCAAAAGTCCGGCGGCGCCTTAATTTTAGGACCGGCAATGAAGAATAAAATTAAAAATGTTAAAAGCCAGATTTTAAAAGCAAATATAAAAAATATTCCAAAAGCTTGGAAAATTTCTCTGGTTGGAAAACACAATTTAGAAAATATCGCCTGCGCCATCGAAGCGGCCAGATTTCTAAAAATCAAAGAGGAAATCATCAAAAAAGCCATAGAAAATTTTAAAGCTATATCCGGCAGGCTGGAATTTGTGCGGGAGGTGAATGGCATAAAAATTTACAATGATAATAATTCCACAACTCCTCAAGCTACTATTGCGGCTCTTCGTGCGCTAGGAACTCGGGGTAAAAATATAATACTTATCTGCGGAGGCAATGATAAAAATCTGAAACTCGGAGAATTAGAAAAAACCATAAATGCATATTGCCGAAAAGTCGTTTGCATTCCGGGAACGGGCACCGATAAGCTTAAAATCGAAAGTAAAAAAGTGAAAAATCTGAAAGAAGCAGTCAAAATCGCCATAGCTCTGGCGAAGAGAGGGGACACGCTGCTATTTTCTCCGGCCTTCAGTTCATTCAGCCAGTACAATAACGAATACGAACGAGGAGATCAGTTTATGAAGATAGTGCGGAATCTGAAATAACTTCCACAGCATAATTTCCAAACCATTTTTTCACCAACTCAGACAGATTTTGCGTTTTGTCCGTAACCAAAATTTTCATGCTCCCGTTCTCCGAAAGCCTGTCGGCAATTTCTCTGTGTCTGATTAAATATCTTCCCAATTTTGGAGGGATTATTTCATCTTGAGAAATTATTTGTATTTGTTTGTTTTTTATCTGCATATTATTTTTAATCTCTTTCTTTAGCATTGGATAGTGCGTACAGCCCAAAACTAAAGCGTCCAATTTTTTGCTCATCAAGGGTTTTAAATATTTCTGAATAAAAGGAATTGCAAGTTTTTTCTCTCTTTCTTCGATTAGGGGTACAAGCATCGGCGCGGGAACTTGAAAAACTTCCGTTTGGCTGTTCAATTTATTTATCTCTTTTTCCCAAGTATTCGAAGCCACAGTTCCGTACGTTGAGAGCACACCAACTCTTTTATATTTTGATGCTTCCTCCGCGGCTGGAATAAGCACACCGAGCACTCTGCGCTGATCTTCTTTATTGGGAAAATTTTTCGGCAAATATTCCTGCTGTATTTGCCGTAAGGCCCGCGCGCTCGCTGTATTGCAGGCGATGATAACGATTGCGCAATTTTGCCTCCGGAAGAGATAATCTACGGCTTGGCGGGTGAATTCAAAAACCGCCTCGTGCGATTTGTTGCCGTAGGGGAGCCTTTTAGTGTCGCCAAAATAGACATAGTCGTATTCCGGCATTCTTTTATGTATCGCCCGGGCGATGATAAGCCCTCCGAGCCCTGAGTCAAATATTCCGATTTTCATACTATTAGCCATTTTTGTATCTTAACATATTAAGCATTCATGGTATATTAGTAACTAACATGGATATTGATTTGACAAAAATTAAGAAAATATTCTTTGTCGGCATCGGCGGCATCGGCATTTCGGCAATCGCGCGCATGATGCTCGTGTCAGCCAAGGAAGTTTTCGGATCCGATATATCCGAGAGCTCAATTATTGAAAGCTTGCGGAATCTTGGCGCAAAAATAACGCTCGGGCAGGGAATAGAATTAATCCCGAAGGATGCCGAGCTGGTAGTTTACTCAATTGCTATTCCTAAGTACGATCCGGAATTTTTCAAAAATCTGCAGAGCCTAGGCATTCCAATCCTGTCTTATCCCGCGATGCTCGGAGTAGTCACCGAAGGAAAATACACGATAGCCGTCTCCGGCACTCACGGCAAGACGACCACCACGGCGATGATCGCCAAAATTTTAATTGATACCGGGCACCATCCGTCAGTCGTCGTCGGAAGCTTACTCAAAGATTATAAATCAAACTTGGTGGTGGGTAAAAGCAACTTCTTTGTAGTCGAGGCTTGCGAATACGAGAGATCTTTTTTAAATCTCAAGCCCAGGATACTGATCATTACGAATATCGAAGAGGATCATCTGGATTATTATAAAAATCTGGGCGATATCCAGAGCGCTTTCAGCGAACTGATGCTGAAGACGGAAGATTTAATTATTTACAACGGACAAGATAAAAACATCAATGTGCTAGTGAGCCAGTATGAACTCAAGAGATACAAGTGCGGTGTTTTAGATTACACGAGATTTTTAGATAAAGTTCCCAAACTTTCTGTTCCCGGAGCACACAACCGCATGAACGCGGCAGCAGCTATCGCGGTGGCCTACACTTTAAATATTAACGGCGAGGAAGCGCAAAAATCGATTGCAGGATTCTCCGGCACTTGGCGCCGTTTGGAAAGAAAAGGAGAGACGCCTGAGGGAGCCATAATATACGACGATTATGCGCATCATCCTACGGAGATTAAGGCGAGCCTGGAAGCATTGCGCGAGCTCTACCCTAAGGGTCAGAAAAAAATCACAGTACTTTTCCAGCCGCACCTTTATAGCCGGACCAAAGCTCTCTTTGGCGATTTCGCTAGCAGTTTCAAAGACGCTGATAAGGTGCTTCTCTTGCCCATCTATTTTGCTCGCGAAGAGAAAGATGAGAGCGTTTCCAGTGAAAAATTAGCTCTGGCCATAGTTCACAACAGGGAAGATGCTAAGGCTTTTCCGGACTTCGAATCGGCAGAAAAGGAAGTTTTGGCTTTGAAACTAGGGGCAAATGACGTATTCGTAACTATGGGAGCAGGGGAAGCCTACAAAGTGGCCGACAAGGTATTCAAGTTGGTCTAGCCATTCAATTTTAAGCTTTATTTGTCAATGGGCATGTATTGAAATACCCTTATTTTACAAGGTATTTTAAGCTTGACATACGGTGAAAATGTTGTCTAACTATTGACTTTTAAACCAGAATATGCTAGTATATAAAGGTATCCTTATTATATAGGCGCAAGCCTGTTAAGTAAGGGTTTTTTAGTTTTAGGTCTAAATAAATATATGAAAAATAAAAATTTGATCAAGTTCGTGGAGTCGTTTATCTTTTTACCAGTCTTAACAATGTCCTCAGCACCCGTAGGAAGTACTATGGGAACTATTTCGCAAGCTGTCGTAAGCATTGTCGGCACTCCATCTATATCTGTAGAAAAACAAAATAGTACAGAGCTTGTAGCCCGCAATGACGCCGTGGCACAGGATCTTCAGGCTAAACAAATTAAGGCCGATGCTATTGATGCTCATTTCAGAAAGTACGATATGCCGCTGGCCGGAGTTGGCATGACAATGGTTCTGGAAGCTGAAAAGAATGATCTCGATTGGCGTCTATTGCCTGCGATTGCTGTCCGAGAATCAACCGGAGGCAAGTTTGCGTGTAAAACAGTCGGGTATAATTCTTTCGGCTGGGCTTCTTGTAAGATTGGATTTAAATCAAACGAAGAAGCGATCGCGACGGTAGCGTTAAATTTGGGAGGCAATCACCCAAAGACTGCGTATCACTATGAAGACAAAAATACTCTGCAAATTCTAAATGCCTACAATCCTCCGTCTATAATGCCTCGTTATGCGGAGCAGGTGATCAATATCATGAATGATATCGGAGTGGACGAAGGTCTAATGACCAACACACTCGCGATAGCTAAGAAATAAAACAAATAAAAAAGCACCCCGACAATCGGGGTGCTTTTTTGTCACGGACAAGGTTAAACCTTGTCCAGATTTATTTTGTTTCTTCAAGATGTATCAATGTCATCTTTTGATCTTTTGGTTCGAAAAGAGTGATTTGGAAATTGTATGTCTTTCCAAGTTCTAGTTTTTCGCGAAGTTTTGCTTCAGAGGCAAAGGTCGAGTTATGCACCAGTCCGGCCACGCCTTCCTTGATGGAGACGAGCGCGCCGTGCTTGTTGTATTTGATGACTACGCCCTTGATGATGTCGCCCTTTTTCAGTTTGCCTTCGAATTCCTTCCAAGGATTTTCCTTGAGCGCTTTGATGGAAAGAGAAATTTTTCCGTCTTTTATTTCGATTACTTTCGCTCGGATTTTGTCGCCGATTTTGAACATGGTGCGAGGGTTTTCTACAAGGCCCCAATCAAGCTCGGAGATGTGCACGAGGCCTTCGAGTCCGTCTTCGAGTTTTACGAATACTCCGAAGTCGACGAGTCCGGCGACTGTGCATTCCAATTCTTCGCCAACAGCGTATTTGCTCAAGATTTCTTTTTTCTCTTCCGGATTGTTGTCTTTCTCCGAGAAGATTAATTTGCCTTCTTTCTGCAGAGTAGAAATAATCATGACGGAAATCTGCTGGCCGACGAGCTTCTTGAGCTCTTTCAATATTTTATCTTTATCAGAATCGAGTACGCGAGGGTAGTGGTCAGCCTTTAATTGGGAAGCAGGCAAGAACCCCTGTATGCCCTGCCATTCCAAAATCAGTCCGCCTTTGTTTGCGTCTTTGATTTCGAGGCTCATGACTGTCTTGTCTTTGATTGCCTTCTCCGCTTCTTTCCAAGTTAGCGCTTGTTTTGCTTCCTTTAAGGAAAGTTCCACATAGCCGTCTTCATTTTCTACTTCGACGACTTTGGCTTTAATCAAGTCGCCCGGACTTATCTTTTTGATAATGTCCTTCGCGTTGATAAATTCGCGGCCGTAAATAATACC
>CALRHG010000020.1 GCA_943359365.1 Candidatus Nomurabacteria bacterium | reverse complement strand
AAGGGAAAAAGCAAGAGCAAACTCAATCTTGTAAACAGCAGTGACCAATATTATTACCAGAATAATTTCCAATTTCTTGGCTGGGTTTTGCCGGGAAGAAATTAAAAGAATTACATTTCTATGCATAAAGAAGAATTATTTCGGGAGCTTTCTCAAAAAATAAGTACCGGCGAAGTGACTCGTGAAGAGGTGGCGAGCCGTTTTAATTTTTCAATAGGAGAATCCTCTTCTCAGCCGAAAGATCCCTCCAATTTTTCCATGAACAAGGTGATGTATGTCTTGGGCGGGATCATCGTGGTTATCGGCGTTGCAATTTTCACCTATCAAGTCTGGGAGGATCTGGGGTCTTTTTCCCGCATCATGATTACTCTGGGCTTAGGTTTGCTTCTCACTGCTATCGGCTCATTTTTGTCTAAGAAAAAGATGGGCGATGCTATTGGTCCAGTTTTCCATGTGATTGGAGGTTTGCTTGTTCCGGGAGGAGCCATGGTTGCCTTAAGTGAGTTAGACGTAAGCACAGAAACCTTGTGGCCCATTACTCTGACTTTCGGAGCTATTTTTGCTTTCTATTTGCTGCTCACTTTTATTCATAGGAATCCGGCGCTGACTTTTTTTGCGATAGGCAACGCCACTGTTTTTATTTACTTGCTGGTTCAATCAATTATCAATGATTCATACTATAGTCCCGGAGATTTGTACGCGTACCTCACTATGATCATAGGAGCGAGTTATATTTTACTGGCGCTCTCTTTCCGCCATGGATGGAACAAGCCGCTGGTCGGAATTCTTTGCTTCTTCGGCAGTTCCGGCTTTCTCGGCGCCGCCTTTTCTCAAGTCTTTGATTCGGATATTTGGCGGATGGCGTATTTTCTCCTTGTAGTCGGAGGTTTGTTTCTGTCAGCGTTTCTCCGGAGCAGCGTTATCTTGGTGGTCAGCACTCTTTTCCTTTTGGCGCATGTTTCGTATATCACAAGCAAATATTTCGCGGATTCAGTAGGCTGGCCGATAGCCCTGGTGGTCCTCGGATTCATATTTATTGGGCTAGGGTATATCTCAATTAATATCAACAGAAAATTTATTAAATAGTAATTTATTAAAAAAATATTTCCAAAGAAAAAATACCCTAGAATCTCTAAGGGTATTTTTTTGCAAAAGACTTATTTATTATGTATCATAAACTAACACAAACTAACATGCGCGAATATGATCACAAAAAGATAGAAAAGAAATGGCAAAAAGAATGGGAAAAACAAGGAGTTTTTCATGCAGAGAGCCCTTCGCTTCGCTCAGGACGATTAGAGCGTAAAAAGTTTTACGCTCTAATCGAGTTTCCGTATCCATCGGGTGCCGGAATGCACGTGGGGCATATCCGGAGCAACACGGCGATGGATATAATTTCCAGGAAACGCCGCATGGAAGGCTACAATGTGCTGTACCCTATAGGCTGGGATGCCTTCGGTTTGCCGACGGAGAACTATGCTATTAAGACAGGAATTCACCCGATAAAAGTTACCAAGGACAATACGGACACATTTCGCCGCCAGCTAAAGTCTATCGGTTTTTCTTTCGACTGGTCGCGAGAAGTAAATACTACTGACCCTAAATATTACAAATGGACGCAGTGGATATTTTTGCAGTTGCTGAAAAAAGGTTTGGCTTACAAAGCCAAGATGTTCATCAATTGGTGCCCGAAAGATAAAATCGGGCTAGCGAATGAAGAAGTCGTCGACGGCTGCTGCGAACGCTGTGGCACATTGGTGGAGAAAAGAGAGAAAGAACAATGGATGCTCGCCATCACCAAATACGCAGATAGACTGTACAAAGATTTGGACGATGTGGACTATCTGGAGAAAATAAAAATTCAGCAGAGGAATTGGATAGGGCGGAGCGAGGGAGTCAATTTTAAATGCAAAGTGAAAGATTTAGGAATTGCCGTCGAAATGTACAACTCCGTGCCGCAGACATTTCACGCGGAAACTTTTACGGTTATCGCGCCGGAACACAAACTCGTGCCGACTCTTGTCGCTGGTACAAAATATGAAAAACCAGTACTCGAGTTTATCAAAAAGTTAAATCAAAAAAGAGCTCGCAAAGATTTTGACGCCGAAAAAGAAATGGAAGGAATTTTTACTGGCAGATACGTAGAAAATTTCGCCGGCAGCGGACGAGGTTTGCCGATTTGGATAGCATCCTACGTGGTCGCTGATTACGGCACAGGTATTGTCAACGCTTCTGCGCACGACACGCGCGATTTCGATTTTGCTAAAAAGTTTAATATTCCTTTGCATCCCGTTATGTTTCCGAAAGATCCAATTGAAACGGAAAAAGTTAGAAATAAAGAGTACGCGTATGTAAAAGACCCTCATGGAATTCTTGCCGAGCCGCTAGAATTTAAAGGCAGGGAATGGGGCGAGGCGAGGAAAGACATCATTGATTTTATCGTCAAAAATGGCTGGGGCGATAAAAAAGTAAACTACAAACTTCGCGATTGGGTTTTCTCGAGGCAGAGATACTGGGGTGAACCGATTCCTGTAATAAATTGTCAAAAATGCGGATTAGTTCCTGTTCCAGAAAAAGATTTGCCGGTAGAGCTTCCCAAAGTAAAAAATTACCAGCCGACGGATAGCGGAGAATCGCCTTTGGCGAATATTACAAAGTGGGTGAATGTGAAATGTCCTCAGTGTAAGGGTCCTGCAAAGAGAGAGACAGATACAATGCCAAACTGGGCGGGTTCGAGCTGGTACTATCTGCGTTATGCTGATTCGAAAAATAATAAAGAGCTTGCAGCCCCGAAAAATTTGGAATATTTCACACCAGTCGACTGGTACAATGGCGGCATGGAGCATACCACGCTGCACCTTTTGTATTCCCGTTTCTGGCATAAATTTTTATATGATTTGAAGGTCGTGCCTACGAGTGAGCCATACATAAAGCGCACTTCGCATGGCATGATTTTGGGTGAAGGGGGAGTAAAGATGTCGAAATCTCTCGGCAATGTCATCAATCCGGACGATATTGTGAAAACTTATGGCGCAGACACTTTGCGCATGTATGAGATGTTCATGGGGCCGTTTGACCAGTCAGTCGCATGGAGTTCAGACAGCATGATCGGTCCGCGGAGATTTCTGGAAAGAGTTTGGAATCTGCAGTATAAAATACAAAAAGGAAAAAAATATTCTGAATTTGAAATTGAGAAAACAATAAAGAAAGTTGCCGAAGATATCGAAGCCATGAAATTCAATACGGCGATTTCGACAATGATGATTTTCGCGAATGAAATAGGAAAGCTAGATTCTATATCACAAGAGGTATACGAAAAATTCTTAAAAATTCTTTCGCCATTCGCGCCCCATATCGCAGAGGAGTTGTGGCAGATACTGGGTCATAAAAAATCAATTAGCTTGGAATCATGGCCTGCGCATGATATTTCAAAAATAAAACAAGAGGAAATAAAAATAGTAGTGCAGGTAAACGGCAAGGTTAGGGCGGAAATTATGATAGGGGCAGATGAGAAAGAAGAAGATGTTCAACACCGAGGGTTAAACAATGAGGCGGTTTTGAAATATACGGCAGGCAAGGAGATTAAGAAGGTGGTTTATGTAAAAGGCAGACTTATTAACATTGTAATTTAATTGTAGTATACTAGACCCATGCGATCAAATATATTTGACAGGCTTTCATTTTTATCACTTTTTTTGGTTATAGTGCTGATGCCGTTTTTCTTTCTCCCTTTCACCAACATTCCAATTGAAACTTCCAAAGGGACGCTTTTAGTGGTGGGTCTCGCGCTCTCTGTTGTATTTTGGGGTTTTGCCAGATTTTTTGACGGCAAGATGAGTTTTCCAAAATCTCCGGTTCTGTTGGGCGCAGGAGGAATAGTATTGGTGACTCTTATCTCGGCTCTTTTTGTAAAAAGTTCCGAAGTTTCTTTTTTTGGCACGATGTTTGATATTGGAACTTTCTGGTTTATCTTTGCCGGTTTTCTTTTTATGCTGATGTGCTCTATTGTTTTTCGTGATGCCAACAGAGCCAGAGTAGTTTTGTTCGGAGCAATATTATCTTCCGCTCTGCTTTTATTTTTCCAGCTGATTCATTTGTTCAAGCCCGGATTTTCCCTGGGAGTTTTGTCTCCGACTTTAAAAATAGACAACCTTTTGGGTTCTTGGAATGAAGTCGGCCTCTTCGCCGGCTTTGCCTGTCTGATGTCGCTTCTGGTGGTCGAATTTTTTTCGACGACTAAGATGGAAAAATGGATTCTGCGGCTGCTGATTATACTTTCTATGTTCTTGATTGCGGCTGTGAATTTTCCGCTTGTTTGGGGGCTTCTCGGGGTTTCTGCTTTAATTATTTTTGTTTATAAACTATCAATTTCTTCTGAGAAAAAATCGGCTGGAGAGAATGAAAGCGTTGAAGCTTTAGAAGGGGAAAAGACTAGGCGTTTTCCTTTGCTTTCTTTTACCATCATCATGATATCGCTTTTATTCTTTATGTCTGGAGATAAATTTATCGCGGGAGAATTGCCCTCGCGCCTTCAGTTGTCAAATCCACAGATTGTGTTCCCTTTTCCTCTAACAGCAGGCATTGCTCAATCAGTGCTCAAAGATAATCTTATATTCGGCATGGGCCCGAATAAGTTTTTGGAAGCTTGGGCGATGTATAAGCCTGACTCAGTAAACCGAACTATAGACGGTAATGATTTTTGGGACATTCCTTTTATCTCCGGCTCGGGACTGTTGCCGACATTAGTCTCTACCATAGGCTATGCGGGCATTCTGGCTTGGCTTGCTTTCTTCATCTTATTTATAATCGGCGGCGTAAAATCAATTTTTTTCAGTATAAAAAACGGCATAAACTGGGAGACAATGGCATTCTTTGTACTGTCCCTTTATTTATTTGTTTCTTCTTTCTTTTTTTCCACCGGTGCAGCTATATTCTTCCTGGCTCTGGGGTTCGCAGGGATTTTTGCCGGCTTGTCTGCTTCTAATAGTCCAAAGGGAGAAATTTCCTGGTCATTTTTAAACGACCACCGAAAAAGCTTTTTCTCTATGTTATTTATTGTTTTGATGATAATTATTTCTTCCGCTGTTTCGTTTGTATACATAGAACGCCTAGCTGCCTTTTCATATTATAGGCAGGCCGTAGCATCGGCAGCCAAAGTTGAAACTATCCCCGATGCTCTTGTTTCTATCAATAGAGCTCTTTCGCTATATCAAAATGATTCATATTGGCGTGCGTATTCCCAGATATACATGCTCAAATTAAATTCTCTGGCGCAAAAAGCGGATTCTTTGTCTGAGGCTGAAAAAACTGATTTTAAGAGCAGTTTTGATCAAGCAGTAATCGGCGCGGAGCGGGCTGTGGCATCTAATCCTAAAAATTATTTAAATTTGCAAGTGCTCGGCTCTTTGTATCAGGATTTGGCTTCGTTCGGTGTTGAAGGTGCGAATGGCGAAGCAGTCAAGGCTTATACTGCAGCCTCCCTTCTCAATCCAAAGAATCCGGGGCTGAAACTCAGAATGGCAGTCGCTTCTTTTGCGGATAAAAAAAATCAGGAAGCCAAAGACTATATCAAGGCTTCGCTTACCTTGAAACCAGACTATATAGATGCGTGGATCGTTCTTTCTCAGATAGCGAGGAGCGAAGGGGAGAATGAAGACGCTCTTTACTATGCACAGGTAGCTCTTTCAATTTTTCCGACTAACGCAGACTTAATAAAGTATGTTGATTCTTTGAAAAAGGGAATTCCCGCTTCAGCTCCGAGCTTGGCTCCATCTCCGGCTCCCGCTCCTAAAAAGCCGTAAAGCAATCTGCAAATGGAGAAGTTATTTCGAATTTTTGGCAAGGAATATGGCAGCATCAATCAAGCCGCGCTCCTTTTGGGTTTTTTCGCTTTTCTTTCCCAGATTTTGGCGCTCTTTCGCGACCGATCCATCGCCCATTTTATAGGACCCGGGCCGACACTCGATATTTATTATGCGGCGTTTCGGGTGCCCGACCTTATTTTCATCAGCATAGCTTCTCTGGCTTCTATCACCGTGCTTATCCCTTTTATCACATCCCGGATGGACAAAGGAGCCGTAACGGACACCGCCAGAAAATATCTGAATGATGTTTTCACTGTTTTTTTTATTGTGATGATCTTTGTCTCTCTTGTTGCCTTTCTCTTCATGCCTTATCTCGCATCTTTTATCGCTCCGGGTTTTGACCCCATCATGCAGTCAGAGGTAATTATACTCTCGCGCATAATGCTTCTATCGCCGATTTTGCTCGGCCTCTCAAACCTTTTTGGCACGGTTACCCAGCTCTTTCGCAAATTTTTTATTTATTCTTTAAGTCCTATCGTCTACAACTTGGGGATTATTATCGGCGTTATATTTTTATACCCGATTTTTAAAGTTTATGGGCTCGCGATGGGAGTCATCCTCGGAGCTTTCATGCATTTTGGCATCCAGGCTTTTGCTTCCGCGGTCTCCGGGTTTATGCCCAGATTTTCATTTGCGATTAATTTCAAAGACATTAGGGCTGTCGCTATGACATCGCTTCCGAGGACGTTCGGCCTTGCCTTCAACAACATTTCCATAATTGCCATTATCGCCCTCGCTTCGTATCTCTCCGCCGGGTCTATTTCGATTTTTAATCTTTCCTTCAGCTTGCAGTCGGTTCCTCTTTACATCATCGGCATATCTTATGCCGTGGCGGCCTTCCCGACTTTGGCGAAGTCGGCATCCGAGGGAAAAATGGATGAATTCAAAAATCATCTTAAATCTGCCGCACGGGCGATAATTTTTTGGTCTTTGCCGGTAACTTTTCTTTTTATCATAGTCCGGGCGCAGATTGTGCGAGTAATACTCGGTTCGGGGAGTTTTTCCTGGGAGCATACTCGTCTGGTTGCGGCTTCGCTCGCAATTTTTTCCCTTTCTGTGATTGCGCAGGGGATAATTGCTCTCTTGTCCCGGGCCTATTACGCCAAGGGGGACACCAAAACTCCGCTGGCGGTCAATTTGTCCTGCTCCGTTTTGATTGTGATTCTGGCTTTTGCGTTTACTTATATTTTCCAAAATGTTCCCTTATTTCGTTATTTCATAGAGTCTATGTTGAAAGTAACGGATATCGCCGGCACCGAAGTTTTAATGCTGCCGCTTGCTTATTCCGTCGGCACAATTTTGAATTTTATTCTTCACTGGTTTTTTGTTCGCAGGGATTTTATGGGGGGAGAATCTTTTATTACCAAGACTTTTTTTCAGAGCTTGGGCGCTTCGTTCTTCCTTGGCCTGGTGGCATACCTAAGCTTAAATATTCTTTCTCCCATTTTCGGCAACGTTACGTTTTGGGGAGTATTTTTGCAGGGATTCATCTCCGGTGTTTTGGGAATCATGGCGGCTATTTTGGTGCTGTATCTTTTGAAAAATGAAGAGCTGAAAGATATAACCAAAACTTTCAAAACCAAATTCTGGCGCGCAAAAGTTATCGCCCCTTCCCAAGAAGAGCTTTGAGATATGGTCATTTTCTGTTAATATTTAAAATATGCTTTCTGGCAAGATTTTAGGTTACTACTGGCGACAAATCAAAAAATATAAATGGTCTTTTTTTCTTATATTTGTTGCATATGGAGTGGCTTTGATAGTCGCCGCTATAATAAATCCTCTTCTATATAAAAAAATTATCGATCTAATTTCTGGAGCAACCCCGAGTCCTCTTTTGAGCAGGGAATTGTTTGGCTATGTTTATTGGATAGTGATAACTGTACTTCTTTATCAGTCCTTATTCAGAATAGGAGATTACTCGATAGCATACTTTCAGTCTAATGTAATTAGAGAAATACACAACAACACCTTCGATAGACTAATGAACCATTCCTATCGTTTTTTTTCTAATAATTTTTCCGGGAGTCTGGTTTCTAAATCAAAAAGATTTGCCGCTTCTTTCGAAAGAATTTGCGATATTGTGAGTTTTAATCTTTGGTTTACTTTTGTGCATCTTGCCGGCGTGCTGGTAATTTTATTTTTTCAAGCTCCACTGATCGGGTTTCTTTTTCTGGGATGGGCGTTAGTTTATATTTTTATCACCGCTCTATTCATTAAAAGGAAAATCAAATACGACTTAGCGGAAGCCGAGGCGGATTCGAAAGTAACAGGGCGTTTTGCCGATGCATTTTCTAATATTTTAAATATAAAAATATTTTCTAGCAGACAAAAAGAGCATCATTCTTTCGGGGTTGTGACCGCTGATGAGTATAGGAAGCGCGCAAAAGCTTGGAGTTTCCAAAATTTTCAAAATATGATTCAAGGTTTTCTGATGGGTATACTACAAATCGTTGTTTTGTATGTAATGATCGATATGTGGCTTAAAAATTCTATCACTACCGGTATGGTGGTTCTAATTCAAATTTATATGTTTGCCGCCTTTGACAACTTGTGGGAACTTGGAAAATCAATGGTCCGATTATTTAAATCTTTAGCTGAAGCAAAAGAAATGGTTGATATTTTTGAAGAAAAACCGGACATAGAAGACATAAAAAATCCGCAGGTATGCCTGATTTCAAATGGTAATATAGATTTTAACAATGTAAGTTTCGAATATGTAAAAGGATATAAGATTTTTAACGGTTTCAACTTCAGTGTTAAGTCTGGCGAAAAAGTCGGCCTTGTGGGTCACTCTGGTTCTGGCAAATCCACAATTACAAAAATTCTCTTACGTTTTGCAGATGTTAAGGGAGGAGAAATTTTGATTGACGGGCAGAACATAAAAAATATAAAGCAAGAAGATTTAAGGAAAAACATCTCATATGTTCCTCAGGAGCCGATGCTTTTCCATAGAAGTATCAGAGAAAATATTAGTTATTCCAAGCAAGCGGCGACAGAAAAAGAAATGATTGAAGCGGCGCAAAAAGCGCATGCTCATGAATTTATCCTAAAATTACCCAAGGGTTATGAAACAATGGTCGGCGAGCGGGGAGTGAAGCTTTCCGGAGGTGAACGTCAGCGTATCGCCATCGCGCGCGCGATGCTCAAGGATTCCCCGATACTTATCCTCGATGAAGCTACGAGCTCGCTCGACAGCATCAGTGAATCATATATTCAGGACGCCTTCAATGAGCTCATGAAAGGCAAAACCACTATAGTCATTGCTCACCGGCTTTCCACTATTCAGCAAATGGATAGAATCTTGGTTTTGGACAAAGGAAAAATTATAGAAGAAGGCACACACAAAGAGCTTCTCGAAAAAAATGGCATGTATGCTGATCTTTGGAACCATCAAACCGGAGGATTTTTGGAATAAAAACAAGCTTTGAAAAATAAGCCTTTTCTGGTAGAATGGCGTAATGCTGTCTCTTTTTAGCAAAATACTCAAATATGTCTGGCCGCAAATACGCAAACGCAGGTGGGTTTTTTACTTTATTCTATTTGGTTTTAGCTTTAGAGTGCTATGCGGCGATATCATTGTTCCTATATTTTTTAAAAAGATTATCGATATATTTTCCAATACAGTCGGAGACCCGAATACGCTATCGCATAAAATCTTTCTCCTTTTCTTTATTATTACGGGAATACGAATTTTAAATTTTTTCGTAGCGCGAATCACAAAATTCACCTTTCTAAAATTTGAAGTCGATGTCACACAGGATCTTCGCAATTTTTCGTTTCAAAAGATAGAACAAAATTCTCAAACTTTTTTTTCCAATACTTTTGCCGGCAGCCTAGTGACCAAAGCACGGCGTTTTGTAGGCGGCTTTAATGCCGCTTTTGATATTTTTATTTATAATTTTTTGAAGTTTTTTGTTATGCTGGCCGGAGTTTTCACCGTCCTTCTTTTTCAGTCCCCGATTATTGCTCTGGTGTTTGGTATCTGGATAATTGTGCATGTCAGCGTGGTTTCCGTATTTATCCGAAAGAAAGTTTCTTATGATTTGATGGAGGCAGAACAGGATTCAAAAATAAGCGGACGCCTTGCCGATGTTTTTTCAAATATTCTGGCGGTGAAATTTTTTTCCGCTAGAAAAAGAGAAATAGATTCTTTCGGCAAATATACAGACGAAGGAGCAAAAAGAAGCTGGAGAGCCTCGTTTTTAGGAGGCAAGATAGATCTTTTGCAACACTTACTTATAATATCTGTGCAAAGTGTAACTCTTTATCTTATGATATCTCTTTGGCTACAGGACAAGATGTCAATCGGAACGATCGTTCTCATTCAAGCATACTTAGTAATTATTGCAGACAACTTGTGGGAATTTGGAAACTCTCTTACTAAATTTATGAAATCTACTGCTGATATGAAAGAAATGGCTGACATTTTTGACATTATTCCGGACATAGTGGATCCGAAAAATCCTGAACCTCTCCGGATGAACAAAGGGCATATTGTCTTCAAAAATATTCATTTCAAATATCAGATGGGTGAAGAGGTTTTAAGCGATTTTAATTTGGATATTGCTCCGGGCGAGCGCGTCGGCATTGTCGGACATTCAGGCGCCGGCAAGTCGACAATTACCAAGCTTCTTCTACGGTTCAATGATATAACTTCCGGCGCGATTACGATTGACGGGCAGGATATTAGGAATGTGGCTCAAGATGATTTGCGCAGTGTAATTTCTTATGTTCCGCAGGAGCCGATTCTTTTCCACAGGCCAATTAGGGAAAATATAAATTATGGTAAACCGAATGCAACCCAAGAAGAAATTATTGAGGTTGCAAAAAAAGCTCATGCGGATGAATTCGTTTCTCGACTGCCTCAAGGTTATGAGACCCTAGTCGGCGAGCGCGGGGTCAAGCTTTCCGGAGGTGAACGCCAGCGTATCGCCATTGCTCGCGCGATGCTCAAAGATTCTCCAATCCTAATGCTAGATGAAGCGACGAGTTCGCTCGATAGTATCAGCGAGTCATACATTCAGGACGCCTTCAATGAGCTAATGAAAGGCAAGACGACAATCGTGATTGCGCACAGACTTTCCACTATCCAAAAAATGGACAGGATAATCGTCCTAGATAAAGGCAAAATAGTCGAAGAAGGCACGCACAAAGAATTGATTAAAAATGACGGTTTGTACGCGGACTTATGGAACCACCAGACTGGAGGATTTTTGCAATAAAAATTTATGGATTTAAAACATATAAGAAATTTTTCAATCATCGCGCACATTGATCATGGCAAAAGTACCTTGGCAGACAGGATGCTCGAGATCACGCATACGGTGGAAGCGCGTAAAATGCGCGATCAAGTGCTGGACTCTATGGAGCTCGAACGCGAGCGGGGAATTACCATAAAAATGCAACCTGTTCGCATGGAATATTCTCTTTCCAGCGGTTCAACCGCTGGGGATAAAGAAAAATACATTTTGAACTTAATAGATACTCCCGGGCACGTGGACTTCTCCTATGAAGTCTCTCGCGCTCTGAAAGCCGTGGAGGGCTCTATTTTGCTGGTTGACTCAACACAGGGAGTGCAGGCGCAGACGCTTACCACGCTTGCCATGGCTCGTGGAGATGGCCTTGAAGGGACTCGCAAGATAATTCCAGTTATCTCCAAGATCGATTCGCCCTTAGCCAGGATAGACGAGGTTAAAGAAGAAGTCGTGAAGCTTTTAAATTGCGATCCAAACGAAATACTTTTAGTCTCAGGACGGACCGGCGAGGGAGTGGATAGTCTTTTGCAGGAAGTTATAAAGCGAGTTCCGGCGCCTGCTGAAAGTTACAAAGATAAAAGTAATAATGTTTTAAGTGCGCTTATTTTTGATTTCAAATATTCTAATCATCGAGGCGTGATAGTTTTCGTGCGTATTTTAGATGGCAAAGTAGAGAAGGGCGACAGCCTGCTCTTCGCGGTTTCCGGCGAAAAATTTTCTGCGCTGGAAGTTGGAACTTTTTCACCTGAAGAAACCGCTCGTGAATCTCTTTCAGCGGGTGAAATCGGATACATTGTTACCGGAATAAAAAAACCCGGGGTAGCTGCCGTCGGAGATACTGTCACTAAGGCTGCCAATCCTCTTCCTGCACTCGCTGGTTACATGCAGCCTATGCCCGTGGTTTGGGCGAGTGTTTTTCC
>CALRHG010000019.1 GCA_943359365.1 Candidatus Nomurabacteria bacterium | reverse complement strand
ATAAATGAAAGCTATGGCGGGTTCACTTGCCTGCCTGAAGAAAAAGATACTGCCATAAGCGATAAAAATAAAAGCGTCAAAATAAGATTCGGATTTTATACGATAAAACATCTGGGCACCGATATTGCGGACTCCATAATCAAAGAGCGAAAAGAAAACGGAAAATTCAAATCAATCGGTAATTTTTTAGACAGGATCAAACATAAAAATTTAAATAAAAAATCCATGGAAGCGCTGATCAAGTCCGGCTGCATGGACGAATGGGCAGACCGAGGTGTACTGCTCTCCAATCTGGAAGCAATGCTTGAATATAATCACGAAGCAAACACAAAAAACGAAAACCAAGTTTCTCTTTTTGGCGGAGCAAGCTCTATAAAACTTCCGGAGTTCAAATTGCAAACCGGTAAAGATGCTAATCAGTCCGAAAAACTTCTTTGGGAAAAAGAATTGCTTGGACTTTATATTTCCGGACATCCGCTCGACCGCATCCGCGCAAAACTGGAGTCTAGAAATATGAATATAAAAAAAATAAAAGAAGAAGTCGGCAACGGCATACCGATTACTATCGCCGGCATTATTGAAACCGCGAGACAAGTCGTCACCAAAAACAACGAACGCATGGTCTTCCTAAAAATCGCCGACCTGACGGACTCCATAGAGGCAGTCTGCTTCCCTTCTTTATTCAAAGACAATATAGATCTCTTGGTAGCCGAAAAATGCATAGCCATCTCCGGCAAAGTCTCTCTCCGAAACAGCGAAAAAAGCATAATCATAGAAGCGGTAAAAGAGGTTTAGGTTTCACTTATTGATTATAAAGAGACATTGCTTTCTCTCTGCCCTCAGAGAAAATAGTTTCTACCGCTTCGGCTACTTTTTTTGAAAGTTTTTTGATTGTCTCTAACTCCGGTTTTTTGAATTCGCCTAGGAGAAATTTTAGGACGGCCTCTTCGCCTTTCGGTTTTTTGACTACGCCTTTCGGAGTCGCAGGAGAAACGCCTATTCTGATGCGCAAGAATTCTTCGCTTTTTAGGGATTTGATTATCGAACCCACGCCATTGTGCCCGCCAGAGGAGCGATTGAAAGAAATTTTTATTTTACCAAGCGGCAAATCAATATCGTCATAAACTACAATCATATTCTCCAAATCTTTTTTGGTTTTCACCAAAGGCGCCACAGCTTTTCCGGAGCTGTTCATGAAAGTGTCTGGGGTGATGAATTTTACTTTCTGGCCTTCTAATTTTTTTTCAATAAGGCCAACCAAAATCCGCCCGGTATTGTGTCTGGTGTTTTCGTATTCTTGCCCCGGGTTTCCCAAGCCAACAACTAATTTCATGGTTACATAATAACATATAATTGTTATGTAGTGTCAAGTATTTTTTGTGTTATACTGTCCCGATGGAACCAGTCAAAACTAAGTGGCAGTCGTTTTGGGAGCTTGTGCGTTTTGCCTTGCTCGCACTCCTTATCGTCGTTCCTGTTCGCGCCTTTGTTGCGGAGCCGTTTGTCGTATCAGGAAATTCCATGGTGCCTACTTTCGAAAACGGAAACTATTTAATAATAGATAAAATATCCTACCGACTGGGCGATCCGCAAAGAAACGACGTGGTTGTCTTTAAATACCCAAACGACCATAAAAAATTCTTTATCAAAAGAATCGTCGGCCTTCCGAATGAAACAGTCGATGTCACAAATGACATCGTTACTATAATAAACAAAGAATACCCGAAGGGTTTCACTCTGGATCAGCCTTTCATAAAAAATCATGGAGGAATAAACGGCCATATGGAACTCAAAGATGATGAATATTTCGTAATGGGCGACAACAGAAGCGGCAGCTCAGATTCGAGATATTGGGGAGCTGTAAAGAAAAACCTGCTGACTGGAAAAGCGTTCCTGCGATTGCTGCCGATAAACAAAGTAAGCGTGCTGCCGGGAGATTATAAACAAAAACAGTAAGAAAAAAATAATGAGCAAAGAAAATAAAAATAAAATATTAAGCGTATCTTCACCGAAAGGAATGCGGGATCTTTTAAATGAAGAATATTATGCTTTTCAGGGATTTTTTGAAAAAGCGCAGGAAGTGGCGGTATATTACGGCTTCAAGCCGCTCGAAACTCCAATGCTAGAAAACGAGGAAATTTTTACCACCGGCGTGGGCGTGGGCACAGACATCGTAGACAAAGAAATGTACACGCTTAAAACCAAAGGCGGAGACCATCTCGCGCTTCGACCTGAGCACACTGCCCCGCTTATTCGCGCTTATATCGAGCACGGCATGCAGACCATGCCCCAGCCAGTGATGCTTTACCATTCCGGTCCAGTTTTCAGGCACGACAAACCTCAGCGCGGGCGCTATCGACAATTTTGGCAGTTTGACTGCGACTCTGTCGGAAGTGAAAAAAGCATCATGGACGCAGTCGTGATCAAAACCTGCATCAGCATTTTGGAAGAAGCCGGAGCGCAAAATCTTTCAATTGATATCAATTCAATCGGCGACAAAGAGTGCCGAAACGGGTATATAAAAGAGCTGACGAGTTACTACAGAAAGAACATCAGCAACCTGCCCTTAGTAGACCGAGAACGCCTAAAGACAAACCCGCTTCGCATTCTGGATTCTAAAGAAGAGAAAACGGTAGAAATAAACAAGAATGCTCCGGACTCAGTTTCTTTTCTCTGTCCTTCCTGCAAGAAACACTTCAAGGAAGTACTCGAGTATCTAGAAGAAATGGGCATTCAATACAATTTAAATAAAAATTTAGTACGCGGACTCTCATATTACACCCGCACTGTCTTTGAAATTATCGAACAAACTGGCGGAGAAAATGGCTCCCCGCTTACCTTGGCCGGCGGGGGGCGCTATGATTACCTGGCCCGCCAGCTAGGCAGCAAGAAAGATGTTCCAGCTGTCGGTTTTTCCATCGGCGTGGACCGCATAGTCGCCTCGCCGTGGTATAAAAAGCTTGCGCCCAGAATATTAAAAAAGCCAAAAATTTATTTCATCCAGCTCGGCGCCGAAGCCAAATTGAAAAGTTTGAATGTAATCGAAATCCTGCGCAAGGCTCACATACCCATCGCTCAATCTCTCTCGAAGGACAGCCTGGGTTCCCAGCTCGCAATCGCTGAGAAACTAGCAATTCCCTACGCGCTCATCTTTGGAGTGAAAGAGGCTCTGGATAATTCGGTGATAGTTCGAGACATGAGCAACCGTTCGCAAGATACTGTGAAATTAAATAAACTTCTGGAGTACTTGAAAGAATTGAAATAAAGAAAATATCATGAAGAAAATTCTTCAAACAAACGAAAAACCCGCCCGAACGACTGTTCAGTCGGGCGGGGTTTTGCGAATGATTGCGAAAGAAATACCACTTCGCGAAATTGTCACTCCTAAAATAAAAAAAATATTGAAAGAAATGTCCGAGTCTCTCAAAAGCCAGAGTGACGGCGTGGCTATCGCTGCGCCACAGATTGGATATTCTTTACGGATCTTTGTGGTGTCAGGGAGAGTCCTGAAAGCAGAATCTTCTCGTTCGGGGTCTTTGGAAGCAGAATTTGCTGAGCGGGGTCTTTCGCAGGCCGACGGGCCGAGAAGGAACGCTCCGCTAGTAAGCGGAGACAGTGACCCCGAGCAGCAAACTTCTGATTTCAAAGACTTAATTTTCATTAACCCTAAAATTTCCAAACTCTCCCGCGAAAAAGACTGGGTGCCGGAGGGCTGCCTTTCGGTGCGCCCTATGTACGGCAAAACATTCCGCTCCAAAAAAGCTACAGTTTCTGCCTATGATGAAAACGGTAAAAAATTCACCAGAGGCGCATCCGGACTTTTGGCGCAGATTTTCCAGCACGAGACCGACCACCTAGACGGCATACTTTTCATCGACCATGCAAAAGATGTAAAAGCTGAAGCGCCGATTAAATAATATGCAAAGTAAAATTAATTTCGTATTTTTTGGCACACCCGATGTTGCAAGCGAAACACTTGAGATTTTGAAGCAGGCGGGGTTCTTGCCTGTGCTCATTGTCACTTCGCCGGACGCCAAAGCTGGCAGAGGCATGCAAATGCACGCTTCGCCGGTAGCCATTTTTGCCGAGCAAAATAATATCCCCTACTTGAAGCCGGAAAAACTGGATCAAGAATTTACTTTAAAACTTTCAACTTTCAACTTTCAACTTTTTATCGTCGTCGCCTACGGAAAAATAATGCCGGAAAAAATAATTAATATGCCAAAGCTCGGCTCCCTAAATATCCATTATTCTCTGCTTCCCAAATACCGCGGAGCCTCCCCTGTCGAGTCGGCTATTTTAAATGGGGATACAGAGGCAGGAGTCACGATCCAAAAAATGGCATTTCAGCTGGATGCAGGAGATATCATAATTCAGGAAAAAACTAGTATTTTGCCAGATGAAACTGCGCCGGAGTTGCGCAAACGTTTGATAAAGCAGGGTGGAGAACTGCTGGTAAAAATTTTGCCAGAATTACAAAACGCGGAAGTCGGACTTCCGCAAGATGAAAAACAGGCAACTTACTGCAAAAAAATAAAAAAAGAAGACGGGCTAATTGATCTAAACGGAGATGCAGTAACAAACTATAATAAATTTAGAGCCTACGCGAACTGGCCGAGAATTTTCTTTTTTCAAAATGGCAAAAGAATAATTATTACAGACGCAGAACTGACAGACGGAAAATTCGTAATCAAAAAAGTCTTACCTGAAGGCAAAAAGGAAATTAAATACGAAGAATTTTTGAAAATTAATACTTAGAAGTAAACGGATTTTTCTTGGAGAGCCCTTTCATCATCTTTTTTATACTGCGAGCTCCCCGATACAAAAGAGTCTGCGCGCGGTCTTTATTTTTATTTATTTCATTATATAAACTGTCTTTCAAAGCATCTACAGCCTGGTACAAATCTTCTTTGTCTGCGCTTCCGTAAAATTCTTTGCCGTCTATTTTGATCAAGCAGTCCGCATGGAAAACTTCCCCGCTTTTGTGATGATTGGTAGACCGGCTCACCTCAAAATTCGCCATCACTTTTCCCCCAGATCCTTCAATCCTAGTAAGCAATTTTTCTAAATTGGTAACTCTTTTAGAGACATAAGCTTTTATGTCTTCAGTCAGCTCTATATTCCTGCTCATTAAATTTATTTGCATATATTTTCAAGAAAACTATTTATATTTTTCCACCAAGCTGTTTATAAATTCTTCAACAGAATCTCCTTCGTCTGTAAAGTCAGGATATTCTATTTCTGTTTCACGATTTGGATCTATACTACTTCCCCTTAAGGCATGTATAGCTGCATATTTCATAACACCTTTTTTATATTTTTCCTCCAATTTAAGATTAAAAGAACTAATTTCTTCTTCTAATCTATTGGAGTCTTCAGTTGAATTCTTAAAAACTTTAAAACGAAGCGAATTCAGTGCCTCGCTCAATTTTTTTATTTTTTCTGGAGAGTATACTTTTTTTGCTTTATCTGGCGTTGGCGCTGATGCCCCAGGGGGCTGATTCATGCTATTGTTATTCATTGGAATATTGTAACATATTTCTATTTTCTTTTCAAAACATCCCTCGTCAAAGCCTTCAAAACAACATCTAGCTCAATAGTCGCCACGCCGACGACGGTGTCCGCTCCGCCGTAGTAGATATACAAGAGTCCATCGATTTCTGCCATGCCGCACGGAAAAACGACATTGTTTACTATTCCCTCTTTTTCATATTTTTCTTCCGGTTCAAAAATCGGGTCGGTGGTGCGAGAGAGGACTATCGCCGGGTCTTTGAGATCGAGCAGGACCGCGCCCACGCGATAAGTATGATGGCTTTCCGATACGCCATGATAAAGAAGCAGCCAGCCCGCTTTCGTTTTTAACGGCGGGGCGGCAATGCCGACTTTCCAACTGTCCCAGCTATTTATTCGAGGGCCGATGATGCGAATACATTTTTTAACAATTTCTTTATCAAAATCGAGGGATTTTAAATAGTCCCCGCAAATTTCGTTTCCGACACGATGCAAGAAAAAGTACTGTCCTTTGACCTTCTCCGGAAAAATACATGTGTCTTTGTCGTCGAAACCAGCGGGAGTTATGAGGACAGGCTTTGCCCATTTCCAATTCTTCGCTAAAAAATCTTTTTCGGTGATAGAAGTAATAGCAACTCGGGGCGGACCAATGCCGTCAAAGGCTGTGTAGCACATGTAAATAATTTTCCCGATTTTAGTCAGCCGAGGATCTTCACAGCCAGAATTTCCGCCGGAAATTTTTTTCGATTCAAAATCTTCCCTCGGGCTGTAAATTGGGTCCGGCAGGCGCTCGTCGATATTCACGCCGTCTTTGGAAGAAGCATACCCGATATATGAGGTATTATCTTCGGAGAGGGCTCGATACAATATGTGTGTTTTATTTTTTATCCTAAGTACGGCCGGATTGAAAACTGCTTTCGCTTCCCAAGCATGATTTTTGTCTGGCATAAGAATCGGATTTTTTTGATAACGCTGGAAACGGTAGCGAAAGCTCATCATCGTGCCAACGAGGTCATGAAAGTTTACATGAGCGAGGCAGGTCGTCATATCTGCCGCTCCGTAATATATGTATAATGTATCCTTCTTTAAAATTGCGCCGGTTGGAAAAACCACATCCGGCACATGACCAAGAAGCTCGTACGCTTCACGAGGCGCAAATAGCGGCCCGCGCGTACGCCCGAGAATTTTTAAGGGATTATTCAAATCGAGCATTACCGCTTCCACGCCAAATATTCTCTTCAAATTTTCTGGAGAAGAAAAATAATTTTGGATATGCGAGTACACAAAGAGCCAGCCATACGAAGTCTTGATCGGTGTAGCCCCGACTTCCACATGGTCATAGGGAGTTTTCTTTAAATCAATAACATGCGCATCTATTTCTTTATACCACTTCTCCCAAAATTTAAGGTTCCATAATTCTTCCATATTGTCGACTTGGGCGATGGCGGTCTTGGCCGGAGGCATGTCTGTATTGACCGAAAGAATAACTGTAATTTTTCCGTTTATACGTTCCGGAAAAAGAGTCATCGCTTTAGCGTTAAATGGCGTCACCAAGTGCCTCTCTTTTATCTTTTTTAAATCTTTGGAAATAGCTACACCTACTTTGATTCCGCTTGCTTCGAACGGATATTTTGAAAGAGCAGTATAAAAGATATAATAATTTCCCTCAAAAAAAGTAACTCGTGGATCTTCGCACCCGAATTTTTCCCACTCTGCTTCCGGCGTGATAAAAGGTTCGCGTTCGCCGAAATGCCGTCCGTCCTTGCTTTTACCGATACCGATAATTGAAATCCGCTCCGGCACGCGCATTCGATCTGTCGCGGAAATAGCGCGATACAAACCGTAAAATATCCGGCCCACTTTCACTACGCTCATATTGAAAACGGCAAAGACCTCCCAATAATGGTCTTTATCCGGAACGAGAATTGGATTGTGGTGGGATCTTTTAACGACGAACATAAATTATTCTTTAAGATTTCCGCTTTTAAGAATAGGGGCTTTTGAATGCATCAGTTCTTTCAGGAATGCATCCAGATTCGCGGTAGCCACGCAGGAAACTTTGTCCGCTCCGCCGTAGTATACAAATAATTCTCCGTCTTTGATTACCGCCCCGCAGGAATACACCACGCCGCTTTTGTATCCTTCATTTTCATACCATTCATCCGGCTCCAAAATCGGCTGATTGGAATTATATAAAATTTTAGTCGGATCCGTCGCGTCTAAAATCATCGCCCATAATTTATATCTGTGCGAATCATGCGCCTCCATTTTGTGGTATAAGACCAGCCAGCCGTATTTAGTTTTTAAAGGGGAAGGCCCGACGCCTCGAATTAGCCTGTCTCTATATCCCCACAAAGGGCTTCCCTGATGAATGCTATGTATAAAAGTATCTCCGCCAAGCTCATCTAAAGAATCAAAATAATCTACCATAATGGACGGAGAAATATTGTGCAGAATAGCGTACTTGCCATTTATTTTTTCCGGAAAAATTACCCAATTTTTGTGTATTTCCCCCGGTGGAGAAATGAGCACCGGCTCCCGCCAATTCCAGCGTTTGGATATAAAATCATCCAAAGTTATCGAAGTCATCGCCATACGCACCGATCCCCATCCGTCAAAAGAGGTGTATATCAGATAGACTTGCTCGCCCAGAAGCGTCAGCCGAGGATCTTCACAGCCTCCGCCCCAGCCGCCTCCGGAACTATATATTATTGGTATTGTTTTTTTACTAACTACCGGTATTCCCTTGCTGTAATAGGCTATATCTTTTGAATCTTTTTCAATACTATGCCCATCATGGCTTCTAGCATATCCCAGAACGGAAACATCATTTTCTCCGATAGCTCGATAAATGATGTGCACCTTGCCACCGTGATAGAGCGCAGTCGGATTAAAAGTCGCTTTCGATTCCCAATATGAATGCGGAGCTGGCTCGATAATAGGATTATGTTTGGATCTTTTTAAATCCAAAACGTCCACTTTTTTAATAGCTTTTTTGGTGGCTTTTTTAGTTGGTTTCTTTAAATCGAAAACCTTGACTTTCTTAGCTGTCTTTTTGTCAGGTTTTTTATCGCGCAAGTGAACAGAACGCGAAAGCGAATCCATTTTCTTGACTATTCTTTTTATCGCTTTTTTCTTTTTAAGCGCGGCCATATTTGTCTTCTAGCCTGATAATATCTTCTTCTTGAAAATCCCCGTAAGAAATTTCCAAGAACTGCGCGACTTCATCTTTTGTTTCGATGCGATGTTTTTCCTTCTTTTCAATCATAAATTCATCTCCAGGCGATGCGTTAGTTGTATTTTCGCCGATAGTGACCACGGGATGGCCGGAGAGAATTTTCCAAAACTCGGTGCGATTGTTGTGATACTGCAGGGACAATGAACTTTCCGGCGCGATGGAAATAACTTTGACAGTCGAGAATTCATTATGGCTGAATTGCTCAAATTGCCCCCAAGGCTTTTTTACAATAAGGGTTTTCATGCTTACTTAATTATACCACACTTTTTTTGAGCGACAAAAGCTTTTGCATCAATTTATCCGCCGGAAGGAATTCGCCCTCAAGCGGAACATAGAATTTGCCTGAAACCCTGCTTTTATCAGCTGATATGGGCATTCCGCTCTCTGCCAAGAGTTCGGCATCGTTATAGTTATCCCCGATGGCCATGACATTTTCTTTGTTTAACTTAAAAATTTCCATCACATGCCGGAGTCCGACGGCTTTAGTCTGACCTCCTTTAATCTGAATATCGTACGCTTCACCATTCCAGATTGTAGTTAGCCCTTTTTCTTTTTCCACGATTTCTTCAATTTCTTTTATTTGCTGTGTGCAGTGGATAGTGATAATAAATTCTTTGGGTTCAAAACCTTTTACATTTTTATTGTTTTCTAATATTTTTTTTAATTTTGGAAACACATCTTTCAAGAATTCGAAGCTATTCACATGCTGATAAATTTTTCCTTGATGCCATGTCGCACTGCCATTCTCAAAAGTAAGGCTGACGAAAGGCAAAATTCCCCGAAACATCTCCTCTAGCATATACAGCCCCCTGCCGGAGCTGATATTTATTAAATATCCGGCTTTATAGAGTTTCTGTATTTGTTCTATTTGCTTGGGGTGGATTACTTTAGTTTCTAGGGTGGTGGTATTGCCCTCTTGTTTTATTTTTGTCCCTCTCGGCACAAGTACTCCGTCCACGTCGAAAACAATCATTTTTATTTTTTCTAAATCTTTTTCTGAAATTTCGTCGAGTGGCAACATTTTATTTTTTCTTCCTTGCTTCAATATTTTTAAGAACGCTCTTTTCGACAAGTTCCGACGAGCTTTGCACCTTGCCGCCAAAGCCAATATCATTCACAATCTGGCAGCCTATTTCGTCGCAAACCAAAACTTCCGGAGTCGGAATATTCCCGACATGGCGGTCTCCGCCTTTGGCGAAAATATGCGGGCGAATAGTTTGCAAATCTTTGCTAATGCTGATGTCTTTAGTATTTGGCTCATGGCTTGTCAGAATAACTTTATCTACAGCCTCAAATGCTTCGATAATTTCCTTGCGCTCGTGCTCCGGCATAAAAACATAGCCTTTTTTCAATTTCAGCCAATTGTCATTATTTAATAGAACTACCAGTTCATCGCCAAGCTTTTTCGCCTCTTCAAACATCCGCACGTGGCCGATATGCACAGGGTCAAATCCCCCGCTGACCAGAACTGTCTTTTTTTTCGCTTTTGGCGTCTTTTTTCTTTCCATCAGCCTATTATATGACTATTTAAGATAACTATCAAAGTATATCGCATGGCAGGTATATCCGCCTGGATTTTTCTCCAAGTAATCCTGATGATAATCTTCCGCCGGATAAAACTTGATCAAGGGTTCTAAAGTCGTGACCACGGAATCTTTCCACCGCTTGGATTTATTTACAATATCTATAAAATTTTCTGCTTCCTTTTTTTCCTCATCATTTCCATAAAAAATAGCTGAACGATAAGATGTGCCCCTATCGTTCCCCTGCTGATTCAAAGTTGTCGGGTTGTGTATCTGAAAGAAAAAATCCAGCAAGTTTTTGTAAGAAGTCTTTTGGTCGTCGTATTCCATTTCCACAGCTTCTGCGTGGCCTTCGTGATTTTCGTAAGTAGGGTTTTCTACTTTTCCGCCCGTGTAACCAACTGTAGTATTAACAACACCAGCCTGTTTTCTGATAAAATCTTCGAGCCCCCAAAAACATCCGCCTGCTAGTACGATTTTCTTAACCATGTTTTTAATTATATCATTTTCTGTTCATGGTTGATATTACAATCGGCTTATTCGCACGAATTAGGGATATAAAGAAATAGGCAAGAAAAAATCAAATTTCAGAAATTACCGACTTCGCCATCGAAACTAATTTGGGCGCAAGACTGTAAAAGACCAAAACATTTCTTTGTTCTTTTTCTAAAATATCCGCACTATGGAGTATGGCAAGGTGTCTCGATGTAGATTTGAATGAAAGTTCAATATGCTCGGCGATGTCCCCCACGTTAGCTTCTTTTTTTCCTTTTAGATATTTAACAATTTCAAGCCTACGCTTGTTCGCGAGAGCTTTTAAAGTTTTTTCATGATGCTTCATGTTTCTATATTATCTTATACAAGCTCCGCTTGAACAGCCGTTAGGACAAGAAGCTTCTTTATAATTTATGTCACCCGAAGAACAAAACAATTCATACATAAAGCAACTCTGACCGGCGGAGCATTGGGCAACCACTCTAGCCTCGGTACTTCCGAGATTTCTCGTAAAACAGGTGTCGGAATTTATCCCAAGAGGCCCGTGCCTAAAATTACTGGTTCCTGCCACATAATAATCCACCCCGCCGTCGGTATCCGAGCACGCAGACGGAGATACACTAACTGTCTTAGTATCAACATTGGTTTGTACTGAAGTATTTATTTGCTTTTTAGGAGATTGATCTTCTGAGGGTAAAACATTTTCTCTATCATCAGATATTTTCGTTGTAGATGATGTATGGCTGTAATAATAAACTCCCCCTACTATAACTAATAGCGCGATTACTCCTAAAAGGAGCGGTACGATAAAACCTTTTTGTAAGTTCTTCATATTTCATATTATAACAAAGTTCTATATTTTACACTATCCGATCTGGAAGAAATACTAATCGGCTTATTCGCACGAATTAGAGATATACAAGATAGATATCTATACACCAGGAATAAATTTCATCGATATTGAATTCGCGCAGTGACGGATGTTTTTTGGCGTCAATCCTTCGCCAGTAAATAAATGTCCCAGATGCCCGCCGCATTTTGCGCAGGTTATTTCCGTGCGTATGCCGTCAGGATCGGGACTTTTCTTTATTGCGCCCGGTATTTCATCATCAAAGCTCGGCCAGCCGCAGGTAGACTCGAATTTTTGCTTGGAAGTGTAGAGAGACGCCTCGCACTGTCGGCAGACATACATACCATCTGCTGTATTTTTATAATACTCGCCTGTAAAAGGCGCTTCAGTCCCCTTGTCTATAATCACTCTTTTTTCTTCGGCAGTTAACTCATTCATATATACATAATAGCAAAAAAGCTTCGTTATTTAAATAAAGAAGCTTTTTTGCGTTTTATATCTGCACCGCCGTCACCACCAGACGCTTGTC
>CALRHG010000018.1 GCA_943359365.1 Candidatus Nomurabacteria bacterium | reverse complement strand
ACACGCAGGCACCCGAGCCTTTCGAAGTTTATCTTCGCTACCAAGAATAAAGGAGACATAATTGACCTTGAAAAAACAAGTGTTATGCTCGAAAAAGCCTCCGAATTTGTAAAAGAATTGAGCGCTAAGGGCAAAGTTGTCCTTTTTGTAGGCACAAAGCCTGAAGCTAAAGAAGTAACAAAAAATATTGCGGAGTCTTTGAGTATGCCCTATGTTAATGAACGCTGGATTGGCGGCACGCTTTCTAATTTCGTAGAAATAAAAAAGAGAATCACAGAGCTGGAAAATTATCAAAAAGATAGCCTTGAAGGAGCGCTTGATAAATACACAAAAAAAGAAAGAGTTGTCATGGCGAAAAAAATGGAGAAGCTCGCGAGATACTACACCGGCCTTCTCGGCTTGAAAAAGACTCCGGACGCATTGTTCATCATAGACGCCCGAGCGGAACACATTGCCGCGACTGAAGCTAGAAGTAAAGATGTGCCTGTCATCTCTCTTGTTAATTCTGACTCCAATATTAAGGGCATAGAATACCCTATCGTCGGCAATGACTCCGGCATTCCTTCTATAAAATTTTTCACTGCTCATCTTGCGAACGCTTACAAAGCAGGGCAAAATTCCAAAGAGACTTTGCCTGTAAAATAACCCATAAAATATGCCTTCACAAATAACAACTGAGTTGGTTAAAGAACTTAGAGATGCAACCGGTGTTTCCGTAATGCAATGCAAGCGCGCGCTCGAGGAAGCTGAAGGCGACATGAAAAAGGCTCTCGCTATCTTAAAAAAGACCAGCTCTGATATTGCGCAAAAAAAGATCGGCCGCGAGGTCAAAGACGGCGCGGTGATGCTGAAAATAAAAGATAAAAAAGCTGTGATGGTGTCTCTCCTTTGCGAGACCGATTTCGTGGCAAAAAATAGCGACTTCGTCGGACTGCTCGACAACCTTTCAAACAACGCTCTTCTGGGCGGAATAGAAAAAATGAAGAAGGAAGCCAAAGATCTGATAGACCCTGTAATCCAAAAAACCGGCGAGAACATTCAGCTCGGCGAGGCATTGGAAATCTCCGGCGATGTTTTGGGAGGCTATGTGCATAATAATAAAATGGCAGTCATCGTGAGCTTAGAGGGCGGAAGCGAAAATCTGGCAAAAGACATCGCGATGCATATCACCGCCATGAAGCCGGAATATATGAGTGAAAGCGAAATCACTCCTGAAGCCAGGAAAACCATGACGGAAATTTTTGAAAAAGAAATCGCGAGCGTCGACAAGCCGGCCGAGATAAAGAAAAAAATGCTGGATGGAAAGATAGGCACATACTTCAAAGAAAAGACTCTTTTAAACCAAGCCTTCATCAAGAATCCCGAAGAAACAATAGGCAAACTCCTCGAAAAATCAAAAGCTAAGATAAAGGAGGTGAAACGCTATTCAATCTAATGTATATTTTGTTAATTTTATTTTTTGCGTCCCTTATCGGCATCATCATAATGATTGGGCAGAAACTAATCTTACTACAAAATGGAAGGATCGTGGTTGAAGAGAAAAATCCGCTCGAAGTGCGGCACCTAGAAAAAGTAAAACATCTCACCATAAAAAACATAAAAAAATATGAACACATAATATTGGTGGAGGTGCTCAGATGGTATGTGAAGTCAGTGAACTTTTCAAAAGATAAATATCGGGGAACAAAGGAAAAAATTAGAACAATGATGATGAAAAGACATATAAACGGAGAGAAGAAAGAAATTTCCAAGTTTCTGAAAATTATCGGAGATTACAAAAACAGAATCAGGGAAATCAAGCACAAAATTAAGAAGGAGGAAAATTTGTAGAGAGTGTGCTAGTATGTTTGAGTGTTAGTTTTTGAAATCTAAATAAACAATGCCGGAATAGCTCAGTTGGTAGAGCGCCAATTTTGTAAATTGGATGTCGTGGGTTCGATCCCCTCTTCCGGCTCCGCAATCAAAGTCAAAGATTTTTCGTCAAAATTTTCGCGCGCAGAGCGAAGCTCTGCGTAGTGTGGGAAAGGATTTCCGGACGCTACGCGTCCATGGAGGGAGAGGTTCGAGCCAAAGATTTTTTGGAGGGAGAGTTTTTTGGAGGGGAGGTCGGCTGTTTTAGATATTTCATCCAGTGTTTGCGCATCTTTTATCCACTCGCGGACAGGTTCGATCCACATCGAAGGTGTCCGCTCGATTTTAATAATTTGCTCCTCTAAGGTCTTTTTCTCCGACATAAGCGAGTGCCGACGTTTTAGGTATTCTTCCCGATCAATATCTTGGGCTACATAGACATCAGTAAGTCGTGAAAGGTTTTTGGAAATTTCTTCTATTTCTTTTCGCAAATCTCCAACTTGAGCCCTCGCAGTTAATTTTGTGTTCTGTTCTTCTATATATAATTTATTTTCCAATAACTCTACCCATTCTTTTGGCAAAGTATAGCTAGAAAGAATTTTAGATAATTGTTTATCCAATTCTTCTTCCCTTATGCATGGCTCAGGACATTTCTGTGTCTTGGACTTTTTGGTGCAATGATAATATACATAGCGATGAGTGTTGCCATTCTTCTGTTTCTTGATTCGAATCTCTCCAGTAATTCCCATACCACAAGAACCGCAAGACAATAGTCCGCAAAGAGGCCTTGAATTTATTTCTTTTTCTGGTCGGCGATTTCTTGAATGTAAAACAGTGTTAGTTTTATCAAAAAGCGCTTTTGTAATGATCGGTTTATGGTTGCCCTCATATAATTCCCCTGCATGACGGAAGTGTCCATAATAAATTGGGTTTGTGAGAATTGCCGATATGCGCGATTGATTACACCGATTGTTCTTTCTTGATTTGAGCCCAGCCTTTTCCATAAACTCGGCGAGATATTTTAGATTAACTTTGCCTGTTGCATAAAGCTCAAATAATTTCTTCACAACTTTTGCGTCTTTGTGCACTTCTATTTTCTTAGTGGCTGGATTGTTTATGTAACCTATCGGAGCAAAACTAGGAAATTCACCGCGTCGTGCTTTTTGTCGTAGCCCACGTGCCGTGTTTTCACTTAACTGCCGGACATATTCGTTTGCCATTCCCAACTCAACAGACATCATTAAAACATTATCGTTGGGATAGTGGCTTTGGCTGTGCGTTTGAATATGTTGAATTATCCCTTGTTGAAGCATCCACTGTATTTTTCCGCTGTCTACTGGATTACGAGACAAGCGATCAATTTTCCAGCAAACAATTCCTTGTGCTTCGCCTTTCTGGATTCTTGCAAGCATTTCATTAAATATCGGTCGGCCTGGAACTTTGGCTGAGCGTTTTTCTACAAATTCTTCTATAATACTTAGATTTTCTCGCTTTACCAACTCCCTCAATTCAGCAAGCTGTGCTTCAATAGAGAGAACTTGTTTGTCCTCGACATCAGTTGATTTTCGGGCGTAAAGAAAGTAATTCATAACTACATTATATGGCAGTTTGGAATAATACACAATGGAATACTATACTTACTAAATAATGCCTAGAGCAATTTATACAAAAGACCATAATGCAATCGTTGAACGCTTGAAAAAGGCGCGTCTTGAGTCTGGGCTTGGGCAAGTTGAGGCTTCTAAGAAACTTGGAAAGACACAGTCTTACCTTTCAAAAATAGAATCGGGCCAAAGACGATTTGATGTTTTGCAGTTGAAAGAGTTTGCAAAACTTTACAAAAAGCCTTTAGATTTTTTTATAAAATAAATATATGAAAATTATCAACACATACTCATTTAAGGGAGGAGAGAAATTTCTCAAAACTAAGCACCCGAAAGAATTAGCGGAAGTTTTGGAGGCAATTAAAAATCTTGATGCTACAACTTGCCTTACGAAAGAGAGTGCTGAAAAAACAATGAAGGGTGCATTACTTTTTTCACCGCGTGATATGAATCATCACATGAAGACTGCTTTGCATAAGAAAAATTGGACTGCAAAAGCAAGTGATAAGAAGAAAGAATACGCTGAACCTCGCCATGCTTTTGGAAAAGGGCGTTTTCGTGAGATGGATGGAATGAAGAATAAAGTTGGCTTAGAAATACAATTTGGGAAATATGCATTTATGGGTTACGACATATTTTCTAAAATGATCATATTTAAAAATCTTGGCTATATTGAATGTGGGATAGAGGTTGTTCCTGCCGCGGAGTTAGTAAAACAAATGTCTACTGGCGTTTCTTCCTTTGACCAGCTCCTTGTTGATTTCAATAATAGAGGCGAAAGCAATATTGATATCCCTGTTTTTGTAATAGGAATTGGACTAACTGACCAAGAAAAAGAAAAAGCAATTAAACTTAAAGAACTTTTCAAAAATGATAGAAAAGGTGCTCTCACTTCCTTTAAGTTGCGAAAGTATCACGGATCAAAACCCGGACCCAAATAAACTTTCTCTAGCTTTTCTAAATTCCTCTGGTAATTCAGCAAGTTTTACACTAGTTGTCGGTTGATAAACAGGAGTACCCATTAAGCGACGATTGAGCGTACCGTCTGCAACAGCTTTTATGCGATCTTCTGCAATATCTAAATATTCTTTCATAATATCCGAGCCGTAACCTTTTCGGTTATGGATAACCGCCGCACATATTGCACTTCCTACTCCTAAATAAGGATCAAGGACTATATCGCCAGGGTTTGTCATAGACAAGACTAACCTCTCGATTAGCTCAATCGGAAACTGACAGGGATGGTCTGTTTTTTCAGGATGATTATTTTTAACATTAGGAATATCCCAAACATCTTCAGGATTTTTACCAAGTGGATTTCCAGACAGAGTTCCATATTTATCATTTTTCTTAAAGTTCTTTTTTCCAGGATATTTTTGAGGAACACGAACTGGGTCTAGATTAAAGGTATAGTTGTCTGTTTTTGTGAACCACACAATCGTTTCATGTCGTCCGGAAAATCTTTTTGTACAATGAAGACCGTGTCCAAAGCGCCAAATAATACGATTTCTAAGTTTTAATCCAAATTTTTTACAAATATTGTAAATTAACATATCAAGCGGAAAAACTTCGCCATCTTTTCCGATATGATTTCCGACCTGCCAACAAATACTTCCGTCATCAGATAAAATTCTGACAGCTTCTTTGATTGTTTCTTCTTGATCTGCGAGATAAACATCTAACTCTCGTCTTTTCTCATATTCCTTACCAATGTTGTATGGAGGCGAGGTTACAACAAGTTTTACAGATTTGTCCGGTAATTGACGCATTAAATCAAGACGATCACCAAGAAATAGAACGGCATCAGCGTCCTTCGTTGGCTTATGAGCAATCTTTATTTTCTTTGGTGGGAGTAATGATGATTGAGATACTTTTATACTTGGTTTTTTATCTATCTTAATTTCTGGAGTATCTGTTTGAATCACATCTAAAACAATTCCTTGGATTGAAATCGGAACATCTCTATCTATGATAATTGGCTCCATACTTTTATTAGCTGGTTGAAGTCGCACATGCCCTTTTTCACGATAAAATTTCTTCAGTGTCGCTTCTTGGTTATTGATTAAAGCAACTACTTTTTGTCCGTTATCTGCAGTTTCTTGGTGTCTTACTAAAACGATGTCACCATCATTGATATTTTCATCAATCATGCTATTTCCCACAACGCGTAGAGCGTACACCTCTGACGAACGCGGAATTTTATTTTTCGGGACAGCAATCATCTCTCTATCTTGAATAGCCTCTATTGGCTGTCCAGCAGCGATTCTACCCAAGATCGGAATACTGACTAAATCTTCATTCTTATTATTTTGAATTGTCTCTATAGAGTTTTTTTTGCCTTTCTGTTTTTTAAGATGCCCTTTCTTTTCAAGAAATTTTATATGCTCGTGAATTGTCGGGATGGAAACATTAAAATGCTTCGCTATGTTGATTAAAGCAGGCGAGTAATTTTTTTGTTTTTGAAATTTTCGTATATAGTCAAAAATCTCATTTTGTTTTTTTGTAAGCTGTTTATTTAACATAAAATATTTGACTTCTTGTTATGCAATAGATTATACTACCTAAACATAACCTAAACAAGTATTGGTTATCCACAATAAATATGCAATACGAAATTGATTATATTCCTGTAGGTAGTGGAGAAAAAGGCGGAGATGCTATAGCAATTCGCTACGGTGATTTTAGTAGTCCAACAACTCAAAACGTTATTGTCATCGATGGCGGGACAAAGGATTCTGGTAAAAAGTTGGTAGAACATATAAAAACTTACTACAACACTACTTATTTAGATGTCGTAATTGCTTCACATTTACACAGCGACCATATTTCAGGGTTAACAGAAGTCCTTGAAAATTTTACTGTCGGAAAATTGGTTGTTCATGCTCCGTGGGATCATACACCGGCAATTAAAAAAATGACAAAGACTACTAGCACGATTGGACTACTTCAAACTAAACTTGAAAAATCAGTTTCTGGACTATCCGAGCTGATAGATATTGCAACATCAAAAAATATAGCGATTCAAAATCCGTTTCAAGGAGAACATATTATTCAGGGTCAATTGGCGGTGCTTGGACCATCAAAGGATTATTATCTAGAACTTTTAGCGAATTTTGGTATAACCCCTGAAGCAAAAGAGCAACACAAAGTCGGTGGGCTACTATCCTCTGTTAGCAAGAGTATAGTTAATTGGGTTGCAGAAGCGCTACATATAGAAACACTTTCTGACGATTATTCTGATACAGATTCAGAAAATAATTCCAGTTTAGTTTTGCTTCTCGCTCTTGATATGGGTAATAATGTTGTACATAGATTTTTATTTACTGGTGACGCCGGTAAAGGTGCTCTTACAAAAGTGATCGAATATTGTGATGGTCAAAACTACTCACTAGAAGGAATTGATTTCTTTGATGTTCCTCATCATGGTAGTAAAAGAAATGTTGGGCCAAGTATTTTAAATAGAATTAAGCCAAAAGTAGCCTTTATATCATGTCCGCCAAATGGTGATCCTAAGCACCCGTCAAGAAAAGTTGTGAACGCATTAATTCGCCGAGGTTGTGCCGTACACAAGAACCATCAAGGGAATACAATTAACCATAACTCTGGAAATGTTCCGGCTAGGGTTAGTTGGAGTACAATAACACCAGCATCATTCCATGATCAGGTAGAAGAATAAATATGAAAGAAATCTTAGACAAAGTGACCTCCTATAACCTATTTAATTACCTACTTCCGGGGACACTTTTTATCGTTATTTTAAATGGATTTACGCAATACTCTTTTACACAGGATAATCTTATTATCGCTACTTTCGTGTACTATTTCACTGGTTTGATAATAAGTAGGATTGGTTCTCTCGTGATTGAACCAATCTTAAAGAAATTAAAATTTGTAGAGTTTGCAGAATATAAGGATTTTGTTGTAGCTTCAAAATCAGACCCTAAATTAGAATATCTTTCAGAAGCAAATAATATGTACAGGACATTTATTTCTATGTTTATTCTCCTCTTTTTGTTTAAGCTGTATGAATTATTCTCTTATCGCTATGTATTTCTTATAACCCATGAGGATTCTCTTTTAATTCTTGCTTTGTTGATTATATTTGCGTTTTCATACAGGAAACAAACCTCATATATAAAGACTCGAGCTGAATCTCATAAATCCTAGGGAGCCCCGCTCGCATCCTCTCATCCTTGCGAGCGGGGTTTTGTGCACACGCGCACGGGTGGGTGGGGCAAGTGTTTATTTATTTTGCAGCCGACCTCCCCTCCAAAAAACTCTCCCTCCAAAAAATCTTTGGCTCGAACCTGCATCTTGCCGGACGCTCCGCGTCCGGCCGCCCTTTCCCCCACTACGCAGAGCTTCGCTCTGCGCGAAAAAATTTTGGCAAAAACGACTTTAGTTTGGTTGCGGAGCGACTAGTAAACTCAGCTAGAACCCATTTTGAAAGTAGCTCAACTGAAATCTAATCTCACGCTCGACATTTTTCTTTTTTTGAATATTTCCACCACGCTCGGATAATGTGGTAATTCAACGGACTCGGTTTTGCGAAAACTAAATTCTTGGGCTAAATGATTCGCAAAACCTCGGCTAATGTTTTTTAAATTCGGCGAGATTGGGGATTCTGCCCGCAGGAAGGGTTTGGGAGGGAATGCGGGCATATTTTTTAAATTAAATTTTATATGAATTTACTAAATTAAGAAAATCACTTTTGTGATTCTGTCTTTGATCGGCAAAACATCCCGATGTAGCCATCGTAAAAGTTAACGAAGGTTTTTTAACTCCTCGCAGACCAATACATCCGTGTGATGCTTTTATAACAACTATCATACCAACGGGTTTCAGAATTTTTTCTAAGTAGTTTAATATTTGGTTTGTGGCTTTTTCTTGTATTGTCTTGATTGTAGGATTCAAAAAATATTCTGAAACCCGCGCCATTTTACTTAATCCAACGAGCCATTTATTTGGAACGTAGCCGATAAATACTTCACCATGAAATTGAACCTCATGATGTTCGCATTTTGCAGTAATTGGAATTCCAAGTTGTGCTATGATTTGATCATATTTTTCTGTCTTCTCAAAAAGTTTAACAGCTGGAGCTTTTTTAAATTCCAACTCCATTTTCTTAATACGCTTGGCGGTTTCTTTTTTTGTTTGGTGTTTTAATTCGTATAGAGTCATATTTTTTAATTTATTGGTAATAATGAGATATCTTTGGCGTAAGTCGTTTCTTGAGTTGAAATATGGTAGATAATTTCAGCGATTTCTTTGGGCGATTGACCTTTTGTTTTATTTTTTTTGTTCCACATACCAGTGTCTATTATGCCGGGTGAAATGTTTGAGATATAGATGTTCTTTCCTACCAACTCTTCGCGTAATGAATTCATCATTCCCTTGATTGCATATTTTGAAGCTGCGTAGGCGCTATTAAAAGGCAAATTTCTTTCCGTGATAATTGAGAGAATATTTATTATTCTTTTTTTACTTTTTGATTTGTCCATTATCACAAGAGCTTCTTTTGTAGAATAAAATGTCCCAAAAGTATTTGTTTTCATTATATTCTCCCAAACTTTTTGATTTGTCTTTTTTATCGGCAACATTTCAAAAATACCCGCATTGTTGATTAATATATCAATTTGCTTGTATGTTCTACTTATTTTTTTGAACGTCTTCTTGACTGCTTCATAATTTCTTATGTCGCAAGGTAAACAGAGGCATCTCTCACTATCAAAGGCTTCCGCTGTTTCTTCCAATTTCTTTTTATCTCTTCCGATCAAACAAACATTGAAATTACCAGCGTCATAAAATTTCTGCGCAAGCTCTCTGCCCAGTCCACTTCCGGCACCTGTAATAACTATAGTTTTGTTATGATTTTTTATGTTTTTCATTTTATTTTTTTGACACAATAACACTTGTAGTTTCAGACTCCCCGACACGGATATTATCAAGATTTATTTTACCTGCTTTGAATTTTTGATTTAGAGTTTTCCAAATCCATTGACCCAAGTTCTCTAAAGTTAGTGGCAGTCCTTTAATGTTGGCTCGTTTCTGTAAAACATCATTAAGGTATTGATGATCTAATGCTGATATGATTTCTGTGTTCACTATGTCTTTAATAATGTTTAGGTCAGCTATGCACTGTGTTTTAGGATTCAATTTACCGCCCACTGTCACGTCTAAAAAGTAATTATGCCCGTGAATATTTTGACACAGACCAAATAGACGTGCATTGTCAGTCGCAGACATGGCATCGTTTGACATCTTATGTGCGGCACTGAAATAAAAACGTTTTGTAAGTAATGTAGTCATGTTGTGATTTTTTAATTTACAATAATTTTATAACCATTCATCTACGGCATTTTCAAGTTGCTTAATATCTTTGAGGATAAAGAGAGTTTTATGAAATTCATGAGCGCTTCTATCTATTTTCCCAATTATTCCCCAGTCATATGGTAATTTTTTAACTTTTTTTGACAACGCATTTTTTAATTCACCTTCGGAAGATAGAAGCCCTGTGCCAAATGCTTTTAGTTTTCCGCTATCTTTAATTAAGCTGAACTCAATTCCATACCACCAATTCTCGGCAATTTTCTTTTTATCTTCTTTCGTTTTGGCTTTTACATAAGCACGCCCGAATTTATGAGCAACGCGGGCATATTCTGGAATTGCCAAGAGAGGTAAATGCGCAAAGGCATCATGAAATACATCGGGCAAAGGGGTGTAATCCAAATTTTTCTTGTCTCTAATATATTCAGTTATTCTAATTGTCTTTTTTGCTAAGCTGGAAAGCCAAGCATCATCTTCTTCATATTGAACGCCCGTACTTGCAACTTGCCAACCTGTTAACTTCTTAAGTCTTTTATTTAAGGCTTTGAAGTCTGGTATTTTTTCAATACTCATACCAAGTAAATCCCAACCTTTTTTATGAAGCGGAGTAGCCAGATTTTTTAACCCCCTAAACCTTTTTTGACAAAGTATTTTCCAAACAGCATTTTCTTCCGCAGAAAATTTATGGAATATACTTTTATTTTTTCTATTTATTATTTTTGTTTTCATGTGTTTTTATACTAGATTTTTAAATTAAACAAAAAACCGCCCAACGGGCGGTTTTTTCATGCTAGAGAATTTAGGTTAAATAATTAGCAAAAAGAAAGCCGTCCCGTTGGGCGGAGATAATAAGTTGCAGAAAATTTAACTGATTTAATCATACGCTTATATGATAGCAGAATTGGCAACTTTGTCAATGTTTCATTGACACCTCGCAAACTCGACCAAAATTTGATAAACTAAAAATATGAAAACAGTTGGAATTATTGGCGGACTTGGCCCAGAAACTACTTCCGAGTTTTATCTCGATTTGGTTTTTTCGTCTGCCAAAAAAGACAAAACGGCTAGACCAGCTATTGTAATTGCGAGTGTTCCTCTGCCATACCAAATCGAGGAAGATTTAATTTTGAAAAGTGAAGGTATGGAGCGATATATTCCATATCTCACAGCAGAAGCTCAAAGACTTGAAAAAGCAGGGGCAGATTTTATTGTTATGCCTTGCAATTCGCTCCATGTTTTTATAGAACAAATCAGAAAATCTGTTTCTGTTCCAGTTTTAAGTATTGTCGAAGAAACTGTTAAGTTTCTGAAAAAAGAAAATATGAATAAAGTCGGCATTGTTTCAACTTCAGCAACAATAAAAAATAAACTTTATGAAAATGCTTTTGCCGAAAATGAAATTGAGTATGTTGTTCCAAACGAACTTCAACAAGCTCGAATGGGTAAGTTTATTTTGAATCTTGTTGTTGGGCAACAGAAAAATCGAGACCGCGAGGAATTGATAAGTATTATCAATGACTTTGAAAACAAGGGTTTGGATTGTGTCATCTTGGCTTGTACTGACTTACAGCTTCTCATTCCCAGTCATCAAAATCTAAAGATATTCGATACCATGAAAATATTTGCTGATGAGACTGTTGAGGAAATATTCAAAAGCTAAATAATTCTATGCCTCCAGACCAAGAAACAACCCCAAATGAGCCTAGCACGGATTCTAGCCCTACGACCTCTTCCGAACCTGCCGAAACCCCGTCTGATGCCCCAGAAGCCCCACGGGGCGATTTTAGTGCTGAAAGCAATAATAGTGCTATAAACAAAGGGGATGCTGAAATAGGCCAACCCGAAAATGAGCCGAAAAGCCCTGAAAATCAAGATTCTCCCTCCGCCGAAAGCGAAAGCTCTGAGGCGGGCAAGCCAACGGCTCAAATGGGAAGAAATGAGCCGTTAGGCGAATCTTCCCAAGTACAAATCCAAACTCCTAAAAATTCAGTTCGTGAAATTCTGGCTAAAGCTCAACAAGTAATTCAATTCCGAAAAAGAAAAAAGTTAGACAAGATCATGGCTTTGTTTCTGCAACATTCTAAAATCACCAACGACGAAGTCGAGAAGTTTCTCCATGTCTCGGATGCAACTGCTACCAGATACTTATCTATTCTCGAGAAAGAAGGAAAAATAAAACAGAATGGAAAAACTGGACGCATGGTTTCGTATTCTAGAATTTAAAAATTTAAATATTCAAGGGAGCAAAACTGCGCGCGAATGGGTGGGGTAGCCCCGACGTACTCGTCGGGGCTGGGTCAAGCGCATTTGCATTTGCGCCTTCGGGAATTTCCGCTAGGGTGTCTGGGCTAAAGACGAGCGCCTGAGCAATCTGAAATACTAAAATCTAATAGCGAAAGCGACACACTAAACACGGACATGAAAAACCTGAGAGGGGTTTGTGCGGCCGGGTGGGGTGAGCCCTGTCCGGCTCTGCCGGATGCGACTGAAAGGAGCACGAACCGAGGCAACGCACTGGGGAGAGGAGAATCCTCTCCCCAACCAGAATTGGGAACGGCTCATTTACTGGTATTTGAGCCGTTCCCATACCTAGAACTGGCGCTCGTAGCCCTAGCGGAAATTCCCGAGGCGGATGCCGAGGGTGTATTCCTTTAGAACTGACACAATGATATGATGAACGAAGGCACCGAGTATTTGTATTTGGGTTCATGCAGAATTCCTCATCTCGCCGAATTTTAAAAAACATTCAGCCGAGGAAAAGCGGAATCCATATCCCCAAAATCATTGTTCCGCTTTTCCGAGCCCATTGAATTAGCACATTAGTCGAGCGTGGTAATTAGTTTAAAGTTAAGAGGCACGCGGAGCGTGTGCATTAGGAATTTTTGCTAAAATAGGTTCTAGCTGATTTTAAAAGACACTCAGGAAAGCAAGCGAACTGCTTCGCTTGCGTGAGGGGTGAGAAAGGCTTTTCTGTACGAGTGAAGCGAGGGAGAAAAGCACCTGCCGATGTAATCGGCGATCCCTCTTCCGGCTCCCCAACCAAACTCGCTTTTAGCTTTAAGATTC
>CALRHG010000017.1 GCA_943359365.1 Candidatus Nomurabacteria bacterium | reverse complement strand
TTGAAATCAAAATTCTTGCGGACTATTTCGGACAAGTCTTCGCCTTTTTCATTTACTGCTTCGAGCATCAGCGGTTCGGCCATGCCTATCGCGTAGGCTACTGACACAAATATTTCTTTGCCGTATCCGGCAGCGACTAAATTTTTAGCGGCGAATCGCGCCATGTAGGCGCCGGAGCGGTCTACTTTGGTGGCATCTTTGCCTGAGAACGATCCGCCGCCGATGGATATCTGCGGGCCATAATTGTCGATGATTAATTTTCTGCCGGAAAGGCCGGTGTCGGCGTCGAATCCGCCCAGCGTCCATTCTCCGGCTGGATTGATCAGGTAAACATCGGCTTTAATTATTTCTTTGACCAATTTTAGAAGCTCAGCGTTTTTCGTGTTTTGGAAGCTGGCAAGGGCGGTCAGCACTTTGCCGTTTTCTATCGTTACTTGCGTCTTGCCATCGTATGGATAAACTGCAAATATTTTTTGGCATAGATTGCGGGCGAGGACATATTCGAGGGGAAGATATTCGGGGGTCTCATTCGTGGCATAGCCTTTCATGATGCCCTGGTCTCCCGCTCCGCCTTTGTCTACGCCTCCGGCGATTTGCGGACTTTGTAGAGCTATGTTGATGATTATTTTGTAATTTTGCCCGACAATTTCTTTGACCAATTTTTCTATGTCGGGGGCGCTTTTGGAGGTGACTTCGCCGTTGATGGTGATCAAATTATGTCCGCCCATGACTTCGATGGCGGCTCGGCTTTCTTTATCATTTTCTAAATACGCGTCCAAAATACTATCGGCAATGAAATCTGATATCTTGTCCGGGTGCTTTGGGCTTACGAATTCAGATGTTTTCTTCATAGAGATAGATTAGCATAAAAATAGTTGCGGTGAAACATTAAAATGTTATCATTGGTGCATGTTAGAAAAGAAAAAAATTATAAGAGAAAAATTAGAGAAAGAGCGGGATATACTTTTGGAGGAAATGCGGGATATGGGCAAGCTAAACCCGGAGACGGGTGAGTGGGAAGCTACTCCGCGAGAGCAGGCCTTCCCAGAGTCTGATCAGAATGATATGGCGGACAGGTTTGAAGATTTCGAAGCGAAAAGCTCAATGATTAAAACTTTGGAGCCTCGATTGAATAATATTTTGAGAGCGATTAAAGGGCTTAATAGAGACTCCTTCGGCAAGTGCGAAGTGTGCAAAAAAGACATTGAAATAGCGCGCTTGGAAGCCAATCCGGCCGCGCGAACCTGCAAGAAGCATTTAGAAGGTTAACAAACTTAAATGAGCTTTGCGAAAGTTTATTCAGCGCAAGTGAATTTACTCAGAGGAGCTATTGTGACTATCGAAGTGGACTTGTCAAAAGGTCTGCATTCTTTTTCGGTGGTGGGTTTGCCGGATAAAGCGGTAGATGAATCCAAAGATAGAGTCAGCGGGGCCATAAAAAATTCCGGTTTTAAATCTCCCAAAGCTAAAAATCAGAAAATAATTATTTCACTTTCGCCGGCGGACTTGAAAAAAGAAGGACCCTTTTTCGATTTGGCGATAGCTATCGCCTACCTCAAAGCGGCCGGAGAAATTAAATTTAATTCAGAGAAAAAGATTTTCTTGGGTGAGCTAGGGCTCGATGGCACGCTTCGCACTATCCGTGGAGCTCTGCCACTCGCGGAAGAAGCGAAAAGGCAGGGATACGAAGAAATATATTTGCCGAAAGAAAATGCAGTTGAAGCGGCGCTGATAGAAGGCATAAAAATTTTCGGGGCGGGGAGCTTGGAAGAAGTTATTGAACATCTAGATGAGACAAGAAATAAGTTACAAAAGAATAAAAAGATTATCGCTCATCCGAAAACTAAAATAAATTATAAAAGAGAGGCAAAAGGGGGAGATTTTGCGGATATCAGAGGGCAGGAAGGCGCAAAGCGCGGACTCGAGATTGCCGCGGCCGGCGGGCATAATATCGCCATGTATGGTCCGCCGGGCACAGGCAAAACGATGTTGGCGAGGGTTTTTTCAGGATTGTTGCCGGACTTGAGCACATCTGAAGTTTTAGAAATAACCGGTATTCATTCGGTGGCTGGAGCGACGCGCGGGGAGCTGGTTTGTTTTCCTCCGTTTCGCGCTCCGCACCATACTTCTTCTTATGTCTCGATTGTTGGCGGGGGAACATATCCGAAACCGGGGGAAGTAACTCTCGCGCACAGGGGAGTTTTGTTTTTGGATGAATTTCCGGAGTTTGAAAAGAGGGTGATAGAGTCTTTGCGCCAGCCACTCGAAGACAATATCGTTTCTATTTCTCGCGCCAAGGGCACGGCTGTTTTCCCTTCCAATTTTATTTTAGTGGCGGCGATGAATCCTTGCCCCTGCGGAAATACCGGCAACAAACAGAAAGCTTGTATTTGCAAACCGTCAGATTTGGACAGATACAAGAGAAAATTATCCGGACCGATAATTGACCGCATTGATATTTGGGTTTCTGTTGCGAATGTGGACTACAAAAAGCTCGGCGGGGAAGGCACCGGCGAGCGGAGCGAGAGAATAAAGGCCAGAGTCATCACCGCGCGGGAAAATCAAAAGAACAGATTTAAAAAATTTGGCAGAGAAATCACTACGAACAGCGAGATGAATGTCAAAGATTTGTCTAATTTTGTAAAATTAAATAAAGAAGTGCGGGATTTGCTCGACGATAGCGCGGAGCGCCTAGCTCTATCTGCCCGCGCGTATCATAGAGTCATCAAAATAGCCCGCACCATAGCTGATCTAGAAAATTCTCCAGAAGTCGAAGCGAATCATATATTGGAGGCGATACAATATAGGCCGAAGGTGAATTCGTAGGAATTTGCTATACTAAGGTTTATGAAAATAGACCGCCCAAAATCTAAACAACCTATCCCTGAAAATGCCAAACGGGTTTTCAAGGGAGTTGTTTTTGATGTGTATCAATGGGAGCAGGAGATGTACGACGGAACAAAGAAAACATTTGAGAAAATTAGACGGCCGGATACGGTGGTGGTTTTTCCGGTGCTGCCTGATGGGCAGATTCTTTTAGCCGAGCAGGAACAGCCCGGAAAGAAGCCTTTTATTTCTGGTATGGGTGGCAGGGTAGACGAAGGGGAAGACATACTCGCTGCTGCCAAGAGGGAGCTTCTCGAAGAGTCCGGTTACGAAGCGGAAGAATTTATTTTATGGGATTCTCAGCATCCGATAAGTAAAATGGAGTGGGTGGTTTACACTTTTATCGCCAAAGGTTTGAAAAAAGTTGCGGATTTGAAACTCGACGGTGGAGAGAAAATAAAATTAATGCCTTCCACGCTGGATAAGCTTATTGAGACGGCGACTACTGGGCATCAGGATTTTTACGAGAAAGAAGTTATTGTAAAATTCTTTGAAGCGAAGCTCGATCCAAATAAAATGGCAGAGCTAAAAGAATTGTTTAAGCCTTTGGAGAAATAAACCATGCCTGAAAAAATTTTTTCAAGAAAATTAAATACTCAGCCAGAACTAACACGACAAGATCTGGAAAGTCTGATGAGGATCAAGGACGATTCGGATATGTCTGAAGCTGCATTTTTAGCGAAGATTAATGCGGGGTCCGCTGGCACATTTATCGTGGACAATAATTTTAATGTTTTTTTAAGCCTAAACTTTCACCATATTTTATTGAAGAGGCTTGGGGTCTCCACAAGTAATTGCCTGGTATCCAGCGCCAATTTTGGAATTGACTCCAAACGCAAACTTAAGTTTACCTATAGTAATCCCGATGAAAAAAAGACTGTTGTTCATGAAGTTGCGGAGGATAAGATTAGGAAACTTTTCAAATCCAAGGGATTGGATATCAGCGCATAGCTAGGCAAGACCTAGTCGTATTGATACAATATAAATATGGAAAAGTTAAATATAAACTCAAAAATAATTTTAAATAATAAAACCGAGATGCCGGTGATGGGCCTCGGGGTTTGGAGAGTTGCGGAGGGGGAAGAAGTAATTAAGGCGGTAAAGTGGGCTTTTGATGCTGGATACCGGATGATCGATACCGCCAAGATTTATTTAAATGAAGCAGGAGTAGGAAAAGCAATAAAAGAATCTGGTATTTCAAGAGAAGAAATTTTTGTGACGACGAAACTTTGGAATACAGATCAGGGATATGACAATGCACTGAAAGCTATCGATGTTTCTCTCGCAGAGCTCGGGCTGGACTATGTGGACTTATATTTGATTCACTGGCCGACGGCTGGGGAGCCATCTAAAGGGGAAAGCATAAATAAAAGAGAGGAGACGTGGCGAGCAATGGAAGAAATTTATCGCTCCGGCAAAGCCAAAGCCATCGGCGTTTCCAACTACACAATAAATCATCTCGAAGAAATGAAAAAGTATGCGAAAATTCCGCCGGCAATAAACCAAGTTGAGTTTCACCCCTTTTTATATCAAAAAGAACTTCTGGATTATTGCAATAAAAATAACATAGCGCTCGAAGCCTATTGCCCGCTCATGCACGGAGAAAAACTAGCGGATGCAAGGATATCCAAGGTGGCAGAAAAATATAACAGAAGCAACGCACAGATATTGCTCCGCTGGAGCCTACAGCATGGCTGTATTCCTCTGCCAAAGTCTGCCCGCCAAGAGCACCTTCAGGAAAATATAAATGTTTTCGATTTTGAATTAGCGGAAAATGACATGAAAATATTGGATAGTTTAAACGAAAATCTGCATTTAAGAGCAGATCCTACCAATCTTAAATAGTTATCCACAGTTCCCTTGTTGACAGTGAACGCTCGTTCACTTATACTAATTACATAGCCAGTCGGGCTGTTTAATAAAAAATAATTAGTATAAATATATGTCACAAAAACAATATGTGAAAATGTTAGAGAAGGAGATACAGAAGATTAACAAGAAAATTGATCTGAAGATTCTCCAGGGGGAAGCCTACTCTAAAGAAGCCAGGGATCATAAACTGCTTCTGCAGAAAGTGCGCTATAATACTCGTAAGAGTTTTATCCAAAAAGTTATTCATTTATTTTTTCGCAAGCCAATAAGCATCTATGCGTAACACCTACCAAGACAAGCTCGAATCTTTCTACTCCCAAAATAAAAGAATGCCCACCTATTCAGAAATGATGAAGTTGTTCAGTTTCAAATCCAAGAATGCAGTGTTTCGAGTCGTGGAGAAGTTAATCGAGGCGGGAATGGTGGCTAAAGACCACTTGGGGAGGCTCGTGCCGACGACTGCATTCGGTGAAGTGCCGATGCTTGGGCTTGTTACCGCCGGTTTGCCGGCAACAGTAGAAGAAGAACTTTTTGACAGAGTGAACCTAGATGATTTATTGATAGAAAAGAAAGCTCAGACCTACATGCTCGAGGTAGATGGGGACTCCATGATCGATGCGCATATAGAGAAGGGGGATATGGTGCTCGTCGAGCGGGCAAACACAGCCAAAGACGGGCAGATAGTCATAGCCGAAGTGGACGGGGAATTCACTATGAAATATTTTAGAAAGGTTGGTGACAAGGCATGGCTCGAACCGGCGAATAAAAATTACAAGCCCATCTATCCAGAGCATTCTTTAAATATAAATGCGATTTTAAAGGCGGTGATTAGGAAATACTAATAATTTAGATAGTCCAGAAATCAAAAAATCCACCTTTCGGTGGATGCTTTGATGGCATTTGGCTGCAGTTTAATTTTAACCGCGAGAGAAGCGAACTCCTCACAAATGCCTATCTAGAGTATATCAAAACCATAAACTTTATGCAATTAAAACAAAAAATCCCCAAACGGGGATTTTTTGTACTTTATCTCGAGATAAAATTATGCAACCATGTCCTTCAAACCTTTTGCAGGTCGGAATTTTGGAACTCTTTTTGCAGCTACTTTGACTTGCTCTCCAGTCTTTGGATTGCGAGCCATTCGAGCAGCTCTCTGCTTTACGGAGAAGATTCCGAAGCCGGCGATAGACACTTCCTCGCCCTTTTTCATCGTGTCGATGATGGTGCCAAACAATCCGTCTACGATTTCCTCAGCCTGTACCTTTGTGCCGCCCAACTTTCCGTGAACCCACTCAGCTAATGCTTGTTTATTCATATATTTTTAGTTATTTTTATAATTACCTCGACCAATTATCTTATAATTACTACCTATGTAGCCTCTAAGCATTATATACCAAGGGTTTTTTAAGGCAAGAGGGCAGGTTTTACCTCGCATATTCGATTATGCGCATTTCTCGGATCATTGTTACCTTTATTTCCCCTGGATATTTGAGTTCTTTCTCTATTTTAAGGGCGATATCGCGCGCCATCAGTTTTGCTTCTGCATCGGATATCTTTTCCGGAGTAACAAAAATACGGATTTCACGTCCTGCTTGCAAGGCGTATGATTTTTCGACGGCAGGGAAGGCATTTACGAGGGCTTCAAGCTCCTGAAGTCTCTTTAGGTAGTTTTCTACCGAGTCTCGGCGAGCTCCCGGACGTCCGCCGGAGATGGAGTCGGCAGTTTGGACTATAATTGACTCAATAGTTTCATACGGATAGTCCTCATGGTGGCTTTTCATCGCCGTAATGATGCGCTCATCAGCGCCGAACTTTTGCAAGATGCGCATACCGATCTCGATATGAGTGCCCTGCACTTCGTGGTCGAGAGCTTTACCGATGTCGTGCACCAAAGCTCCGGCTTTGGCAATGGCTACATCCGCGCCAAGTTCTTCCGCGAGCATACCCGCAATATGCGTCATCTCAATAGAGTGCTGGAGCACATTTTGTCCATAGCTGGTTCGGAAGTACAATCGGCCGATGATGGCAATGATGCGCGGATCAAAGTTCAAAATTCCGCATTCATAGACTGCCTGTTCGCCCTTTTCTTTGATTATTTTGTTTATTTCTTCCTTAGCTTTTTCCACTAGCTCTTCTATTTTGGCCGGCTGAATGCGTCCGTCTAATATTAAGTTTTCAAGCGCAAGTCGTGCCACTTGTCTCCTAATAGGATCAAACGAAGAAATGACAATAGATCCCGGCGTGTCGTCCACAATGAGCTCAACTCCGGAAGCTCTTTCAAAAGCTCGGATATTTCTGCCTTCTTTTCCGATAATTTTACCCTTAATTTCGTTGTTTGGTATAGAAACAATAGTCGTCATGAGTTCAGAAGCAGTGCTGGAAGCCAGGCGCTGAATACTCGTCGCCAAAATGTCTTTGGCTCGGCGGTCTAGTTTTTCCTGATTGGTATTTTCCAATTTTTGGATTCTGGTCAAGATGTCTTCTTCATATTTCTTCTCAATATCTTTTAAAAGTTCTTCTTTGGCGTCGCTTTCTGATAATTTCGCGACTCTTTCAAGCTCGGCCCTCTTTTCGTCTTCTATTTTTACCACTTTCTCCTGAATCTTCTTTATTTCCTCTACTTTTACTTTGATATTATCGACTTCCTTGTTTATCTCGACTTGGCGCGAGTCCAAAAACTCGTCTTTTTTGATGAGCCTTGATTCTTTTTCTTTCCACTCTTTCTCCTTCTTTTTCTCTTCTTCTTTCAGGTCAGCAAGCTTTTCTTCTGACGCCTTTTTTGCGTCATCGGTAATTTGCTGCGCTTCTTCTTTTGCCCCCACCATCATCTGCTTGATGTCTATTTCAATCGAGCGCCTCTTGCCGAGGGCGACGATGACGCGCAGGTAATATCCCACGCCGACACCCAAAACAAGCGCTCCAGCGCTTATCAGAATTATCGTTAATGTGTTCATAAGCTTTGTGTCGGCCTACGAGAACACGCCACTATATTTATGGATTTGTCGCTAGTCCAGAAAGGACGAGAGAATTGATTTTCAGACTTATTCTTTTTGCCTTTGAAAACTTCATAATTATGATGGAATATTCCTCTAAACCGATAAATAAATTTCTAAAATTCAACATGATAAATATACCAAATCTAAAGGTATATGTCTAGTCGCACACTAAAAAATATGTTTGCCCATCTAAAGCGCAGCGTCGGCTGGTCTAGTTTTAGTATTTATTTTTTTTCCGGAGCCTTGGATTTAGTGACTATTTCATCTATGATTCCATATTTTTTTGCTTCTTCTGCATCCATAAAGAAATCTCGTTCTACGTCTTTTTCTATTTGGGCTAGAGATTTGCCTGTATTTTTTGCTAAAAGCTTGTTTAGATTATCCCTCGTTTTCAAAATATGCTTCGCAGTGATGGCAATATCCGTCGCTTGACCTTCCACTCCGCCCAAAGGCTGATGAATCATGATCTCCGCATTCGGCAAAATAAAGCGCTTGCCTTTTTTGCCGGCAGACATGATGATAGCGGCACCAGAAGCGGCGAGTCCTACGCAAAAAGTATTTATGTCTGGTCGCACATGGTTCATAGTGTCCACGATGGCCATAGTAGAGGTGACGGAGCCCCCTGGAGAGTTGATATAAAGGTATATGTCTTTCTTTGCGTCTTCGGATTCAAGGAAAAGAAGCTGAGCGATGACGATATTTGCTGTGTGGTCATCAATCGGTCCTGCCAAAAAGACGATGCGTTCTCGCAAAAGGCGCGAGTAAATATCATAAGCTCTTTCGCCGAATTGAGATTTTTCTATAACTGTTGGAATTAACATGTTCCAATAATATACTTATTTTAAAGGTGAATCAAGTCTTTTATATATAATAAAGTTATCCACATTTTAGATGCTTGCGTCAAGTTTGAAACGTGATACTATCTTATGCAATGTGTAAGATGCAAAAAAAGAGCTATACAGAAAAGACCGCCGCACTTTTTGACATTTCTTTTATAATTTCTTTAAAACAGCCCCAATAATGGGGCTGTTTTTTTATTAACTTTTAATCAAACAAACACATGCAAAAAATTTGGGACAAAAAAGGAGGAGGGAAGACAAATCAGGCTGTAGAAAATTATACGGTTGGAGTGGACTATCTGCTCGATTTGGAACTTCTGCCATATGATATACAGGGCACGATGGCTCATGCCAAGATGTTGCACAAAATTAAAATACTAAATGCAAAAGAGCTTGAAACTCTGCTCACAGGACTCAATAAAATTTTAGAACTCTGGAAAGCGGGGAAATTTACAATTGATAAATCGCAGGAAGACGGGCATACAGCTATCGAAGCATATCTCACAGAAAATTACGGGGAAGTCGGCAAGAAAGTTCATACCGGACGTTCTCGCAACGATCAGGTTATAACCATGACCCGCCTTTTCAGCAAAGAAAGGCTAGCACAAGTGCAAAAAGAAGTTGAAAGTTTGATAAAAGCACTTGCCGTCCAAATCAAAAAAGTCGGAAAAATAAAAATGCCCGGCTATACGCACATGCAGCGGGCGATGCCGAGCACAGTCGGCATGTGGCTCGGCTCGTATCACGACAGTCTAGAAGACGCGCTTATACTAATAGAAGCAACAATGAAAATTATCGACCAAAATCCTCTCGGATCCGCGGCCGGCTACGGAGAAAATACGTTAGGGCTCGACAGAAAGTTTACTGCAAAGGAGATGGGTTTTGCGCGAGTGCAGGAAAACCCGATGTACTGCACTATGTCTCGCGGAAAATTTGAAAATATTATTTTGCAGGTCATCTCGAACGTGATGTTTGATATCGGGAAAGTTTCATCTGATCTGCTCCTTTTTACGACAAAAGAATTTAATTTCTTCACTCTGCCGGATTCGTTCAGGACAGGTTCTAGCATTATGCCGCAGAAAAAGAATTATGATGTTTTGGAATTGATCAGGGGAAACATGGGGGTTTTTAGCGGTTACCAGCATCAGATAGAAAATATCGCCAGGAATTTGCCGGCCGGATACAACCGAGATTCTCAGTTGACCAAGGAGCCTTATGTCAAAGGCATCAGATTAGCGCTTGAGACAATTCAAGTCGCCACTCTGGTGATTGAAAATTTGGAAGCCAAAAAAGAAAATTTGGAAAATGCCTGCACTCCGGAACTTTATGCTACCGATGAAGCCCTGAAGCTCGTGAAGGGCGGTAAAAGTTTCAGAGACGCTTATCAAGAAATAAAACAAAAATATGCCTAATCAAATAAATCCTTGGAATTTAAAAAAGCTGATGTTGGCGGAAATTCACCAAAGCGGAGGATTTGTAAATTGTCATGCGCATTTTGATAAAGCCTATTTTATAACTCGGGAAGGACTGGATAAATCCATGGTCAGTATGGAAGAAAAGTGGCGTATGAGTGACGGAATAAAAAAATCCAGCACTACTGAAGATATTAAAGTTCGAATCAGGCGCGCGCTTGATTTTCTTGTTGAGCAAGGGTGCAAGTCAACTTGTACATTTGTCGATGCCTATGATGCAGTCGGGCACAAGGCGATAGATGCGGCGGTGGCTGTGAAAGAAGAATACAAAGATAAGATAAAATTACTTATCGTTACTCAGCCGCTCGGGGGATTGGTGGATAAAGATGCGCGTGCGCTTTACGAAGAGATTACAGCGAAAGCGGATATTGCCGGCGGACTTCCTTCCAAAGACCGGCCGAATGATGAAAAACATCTCGACGCTCTCTTTGAAATAGCTAAAAAATTAAACAAACCCGTGCATGTACATATCGATCAGGAAAATAATCCAAATGAAAGGGACACGGAAAAATTAATCGCTGCGGTCAAGCGCCATAAATACGAGGGAAGAACTGTGGCTGTGCATGCTATTTCTGTCTCAGCCCAACCCAAAGAATATCGTATGAAAATTTATAAAGAAATGGCAGAGCTCGGTATTGCTATCGCTGTTTGTCCTTCTGCAGCTCTTTCCATGCGCCAGTTAGATCAATTTCAGGCGCCGGTCCACAACTCTATAGCCAATGTGCCGGAAATGCTGGAAGCCGGAGTGCTCGTCGGCCTCGGTGTAGACAATATTGCCGACTTTTATGAGCCTTTTGTAGACGGCGACATGTGGACTGAGTTGCGGATCCTACAAGAAGCCTGCCGATATTACAACCTGGATGAAATGGTTAAAATCGCTTCAACTAACGGAGCGAAAATATTAGACTATAAGTAATTGGTCAACCTGCCAGGTTGACCAATTTAGCAATAGTAAGCGGTCGCGTACTATTGCTGTTTGTTGTCTTGACTAAAGTAAATTGTTTTTTACCATAAGAAGTGTATGATTGAAGGAATATTATGAATGAGCAGAATAAATTTATTGAGCTTAAGATAAAGGAGCGGGAGGAAAGATCGATAATAATGAATTTAAGTGAAACGGAGTCTTTACCCAAAGATGGCAGTTTGCTTATGAAGTGGCATCAAAAAGATACTGTTGCTGGCAAAAAAGATAAAGAATTGAACTATGCCACTGCCATGATGCCCGGTTATGAAAATGTAAGAAATTTGTCTTTAGAAGAAGCGTGGGGAGTATTTAATTATAAAAACGATGGTGAAAGCGGAGAGCAGGTAATGGCTAACCATATAGACAAAAGTTCTCCTACTTTACTTTTACCTCTTCAAGCAGGCAGGTGTCCGTTTGATTGTCTTGGGTGTACTTTTGCCGCAAGTTTTCCAGCCAACAAAGACAAGAAGATTCAACAAATTGGAATGGAAGAAACCAGAGTGCTTATAAAAGAAAGTTTGGATGAAGCACAGAAAAAAGGAATAATTACTTCCGATATTGGCATTTCATTTGTCGGTAGTGGGGATGCCACACCCAATCCATTTTTGGAAGAAATTTTTAAGATGATTATGAAAGAGTTCCCTAATGTTGTTCGCCGTGTTCGTTTTTCGACAGTTGCCGGTAGTCCTAAAGGAGGATATTCAACTCCGATGCAAGTGGTAGAAAAAATTATCAACAATCCTGAATATACAGGGCAACCCCAGATAAGTATGCAAGTGTCTGCTCATCATACTAATATAAAAAGGGTACAACATGTTTTTAGTCAAAGAATTGAAAAGAGCGCGAGTGATCCTATAGCAGTTGCGGAAAAGCTTCAAAAGTTACTTCTACCTCTTCCCGAAGTCGCGCAACAATTTCAACAGATTGTTGATGCCCAAAAGGAAAGGGGATTTGAACCAATTCGCAAGCCAACTCTTACTTTTGTTTGCACAAAGGATACAGAGATTGATGTTGAAGCTTTGGCAAATTATGGTTTTAATAAAGAAAATACGGTAATTCAACTTCGCCCGATTTTATCTGAAGACCCCAAAGACTGTATGAGTGAGGAAGTTTTTTCAAGTCTTTATAATAAATTAGGATTCGCTGGATATGATGTGGTTCTTATGCCTGTTTCTCCGAGCGGAGTAGAGTTAGAGACTGGATAGAAACTGGGCAACCCGGCAGGTTGACCAGTTTTAAATAGAAAATTTAATATGACGGCGGCGGTTGCATCATGCGCTCCAAAGTAGCTTTATCTGGTCCAGAGGGTTTGGAAAAAGAAATTGTGCCGGAAAATATTATAACAACAGCAGTAATGACAAGAATTACTACAAAGACACCAAGAAGCACGTAATTAGCTTTTTCCACATTATCTGCAATGCCCATTTTCATGACTAATCCAATTAAGCCAGACGGAGAGTTGTTCTCTAGTCGCTGTGTTCTTGTAGAATTGTTTTTCTCAAATATAACTTCGTTTGGCATTTTATTATATTTTAATTAATAACTTTTTTTTCTTAACTATCGGATTAAATCTCCAACGCGATAGTTGGGTAGACCATATCCCGTGCATGCCCAGCCATTGGGCGAGTAATGGGTTATTTGGTAATCGTACCATGTCGTTGCTTGGTCTACAGGATTAAGATTAGTGGTTGATTGATTTTCCAAGGTAGCATACAGGACATATTTTGTTGCTAAAGTTCCAGGTGTTCGATATGAATCGCTCATGTATGCATATTCTGCATTGTAACAATTCACATTTGGATATTGTGGATCATGAGGAGTTGGCACAAACTGAGCAAAATTTTCTATTTTGGAGATAGAGTCATATACATTATAGCTGGCAAAACCTGAGTCATTCCATGCTGAAACAGGGTATCCTCCGTAAGTATTATTGTAAAGCTCCAAAGCATTTTGAATCTGATGTATATCTGCTTTTCTCCTGGAATCTCT
>CALRHG010000016.1 GCA_943359365.1 Candidatus Nomurabacteria bacterium | reverse complement strand
CGTTGAATACTGGAAGTGAAATTTTGACAATTATTGGAAATCTTCTGACCAATTACGCCATGCTCCTAGCCCCGGTTGCTATGGTATACCTCGTCTCCAGTTTCCAGCCGGCCATCGTACTCTTTATGACTCTCTTCACCACCAAATTTTTCCCGAATATCGCCAAAGAAAATTTAACAAGGAAAATTTTACTGCCGAAAATTATAGCCATTGTGATCATGGTCGCTGGAAGTGCAATACTATTCATTTAGAACGTGTTAAAATATGTCTATGACTGAAAGAAAAGAAAAAACCATTCAATTTGGCGAACACGTAACAATAGATGGCTATGGAGGCGACTATGATCTTTTAAATAATCAAGAAATAGTTTCTTTCATCTTGGCTGACTTGCCCGCAAAACTTGGCATGAAAACGCTTTCGATGCCAATGGTAGTCTCTGCTCCCGATAACGGGATAAAGGATCCGGGAGGCTGGAGCGGAGTTGTGATACTCGCCGAAAGTCATATATCAGTGCACACTTTCCCAAAGCGCCGATTCGTCAGCGCAGATGTTTATAGCTGCAAAAGCGGCACAGATGTGCAAAAAATAATTGCTTATTTCACCGAAACTTTCAAGTTGTCTGACATTGAAAGCAACTTCCTAAAACGTGGCACACGATACCCAGCAGAAAATCTAATCTGACTTAATATGATTCCGCAATTCCCTGAATTTAAGAAAATTGAACTGTCTGACAGAAAAGAGATGGAAAAATTTACTAATCAATTTCCTCATTATTCAGATTTTAATTTTTCTAGCATCTGGAGTTGGGATATCCACAATAAAACTATGATATCTCAACTGAACGAAAATCTAGTTGTAGTTTTTAATGATTATGTTTCGGGAGAAAATTTTTTGTCATTTATTGGGGATAGAAAAGTCATAGAAACCACCTCTAAACTTATTTTATACTCCGAAAATAACTTTCATAAGAAATTCTTAAAACTAATACCTGAAGAAATATTTCTGCATTTTAAAAATTCAAGTTTCCACATAAAAGTCGACAGAGATTCTTTTGATTATGTGTATCTAGTTGAACATTTGGTGGGCATGGAGCATTGGACAAAACACCCTGCCGGAAGAGGAATCAGGAAATTTATAAAAAAGCATCCTAGTTATGTTGTTAAGGAGTTATCCATAAAAGATACCCCGCACAAAGAGTATGAGAAAATGTTTGAAAAATGGTCAAAAAGTAAGGAGATAGAGAACCATTTTGAATTGAATGAATATAAGGCCTTTAAAAGACTCATCGAGAGTGGAGATGAAAACATAAAATTTATATCAATATATATTGATGGAATCTTGGCTGGATTTTCCGTTTATGAGATTTTGCCAGATCATTATGCTCTTGCTCATTTTTCTAAGGCAGATATAAAAGACTATCCGGGAATTTTTGATCTACTAAATTGGGAGGAGGCAAAATTTTTTCACAAACTAGGAATAAAATACTTAAATTGGGAACAGGATCTGGGGATACCGGGTTTGCGATATTCAAAAACAAAATATAAACCAGCTTTTTTTCTTAGAAAATTACACATAGAACCTTTGAAATAAATAGCATATTAATGTACTATTAGACTACAATCATGCTTGCCAATCATTTTCAACAAATTGAAGCTTCCGGACTATGCGCTCTTGATGCTGGTCATTCAGTAATTTCATTTGCAGCTGCCCCTGCACTGCTTTTATATTCTTACATTCCAGCTATTATTGTAGCACTTCTATTAAGCTTGCTTATATTTAATTCAAATAGACACGACAAACTTTCTAAGGCCTTTGTATTTTTTACTGCTACTTACTCTCTTTGGGTTATAAATATAATATTACAGTGGATTCTAGTTCCAAACAAATTACTTCTAATTTCTTGGCAATCGACAGCTCTTTTGGAAGTAGGTTTTTATATTTCAGCATTATACTTCCTGTTTTCATTCTGTTCGCAAGAAGCTATAACAAAAAGAATGAAAATACTATTTTCTACCTTACTATCTTTGATAGTCATACTTACACCAAGCATATTGAACATAGAATCATACGACTCTGAAAATTGCGAGGGAACAATTGGCACATTATGGTATATTATCTACTTATTTGAAATAATAGTCCCTATCGCGATACTAATATACGGTTTTCTTATTTCGAGGAAAGAAAAAGATGTTGTAAGAAAAAAGGAAATAATATTTGTTTCTGTCGCATTGTCAATTTGTCTAGGATTCTTTTCTGCTTCCAATATAAGTGGTGAATATTTACAAGTCTATTCCTTTAATCTTTTCGGTCCCATAGGGATGCTTATATTCATTGGTTTTGTAACTTACCTGATTGTTAAATATAAAGCTTTCAATACTAAATTGATAGCAGCGCAAGCACTTGTCTGGGGGCTCGTGATAGTTATAGGATCAGAATTTTTCTTTATCAAGACACCAATTAATTATGTGCTGACTAGTATCACTTTCATTGCAGTTGTAGTTTTTGGAGATTTACTTATTAAATCCGTAAAACGAGAGATTCAACAGAAAGAAGAATTGGCAAAACTTAATATTCAACTCCAAACTCTCATCAAACAAAGAGAATCCCTCGTGCATTTGGTTACCCATAAAATCAAAGGGTCTTTTACCCACTCTAAATACATTTTTGCTGGATTGCTAGATGGAACTTTCGGCGAGATAAATGAAGAGGTAAAAAGGCGGGCGACGCAGGGGCTCGAGTCTGATGACACGGGGATACACACTGTGGATTTGATTCTGGATGTGGCAAATATGCAGAAAGGCACAGTGAAATATGACATGAAAAAAACTGATTTTAAAGAGATGATTCTCAAAACTTTTATGAATAAAAAAGTTCAGGCAGAAGCTAAAGGGCTTCAAATGGAAAGCGATATACACGACGATCCGAATGACATTTATAATGTCTTGGGCGATGTCTTCTGGCTTCGAGAAGCTGTGAATAATTTGATTGATAATTCTATTAAATATACCAAAACTGGAAAAATAACCATCGGGCTACATGACGGAAATGGGAAAGTTGTATTTTCTATCAAGGATACCGGCATAGGTATTACCGACGAAGACAAGAAGCTTCTATTCACAGAGGGTGGGCGAGGTAAAGATTCAGTCAAAGTAAATGTGGACTCGACGGGCTATGGCCTTTACTCGGTGAAGCTCATCATCGATGCGCACCATGGCAAAGTCTGGGCTGAATCCGAACTAGGCAAAGGCTCCACTTTCTATGTGGAGCTGGATGCCGTAGCAGAAAAGGCTGCAGAAAAATAATTACTTCTTTATCTGACTCGAAGCTAAACGCAACATGAGCTCGTGCGTGGCGTTCTCTGTGTTGGTGATGATGACAGAATTATCATCCGCCAAGATATACATCATCACTATTTTATTATCTTTATCATAGAGAATCCGCGCGTTTTTATTTTCGATAATGCTGTTTTCAAATTCTTTAGTAAGAAGATATTTCGTCTCCGCTGATAATTCTACTCCAAAAAATCCGTGCAAATCGGAAAACATTTTGCTTTCCCATAATCGCATCGAATCAAAAACATCGGCGGTAGTGCGCACCTTTATCAGCATAAAAAAGTCTTTGTTGTTATTTTCATTCACCGCGCCGACGAGAAAATTGTCGCTCACAAAAACAATTTCCCCGGGAACAAAATTGGCTTTCAGAAGAGAAATAAACTGGCGCAAACCTATCATTTTTTTATCGAAAGTCAGATATATTCCCTCCACTCCCCCCTGCTTTACATCGTTGCTGACTACAGCAGTGCGGACGCTTTGCGTTATTTTTTCTTTGTTAAGATCTTTGACCTCGATAAAAATGCTTTTGTCAGTAAAAATTAAAGGTATAAATTGATCTTCCACGGGGACAGTGGGAACTTCCCGGGAATTTATGAAATAAATCAAAGTAGCCGCGCCAAGCGCGAACAATAAAAGACCCACCAGCATAAAAAATTTATTCTTTTTCGATTGAGGGGATAAATTCCTTTTTTCTTTTTCATGTTCCTCCTCCCCATGGATTATCTTTTTTATTAATCCGCCGCTTTGGTCATTTTCAATTACCTTTGCCATGTCTTCGGCATAAGTTTCCACAATTTTATTGTGCGCCCCGCTCTTAGCAGGAACAATCTCGTTATTTTGTTGCATTATTTTTTGGCGAAAAAATCTTTATCCGCTTCTTTGATGGACAGAGCGATTCTGCCCCGCTCCCTGTCCACGGATATGACCTTCACCGGCACAATCATACCCTCCTTTATTATATCGCTAACTCGCTCCACGCGAAATGGGGCAATCTCCGAGATATGCACCATGCCGTCAGTAGATGCATTTAGGCTGACAAAGGCTCCGAAATCAGCGATTTTGACGACTTCCCCCTTTAACACTTCGCCGACTTTGAACTCTCGTGTCATTTCCTCCACAATTTTCTTGGCTTTCTCTGCCGCTTCGCCTTTGCCGGTAAAGAATACGGTGCCATCGTCCTCAATAGTTATTTCCGCGCCGGAATTTTCTTTAATTTCTTTAATAGTCTTGCCTCCCCCGCCGATGACCATGCCGATTAGCTCCGGATTTATTTTAATTATAAGAATTTTCGGAGCATTCGCCGAAATATCAACTCGCGGAGTAGAAATTTCTTTTTCAATTGTATCTAAAATACTCAATCGTGCTTTCTTCGCCTGCAACATTGCTTCACCCAATATTTTTATCGGCACTCCTTCCACTTTCACATCGAGCTGTATTGCCGTGACGCCCGTACGAGTTCCCGCGACTTTGAAATCCATATCTCCGTGATGATCTTCGGGGCCTTGAATGTCTGTCAAAATTTTATATTTGCTGTCGGTCTCGTGCATGAGTCCCATCGCAATGCCGGCAACCGGAGCTTTGATCGGAACACCGCCGTCCATGAGTGCCAAAGTTGAAGCGCAAATTGAAGCCTGCGAAGTGGAACCGTTCGAAGCCAAAGATTCAGAGACAACGCGAATCGTGTACGGAAAATCCATCTCAGCCGGCAACACCATTGCGAGAGCTTTTTCAGCGAGTGCGCCATGACCGATTTCGCGACGATTGGTAAATCCCGCTCGGCCAGTTTCTCCGGAAGAATACGGCGGAAAGTTATAATGGTGCATAAATCTTTTTTCTGCTTTCGCCTGCATGCCGTCCACCATGTGCCTATCTTCCGGTCCGCCGAGTGTCAGCACCGAGAGCACATGCGTGCCCCCGCGATAAAAAATTCCGGAACCATGCAAAACTTTTGATACCCCGCCGGCTTGCGCATACAAATCACGAAGCTCGTCCATTTTTCTTCCGTCCGGTCTTTTATTTTCTTCAACCGCTTTTTTATGTAAAATATCGTTTTCGGTATCGTCAAATAAATTATCTTCCATCACGAAATCTTCTCGCTCCGGATACGCATCGGCTGCCATTTTATTCCAGACATTGTGCAAAGCATCAATCTTTTCTTTCCCTGCTCCGGCAAAAATTGCTTCCGGCATTTTCGGAAGAATGTTTTCATTAAATAATTTAACTGATTTTGGATCTATGACTTCTTTTTCTATTATTCTCTTTGCTTTTCCTATTTCTTTTACTATATTCTTCTGGAAATTTTCTAACTTAGTTATTTCTTCGCTCGCTTTTTGAAGAGCTTCTTCGAGTTCTCCTTCCGCTGTCTGATGCGCCGAAGCTTCGATCATGTTTATGTTCCCATTCTTACCGCAAACAGTCAGATCAAACTTATACTTTGAATCATCGTCTCTCAAAGTTTGAGACGGGTTTACTTTCAAAGTTTCATCGTCATACTTTCCTATTCGCACGCAACCAATAGGACCATTCCAAGGAATATTTGAGACGGCTAGCGCGAGTGAGGCCGCGTTTACGGCAAGAATTGTAGAGTCGTTATCGTCTACAGAAATCACCGTCGTAATCACCTGCACCGCGTGACGAATAGACTGGTCAAAAAGGGGGCGAAGAGTTCTGTCTATCACTCGGCTCGCCAATATAGCATCTTCAGAGGGCTTACCTTCCCGCTTCACAAATTTAGACCCAGAAATTTTTCCGGACGCGTAAAACTTTTCCATATAGTCCACCGTCAAATTAAAAAATCCCAAACCTTTTTGCTTGTCGTGAGACATGCAGACAGTAGCGAGGACTATCGTCTCGCCGTATTTTAGCATCACCGAGCCATGAGCCTGATCCGCCAAGTCCGTAAAAATAGCAGTTAAATTCTTTCCACCAATCTCCACACTATATTCTTTTTTTTGCATATTATTCCGCTAGGTCTTGCCTAGCGCTAGTTCGTATCCAGACTACAGTGTTGTTCCGATTAACAATAATTTTGGAACACTACTTTTTGTCTAGACGCGAACCCGATTAACTTTATAAAATTGAACGAACTAATGATGATAGTAGCATTTTGAGACTAAAAAGCAACAGATTTTGTGTTAATCACTATTTAGCCCCCATCAAATATTTTCTTGGATTTTCAGAAAGATCGGTGAAGTCGTCCGCCACTTCGCGCAATTTTGCGGAGGTTGATTTGCCGAAAGAAATTACTTCTACTTGAGTCATCGTTTGTAAATATTCTACGAGCGGCACAAAGTCGCCGTCGCCGGAAACTATCACCACCGTATCTAAGCGGGGGGCAGTCTTGAGTGCGTCTACTGCGAGTCCGACGTCCCAGTCTCCTTTTTTACTGCCCGTATGAAAAACCTGCAAGTCTTTTATTTTTGTTTCGATGCCGAGCTTCTCTAACGCTTCGAAGAAATTCTTTTCGTCGCCCGCTTCTGTGCGGATGACATACGCCACCGCACGCACGAGCTTGCGCCCTGCCACCGCATCTTTCAAAACCGCGCCGAAATTCACTCGAGCTTGATATAAATTCCGCGCCGAGTGGTATAAATTTTGCGTATCAATAAAAACTCCAACTCTTTGTTCTTTATGTTTTATTACTGTCATATTTAAATTGTAGCACCAAATAGAAAATTAGCGAGAGAAACTAAACTAACTCAATCTTCTTCATGAGTGCGTTGTAACGAGTCTTGTTTGTTCGTTCCAAATATTTCAAATGAGTGCGTCGGTCTGCAACCATCTTGATTAAGCCTCGGCGGGAATGATTATCCTTTTTATGCTTCTTTAAATGCTTCGCAAGTTCGCCAATCGCTGCAGAAATAACAGCCACCTGCACCTCCGGAGACCCTGTGTCTTTGTCATGAATCTGGCTTTTCTTAATAATTGTCTGCTTTTTCTTTGTGGCTAACATTTTCACATATTAGCATAAAGTGGTAAAAAATGCAAGATGCGCCCTTATTTTAAACTGAATAATAGCTTGCTTGACTTATGTATATGATATGTATATACTATATATATGGCTAATAATAATGCAGTTATAAATTTTAATACGAACGCTAAATTAAAAAGTGAAGCGAAGCAGGTCCTCGATGAAATGGGCTTGAATTTTTCTATTGCCTTAAATGCTTATCTAAAAAGACTAGTTGTAGACAAGAGGATAGAATTCGCGACTCCGGAAATTCCTAATGCGCGTTTAAGAAAAGCTTTCAAAGATGCAGAGAAAGAGTATGCAACTGGTAAAATGAAGGTTCATAAAACTTTTGAATCTTTAGAAAAACATCTTCTTTCTCTATGATTGATATCTTAACTACTAAACATTTTGACAAATCTTTTAAAAAGAAAGATGAGTTTATCCGAAAGAGAGCTCTGGAACGAATTAAACTTTTTCAACAAGACCCTTTTAATTTTTTGTTAAATAATCACGCGCTCACAGGCGAACACGAAGGCAAAAGAAGTTTTAATGTGACAGGAGATTATAGGATCATGTTTTATTATGCTAAAGAAAACACTGCCGTACTCACAGACATAGGCACTCATCCGGAGCTGTATGAGTAAAATGAGCAAGGACTCCCCTTGCTCAAGAAATAATAATAATATGAAAATCATATCCTGGAACGTAAACGGAATACGGGCAGTCCACAAAAAAGGGCTTTTTGCGCCTTTTATCGAAAAATATCAGCCGGATATTTTGTGTTTGCAGGAGACAAAGGCAGAGCAGCATCAAAGCGAAGTGGATTTGCCGGAATACGAAGAATATTGGAACTCGGCTGTCAAAAAAGGTTACTCCGGCACGGCTATTTTTACGCGAAAGTCTCTTGGAAAACCAATTTCCGTCGCGCTCGATCTGCCGGAAAAAATTGCCAAGAAATATAATTTAAAAGATGATGGCTATGGCAACCCAAACACTGAAGGCAGAGTCATCGCCGCCGAATTCAAAGATTTTTATGTGATTAGCGTCTACACTCCGAATGCCAAGGATGACCTTTCGCGTATTCCCCTGCGCCATAAACAGTGGGACCCTGCATTTTTAGAATATGTGAAAAGTTTAGAAAAAAAGAAACCGGTAATATTCTGCGGAGACCTAAATGTAGCGCACACGCCAGACGATCTGGCGCGGCCAGAAGCAAATGAGGGGCTGAAGGGATTCACGAGTGAAGAACGCGAAGGAATTCAAAAAATTATAGACTCTGGTTTTACAGACACTTTCAGAATTTTCACCAAAGGCAACGGCCACTACAGCTGGTGGAGCCATTTTGCCAACGCTCGAGCCCGAAATGTCGGCTGGAGGATAGACTATATTTTTGTCTCCGGCAAACTAGCAAAAAAAGTAAAAAGCGCGAAAATATTCCCCGAAGTTTTCGGCTCTGACCACTGCCCTGTTTCGATAGAGATTTAATACGACTTGAAATGTATCTGCGCTCGCGAGTCGGACATTTTGCGATAAAAATAAAGTTCGGAATTATTCTTTTTAGAACTAAAAATAACTTGATCCATGCCTTCCCAAAGCAAGAACCATGCCGCAGGCTCCAAGAAAACTACCAGAAACGACAACAAAAGATTGTGCGCCGGGTCTTCAAATATAATCATCGTGGCCACAATCATAAATATTACTCCGAAAACCACCATGCTCCAGCCAATTTTGAGCATTCGCCGCTTTTCTTTCAAAAGTAAATGATAATGCCTGCGAAAATGCGAAACGAGCCTTTCTTTGATTACTGTTTCCTTAGACTCTTCCCTTGCCTTCTCCGGTGCGTGTAAGGTAAGCTCGACCCCGCCCTCTTCTTTATCGAGCGCCGCTCGTTTAACCTCTTCCAAAAAATCGAATGACAAAGATCGCTTTGAATAGGGCCGAATGTCGAAATCCGAAAAAATATCGCCGTATTCGTTTATTCGGAGCATAATTTCAGATGTCTCGGGCAGATTTGGATGTTTCATATGTTAAATACTACGATATTTTCAGAAAAATTAAAAGTTTTTATCCAGCCTGCGCGCCTCCGCCCAGGCCAGTTCGTAAATTTTTTTCATAGCATCGGCAATCTCAGAACTTTCGATAATGATTCCGAGTTTTTCTTTCCAGGAAGCTATCACCACTTTGTTGTCGTAAATATTTATTTCGGGAGAAAAATAATATTTATCTGAAGGTATAAACGCAATTTCTCTTTTTTCTTCTAAATCATGCTCTCGGCGCTCTCGGCTTGTTGAGGTTTCGGGCACAATCGCTCTAATTGATATATTTTTCTCCGCGCGTCTTTTATAGTACTTTGGAAAATAATTTGGAAGTGCTTTATGCATGTCATCAACTGTTGCATATGCGCGAATTGGCTCAGAGCTTGTTAGGGTATCTTCGTAAACATGCTCGAGACCCTCTTTGCCTTCATAGAATCTAATTCGAGGGCGATTTTGTTTCGCATGAATAAGTTCAAGTTCTGGAATAATGGCTTCTGATTTTTTTATATGCTCGGCTGTCTGCTCCGCCACTCTTTTTAAGTATGCGGTAATGGCTTCTGGCGCTTCAACCACATATTCTGATTTCGGCTCTTTGCCGGAAATTGTGACTAATCCTTTATTGCACAGCGAACCTAAAATATCATAGCTTGTCGTCCTATTTATTCCGGCCTTACTGCTAATTTGTCTGACTGTTCCCTTCCCTAACTCTAAAATAGCGACATAGACAATCGCTTCTTTTTCGCTGAATCCAAAAGATTGGATATTTAACTTAATCTGCTCATTTGAATCCTTCATGCACTCATTATAATCCAGAAAATATTCTGTGTCAATCTTTTTCCACAAAAATATGTTGTAAATGCTAAATATATTGTTATATATAGCTTATTTATATATTTTATTGGCGATATATATTGACAAGAACATTTAGCTTGTATATTGTGTGGGTATGGTTAAACATATAGAAAGTGGAATAGCGGGAAGAAATTTAGGATTTCATTATCTTAGGCGGATTAAAGATCTGGCCCTTAAATTTCAAATTAAAGGCATTGTATTTACCAGACCTGATGGTAGTATTAAAGTTGTAGCAAAGGGGGAAGAAATGGATTTGATGAAATTTACAAACGAACTGGAAATAGAGAGTAATTCCCGAAACATAGAAAATTTCTACATAAAGTGGTGCGAACCGAACAAAGACCTAGAGAGTTTTCATGTAGTAACTAGCTAAAATATAAACATATGCAAAGTAATTGCCAAACATGTAAAAAAGATTTTGAAATAAGAAAGGAAGACCTGATTTTTTACGAGCAGGTAAAAACAGTTCCCCCGCTCTACTGTCCGGACTGCCGCGCGATGCGACGCTTGGCATTTCGCAATGAAAGAACTTTTTATAGAAGAAAGTGTGACCTCTGCAAGAAAGATATAATTTCCCTATACACTGATGACTCCCCTTTTCAAGTTTATTGCCATGAATGCTGGTGGAGCGACAATTGGGACCCGAAAAGTTTCGCCCAAGATTACGACTCGAACAAAACTTTTTTCGAACAATATAAAGAATTGCAACGAAAAGTGCCGAGACTTGCGCTCATGATGATCAACTCTGTCAGGAGCGAGTATACCAATGGCGCTGCCGAAAATAAAGATTGTTATTTAATTTTTGCCGCCGATTATAATGAAGACTGCATGTATGGAAGACTAATCCAGCGGTCGAAAAATTGCGTCGACTGCGCTTTTATTTATGACTCCGAGCTTTGCTACGAGTGCATTGACACCCGTGAATCCTTCAAATGCATGTACTCCGAGCAGTGCCAGGCATCGAGCGACCTTCTTTTCTGCTACAACATGCGCAATTCTAATAACTGCATCTTTTGTGTAAATGGCAGAAATCTTTCCAATGCCATATTGAATGTAAAATACACCAAAGAAGAATATGGAAAGAAAAAAGCGGAGATTTTTGCTAATTATGAAAGCATCGAGGCAGCCAAAAAAGAATTTGCCGAGCTAAAAAGCAAAACAATCGTAAAATATGCTTCGCAAGTGAAATGCCACAATGTCACCGGCGATTATCTGCACAATTGCTATGACGGCGTCCGAGTTTTCGATAGTTCGGATGCAAAAAACTGCTCATACATGGGAGATGCCGAAGATGTGATAGACAGCATGGACTGCAACAATTTTTATTACAAAGACGAGCTTTGTTACAACATCATGGGCGCCCTGCAATGCAGTAAATCCAAAAATTGCGCCTTTGTTTTTTATTCGAATGAGTTGGAGTACTGTGAAAATTGCCATAATGTCACCAGCGCCATCGGCTGTAATGCCGTCCGCAAAGGCGAATACATGATATTAAATAAACAATACAGCAAAGAGGAATATTGCGAAATAAAAAATCAAATTGATGAACAAATGAAACAAGAAGGCACGTACGGCCAATATTTTCCCCCAGAACTCGCTCCTTTTGGATTCAATGAAACGCTCGGATACGATTACTATAAAATTACTGAAAAAGAAGCCAAAGAAAAAGGTTTTAAGTGGCAAAATCAAACGACGGGCACTTTCGGTAAAGAAACTATTTCTGAAAAAAATATGCCGAAAACTATAGCAGAAGTAGCGGAAGATATTTTGAAAGAAATTTTGGTCTGCACAGACTGCAAAAAAAATTTCCGCATAACCAAATCCGAATTAGATTTCTATACAAGAATGAATATCCCCCTGCCGCACAAAGATTTTGAATGCCGGCACAAAGACCGCATGTCAAAACGCAATCCGCGGCAACTTTGGCATCGTGCTTGCATGTGCGAACTAAAAACTCACCAGCATGGAACCGAAAAATGCTCAAATGAATTTGAAACATCATACTCTCCCGACAGACCAGAGATAGTTTACTGCGAGACCTGCTACCAGCAGGAAGTTTCTTAATTTAGCATTAGTACGCGACCGCTTACTATTGCTAAATAGATCTATTTATTCTTTCGGACTCCGTGTTTTGCGTGAAGTTTAGAAACTTCTTCTTCTTCTAATTCTTCTTTTTTTTCTTTTCCTTTGTCCCCTAGCGCTTTTAATTCTTTATCCGGCAAAAGATTTAATGATTTTACTAGTTCTGAAAGAGTTTCTATGGTATTTTTGTCCGGATTCTCTAGCACTTCCTCAAGGAGCGCATTTAAAATCCACCCCATTCTTGGTCCGGCTTTAATGCCAAGATCTTTCATCAGAAAATTGCCGTCTATTTTGAGCTGGCCGACGGAAATCGGGTCGCGGAGCGCCTCTTCAATCATCGCAAAATATTTTCTGAGGCGATACGGTGCTTCTTTTTTCTTCATACCAACTCTGTCACACTCGCGAATGTTCATCAAAAGCCAAATATTTTCCACGCCAACTTTTTGAATGATTCTGCGCACCGCGGAGAGCGTAATGAGTTCCGTATCCGAGAAAAACATGTGGTTACGCACGAGTTTCTCCACCAACTCAATTTCTTTTTTAGAAAATTTCAGCCGCTCCATTATTTTTTTCACCATTCGCGCGCCGACAACTTCATGACCGTAGAAAGTATACTTCCCTTTTCCCCCTGCTTTAGTTCCATCAAATCTCCTCGTCTTTGGCTTGCCAATATCGTGAAAAAGCGCCGCAAGCCTTATTTCTAAAGGCCATTTTTTATCCGCCGCATGCTGGAGGGCATGTAGTAAGTGCTCCCACACATCATAAATATGCTCCCCTAACTGCTCGCAGCCGATCCCCTCTTCGAGCTCCGGAATAATGTGCTTTAACAATCCAAACTTTTGAAGCATTAGCACTCCAGAAGAAGCATTAGCACTAGTTATTATTTTTTCAAATTCGTCACGAATTCTTTCGCCAGATATTTTTTTTATCAAGTCAGAATTTTTCAAAATACTTTCCGTTGTTTCATACGACACAGAAAAATTTAATTGGCAAGAGAAGCGAACGGCACGCAACATACGAAGTGCATCTTCATTAAAACGGTCCTCCGGCTCTCCTGCTGTCCTTAATACTTTAGATTCAATGTCCTTTATACCTCCGAACATGTCCACTAAATGTCCTTTAGAGTTTAAAGCCATTGCGTTGACCGTAAAGTCACGTCTTTTAAGATCATCTTCTAGATTATCGCTGAATTTAACCTCATCTGGATGCCTGAAATCGCTATATTTTGCTTCAATTCTGTATGGGGTTACTTCGATTATGAAATATTCAGGTGTTTCACGAGAAACGCCCTCCCCTGAAGATGTTTCACGAATAACATCGTTAGAGTTTGTTTCACATGGAACACAAACTCCCACAGTCCCAAAAGTATTTTCATAAACTGTCTTCTCAAATAGTTTAATAATTTCCTCCGGTTTAGCATTAGTCGTTACATCCCAATCTTTTGGAATCCTGCCCATTATAAGATCGCGAACACACCCACCCACTAGGTACGCTTCAAAACCCGCTTTTTCGAGCGTAGCTGTTACATGTGAAACTTCTTTGGGTATTTTTGGCAATAAATTTTTGTTTATTGAGTCCACTATTTTATGTGCGGCCAGAGAGAATCGAACTCTCGTCTCATCCTTGGCAAGGACGTGTTCTACCACTAAACCATGACCGCAAAATTATTTTTTAATTATTCAATTATATATTATATTCAGTATATTGCAATTTATATGTTTAAAACCTTGCAAAATAGACTTATTTTACTAAAAATAAATATAATGTATAATTGATATTCATGCACCCGTGGTGAAACGGATATCACAATAGTCTTCGGAACTATTATTGCAAGTTCGATTCTTGCCGGGTGCAC
>CALRHG010000015.1 GCA_943359365.1 Candidatus Nomurabacteria bacterium | reverse complement strand
CCTCTTTTTTCGAAATAATCGAATGTTTCTTTCACCCCGAACTGCGAAAAAGAAGAATACAAAAACTGTTCTGCTTCGCCGTAATTTTTTAAAAGCACGCGATTATCATATTCGGCATTAGTAATATTGCATCTTCCTCCGCCGGTGATTTTCAATTTCTTGCCCAGCTCGCGATTCTTCTCCAAAAGCAAAACTTTTTTGCCGTTGTGAGCGCAAACCGAAGCCGCCATCATCCCCGAAGCCCCTCCGCCGACCACAATCACATCGAAATTATTTTCTTGGTTTTTATGCATTCGCTTAACTATACAGAATTTGAGTTTATTTTCAATTTTTTCTATATCTGAAATTCTAGCATATGCGGAAATCTTAGATAAGATTTTAGAGAAAACTATCTCTCCAGCGAATGCGAGATGTCGCCGATTTGGGCGAGCTTGAAGCGGTTTAAAAGCGGGGAGAGGATGTCTATGAATTTTTTGATCTTGGCGAGTTCCGCATCAAGTTCAGTGAAACTGTTGAATCTTTTCTTTCTGTAAATCACAAGCTCGCCATTTACGAATTCCATGTCATGGTTCCATTTTGAGTCGAGCAGAAGCGCGAAAATTTCTGGGGTAAAAATTTGAAGCGTCTCTATCTCATATTCTTTCGGCGAATACAATTTAAATTTATTTTCAAATTCGCTCGGGAGCGTTATTTTCGCGAGTTCCGAAAACATCGACGGAGCATTCGAATGCCAATCGCCTTTGTAATTTAAATAAAGGTGCGGAAATGTTCCCGTGAATTTTATTTCGAAAACTGTAAATGAATATGTACTTTTGTGTTTCCCGCTGCCCACGGTATAGCTGTACTCAAAAATATGAAAAGGGTGATTTTTGTATTCTCCCTTGATCCCATTATAGGCTTCTTCTGAGTTTCCTACTGCAAACAAAAGCCCTTTTTCATCCGAAATATCTTTAAGAGGAGAATATTCCCAGCCGTATTTTGTTGCAAGCTGCTGCCAGAAAGCCTTGCGGATACCCGAGTATATGATGGCTAGCCATAAAAATAAAAAAATCAAAGGGAAGACGACGAGCCAAAAACCATAGATCGACAGGGTAAACCCGGGTCGCATGATAATAAGACAAAACAAAGCCCATACGAAGGCCACCGCGGCTAGCATGATAATTCTTTTCTTCCTCTTCTTTAGCTCTTTCCAAAAAACATGCTTCACATCAAGCACTTCGCCGTATTCGTCAAGGGGAGTAGGGTTGATATTGTTCATAATCTAAAATGATAAATTTATATTTTGGCTGGTGTGACTCTACTGGGAATCGCACCCAGATTTGAAGCTTGAGAAGCTTCCGTCCTAACTATTAGACGATAGAGCCGTAGAAAAAATATAGCATTTTTAGGGGAAAATCCAAAATAATGGTTCTCCTTATTTTGACTCTTTATCCATCCAATAGTTTTAATGTTGACTTCCAAATTTTTTTTGCTTTTCTGAAATTTCTTCCAATTCTTTTTCAAATGAATCTGTAAGATTTTTTTTCCATTGTAAAAGTTCCTTTAATTTCTGTTCTCGTTCTTTGTTTTTCGGCAGTTCGACTAATCGCTTTGAAAATTCTTTTCTTACAATTTCTACTTGTTTAGCAATTTGCGCTTTTCGTTTTATCCTACTCATTTCTTCTGCTAGAGGGTCTTGCTTTCTTAGTGTTTCAAGTTTCATATTTTTTTATTATTTATTAATCTATATATTCTACTCCTCCATCTTCGGTTTTTCAACTTCCAATAAAGCCAGCTCTGGCGAGCTTCCGGCTATGCGGAGTACATCTTTGTCTATCTTTTTTAGTTCTTTGTTCGAGGCGTTGTAGTGATTTACCACTGTGCCAAGGGCGTTGCCGAGTTTGTTGTGGTATTCATCGTAGGACTTCAAATGCTTGCCCAAGTCGGCGACTTTTTTTATTATTTCTTTGGCGGACTCTTCTATTTTGAGCGCTTTGAGACCTTGCAGGACGGTTTGCAAATAGGCGAGGAAAGAAGTCGGGGAGGTGATGATGACTTTGTATTTTCCCGCGGCTCTTTGAATGAGGTTTTCATTGTCGTCCCCTGCGCCCACTTTATTTGTAATCAAATCATAGTAAATTGCCTCGTGGGGGATGAACATAAAAGCGAAATCAGTCGTACCTTTTGTTGGCTGGATATACTTCGCAGTTTCTGTAATTCTATTTTTCAAATCGTTTACGAAAATTGTTTCCAGTTTTTTCTTTTCAGCAGCATCGCGTTCTTCAACCATCTTGTTGTAATTTTCGAGCGAGAATTTTGAGTCTATCGGGATAATTTTATCTTTCACGAAGACGACCGCGTCCACGATAGTTTTGTCGGGGAATTCATACTGCATCTGGTAGCTTCCGGGTGGCAAGACATTTTTTAAAACTGTCTCGAGATAGTATTCACCGAGTATCCCGCGCTGCTTTGGATTCTTCAAAATATTTTCCAAACTCTGCAACTGGTCGGCAAAGGAAATTACTTGCTTGTTCGTCTCGTCGAGCCGGGTGAGGCGTTCCGTCACATCGCGGATTATTTTATTTGATTCAGTAGAGTGGAATTTTAAACTCTCGTTTACCTGCTTGTGCGATTCGCCGATCTTGCTGTCTACTGTACGCGAGAGTTCGTTGATCTGGGTCAAAATTAAATTTAAGCCGATTTCTTTTTCATTTTTATTTTCACCCTCTTCCTTTCTTTTTCCAAACACAAAAAACCCTACAACCAACCCTACCAAAATTGCTAAAAAAATCCAGACAATGTTTTGCATGGGTATATTTTAGCATAAATTACCACCCCCTGCCCCCTCCTTAATCAAGGAGGGGGAGCGAATTCAGAAACTTCTCGAGATATTCCGTATTTCCACCCCTCCTTAGTTAAGGAGGGGTGCTCCGATCTGAATCGGAGCGGGGTGGTAATTTAAATGAGTAGAAAAAAGAAACCACCAGAGGAGCGTGGCTTCTTTTGGTGGTTTAGGTTTAATTTTTTTTGCAGGCGAGTCCTCTGAACTGTTTCGCCTACTTAGCCGGTTCAGGGTTCCGGATTTTTTCTATTTTCTTGAGCATGTCGGCGACGATCTCACTTTCCGTCGGCCGCTTGTCATGCTCGTCCAACGGTTCGTTATATCGCAGAACCGTTTCCAGGACTTTTTTTGCGCCACTCTTGATGGGCGTAAAAGTTGGAGTGTTGCCGGCATGGGCGGCGCTCTCGCCAGCTCTGCCTGATTCACACTGGAAACCCTTTCCGGTTAGGACGACTGCAGAGTAACGGCCCATTGAGGCTGGGCTCTCCATTACAGTAATCGTCTCATTTGTTTTTTGAAGGAGGCGTTTAATATTCCTCCATTCCTTTGCTTTCATAACTTCTGCGAATGTGTTCATAATTCCTTTCGAATGAACTTAGTTTGATGACTTTCGTCTGAAACGCTAACATACATACGATACTGTTGTCAAGCTTTCAGAATTACCACCCCCAACCCCCTCCTTGACTAAGGAGGGGGTGAAAACTCAAAACATCATTATTTTTTGCACAACACCGTCAATGTTTGTATTTATTTCCGCATTAGTAAAACGCAAAACTTCTATATCTAGCCCTTCAAAAAAATTAGTGCGTATTTCGTCATATTCTTGGCTATCTTTTGTAAAATGTTGTGAGCCGTCAATTTCAATCACTAGTCTTTTTGACGGGCAATAAAAATCAGCAATATATCCTCCGATACTATGCTGACGCCTGAATTTGAGTCCAGTTTGAGAATTTTTTAACTTTGACCATAATAAAGTTTCTTGAGGTGTGCAGTTGTTTCTTAACTCCTTTCTCCTTTCAAAGAATTTTTTGATGTTGTAAATAGTTATCATTGCTTTGCATTTACACCCCCTCCTTGACTAAGGAGGGGGTAGGGGGTGGTAATTCTGTTCTGAATTATGGGCAGGGATGGTAATTATTTTACCATAAAATTAAGAAGCCGCCGAAAGAAGCTGAGGGGCTTCTTACGAGCGGCCGTATTTTCCTATTTTTACTGTCTTTATTCCTACATTCGCCAACATTGATATATCTTCGTCGTTTCCATTTTGTATTTCCAATACGATGAAGATTTCCGTGTCTTTTATCGCGACAACATTTTTTCCGGTGTGGTATAAAGCCACCCGAACTATTTCTTCCAGGTTTAAAAAATACTCCACTCTTACGATTTCTAAAAGCATATGCTCCTTTCGTAAAAGTTAACACGTAACTATTTCCAGCAGATTATACCTTATTTTTTTAAATGATACTTGAGTGTATATATCCAATCCTCATCCATCTGATCACTCTTGAGCTTTTCGGCTAGCAGCCATTCTAGATAGTCTCTATTTGTCTTTAGAACATCCTCAATTTTTTTGCCGACATGTTTGCCAAAGTTGAAAGTGCGGAGGAGGGAAGGGTGGCTTGAGATTTCTATCATTTTTTCTATCGCTTTTTCTTCATTCAAATTATCTTCAGATATTATTTTATTTTTCAGTCTTTCGAAAAGTTTTTCGAGCACTAGCACATCGCCGAGCGCGTCATGCGCCGTGGCATCTATTTCTATATCTAGGAAGTAACGCAAAAATTGCAGTTTGTATTGTTCTATTTTATTTTCTTTATCTAAATGCCTCGCGACTCTAAGTGTGCAAATGAAATTTGCGGGTTCGATGCCTTCTTTTTTGATAATCATCAAATCAAAAGGCGCGTTGTGAGCGACGACAACAGAATTTTCATCCTCAAAGAGCTCTTTGATTTTTTTTGCGTCAGCGCTTTCTTTAAAACTCGGCTTATCTGCTACCATTTTATTAGTGATGTGGTGCACAGCCGAAGCCGCTGGAGGGATTTTGATTTCCGGTTTGTAAAGACCAGTGAAACTTTCATCATCAGACTTGTAAGCTATCTGGCACAAAAAATCTTTCTGCTCATTGCCTGTAGTCTCTGTATCAAAAAATATTATTTTAGCCATTTGGCTATTTTAACACAAATTTGGTACAATGCGGGAAGCCACTTTGCGTTTTGGGGGTCGTATAAAATTCTGCTGAATTTTTACTCCTTCTCAGCCCGTCGGCTTACGAAAGACCCCCAAAATGCAAAGTGGCTTCCCGCATATATGCTACACGAACAAATTAAATCTGGAATAAAAGAAGCGATGATGGCCAAGGATGCTTTGCGTCTCGCGGCTTTTCGGGCTATGTCGGCAGCTTTTACGAATGAACTCGTCGCCAAAAACAAAAAGCCTCAAGACATGCTCACAGACGAAGAAGCGATTGCCGTTATAACCAAGCTCGCAAAACAAAGAAAAGATTCTATCGAGCAGTTCAAGAAGGGAGGCAGAGAGGATCTAGTGAAAGAGGAAGAGGCGGAGCTATCTATTTTAGAAACTTACTTGCCGAAGATGATGAGTAAAGCAGAAGTGGAAAAAATTGCCAAGGCAAAAAAGACAGAGCTCGCCATTACAGACCCCTCAAAGAAAGGCCTGCTCATGTCGGCTTTGATGAAAGACTTGAAAGGCAAGGCGGACGGCTCCACGGTCAAAGAAGCCGTCGACAGTTTGTTTTAGTTGCTTTTCTAAGATGCCCGCGACGCAAGAATATAATGGAGAAAGGAAATAAAAAATTAATTACGCACAACGGATCTTTCCATACGGACGATATTTTTGCGGCAGCGACGCTCGCAATTTTTTTGGAAAAAAAAGGAGACACTTTTGAAATCTTTCGGACTCGCGATGAAGCAATTATAAAAAACGGCGATTATGTTTTCGATGTGGGTGGCGTATATGATGAGAAAAAAAATAGATTCGATCATCATCAGATAGGCGGGGCGGGGCGCAGGATTCCTGCAGTTGAAGGGGAAGCCGGCATAGAATACGCCTCTTTCGGACTTGTCTGGAAAAAATTTGGCTTGAAACTCTCCGGATCAGAAAAAGCCTTCGAAATGATAGACAAGAAATTAGCCGCGCCAATTGATGCCGGAGACAACGGTTTTGATTTGGTGGAAAATAAATACGAAGTTACGCCTTACGTGATCCAGCAAGCTTTTTCTTCAATGAAGCCGACGTGGCGCGAAGAGAATGTTAGCATCGATGAAATGTTTTTAAAGTGCGTGGATATTGCCAAGCAAATTTTGTCCCGCGAGATAATTCAAGCTTCAGACGGAGTGCTGGCGGAAGAAAAAGTATTTTCCATTTATGACGGCACGGAGGACAAAAGAATAATTATTCTAGACAATAAATATCCTTTTGAACACACCCTGCATAATTTTCCCGAACCTCTTTTTGTGGTTTACCCGAGAGGAGCCGGAGATAATGCCGAGGAGGGAGAAGAATCAGAAACTTGGGGAGTAAAAGCTGTCCGGGCAGATCCTAAAACTTTTAAAAATAGAAAAAATTTTCCAAAACACTGGGCGGGGCTTCGAGATGAGGATTTGCAAAATGTTACCAACGTCCGAGACGCGATATTCTGCCACCGCGGGCTATTTCTGTCTGTGGCAAAATCCAAAGAAGGAGCTATCAAATTGGCGCAAATTGCTGTAGAATCATAATAATGGCATTTATCGATGAAATCAAGATACACGCAGAAGCTGGCAGAGGCGGAAACGGCGTCGTGCGTTGGAATAGGCAGAAATTCGAGCCGAAAGGCGGACCGGCGGGAGGCGATGCAGGCAGAGGCGGAGATTTTATCGTGCGAGCCGTGCGCGATGTGCACATACTTTTGAAATACAAAGCCAAAAAAGAATTTATCGCGGGGCGGGGAGCCGACGGCGGAAGCAAGAGCTTGCACGGAAAAAATGGCGAAGATTTTATTTTGCAGTTGCCGGTGGGTTCTATCATTACGAATATTGCGACTGAAGAAAAATGGCAGCTTACGACTGAAGGAGAAGAGATTACACTTTTAAAAGGCGGTTTCGGCGGATTTGGCAACGAGCATTTTAAAAGTTCAGTCAACACGACTCCTCAGGAATCAAACGAGGGCGGGCCGGGCGAAACTGGAGATTTTAAAATAGAACTAGAACTTTTTGCGGATATTGGATTCGTGGGTTTGCCGAACGCGGGAAAGTCTTCTCTTTTAAATGCGCTAACTAATGCTGAGGCGAAAGTGGGGGATTATGCTTTCACGACGCTCGATCCGAATTTGGGAGATTTTTACGGATACATCATTGCCGACATTCCGGGGATTATCGAAGGAGCGTCTGAAGGCAAAGGCCTCGGCGTGAAATTTTTGCGGCACATAAAGCGCACGAAAATGCTGGCGCACCTCGTTTCTTTTGAAAATTTATCCAAAGGTTCGACTGGTATGATAAAAAGCTACAAAGAAATCAGGAAAGAACTTGAAAAATATGATGAAAGTTTAAATTTGGGCGGGGAGGGCCTTTCAGAAAAAGAAGAGATAATTATTTTAACAAAAACAGATGTCGTGGATGAAAAAATTATTGACAGAGAAAAAAAGAAATTCGAAAAGCTTGCCTCGGCCAGCAAAGGCGGGGTTTTTATTTTGTCGCTCTATGATGATAAAATGGTCAAAAAGTTTCAGGACGCACTCGTAAAAATTTTAAAAAAGAAGTAGAAAAGAAAAAAGGCCAACACTTTTTTCCTCCTTTCTTTTTTTTGATGGGGAATTTGATTGTGTTGGCGCTTTAGTGGTAGTTGAGCAGTCTACCAACCGGCGTATCCCATTGGGGATTCGACTTAGTCATGGAATGCGGTTTCGCCTCCTGGGACTGTTTCTATTGTTTGGGGCTTGCGTATTGGAATAATTTGTTCAACGGAAGTTACTTGGATTTCTCCGCCATCATTTTTGCCAGTCTCAGCATGGCTTTTTATGCAGTCAATTACACCAGAAACCCGGTCGTCTGCTACAACCATTTTGATTTCCACCATTGGCATGGAATCACCATCCTCCACGCTGGAATTAGAGAATTGAATTTCTCCGCTGGCTATTTTGAGAATTCCTATTTTCCCAAGTTCCTCTCTTACTTGTCCTAATTTCCATGGTTTGATGATCGCTTCGATTTTTTTCATTGAGTTTGTTCCTTGCAAAAGCTCCCTTGTTTTTGTTTTTTATTTTGTAACCGCAAAGAGCCTTTGTTCAACGAAACACTACCACGAGTTTGCTTTCTGTCAACATTTTTGAGCAAGGGTAGTCCTTGCTCAGTTTTTTAAAATATAAACAAATATGTTAGTATATTCACAATGACGAACAAATATTATCCGACAATTGGCCTCGAAATACACGCGGAACTAAAGACAGAGACGAAGATGTTTTGCGCTTGCAGGAATAATCCCGATGAGGAAAAGCCGAACACGAATATTTGCCCAGTTTGTATGGCGCATCCGGGGGCTTTGCCGGTTTTGAACAAAAAAGCCATCGAGAATGTCATAAAAGTGGGGTTGGCAGTAGATGGCACGATTGCGGACTTTACAGAATTCGACCGAAAAAATTATTTCTATCCGGACATTCCGAAAGGCTACCAGATTTCACAATACAAGTATCCGATAGTTTCCGGAGGACATTTGGCGGGCATGGACATCACTCGCGTGCATTTAGAAGAAGACACGGCGAACAACAAGCACGATCGCGGGGACTTCTCTCTGATCGATTTCAACCGTTCTGGCGTGCCGCTAATGGAACTCGTGACGGAAGCGCATACTTTCGATAATTCAGAAGACACTGCGAAGGGTGCTATGAAGTTCGCCAAAGAACTCCAGCTCATACTTTGGTATCTGGGCGTGTCTGAAGCAAACATGGAGAAAGGTGAAATGCGTTTAGAGCCGAATGTTTCTGTCTCTATTGATCCGAAAAAATTAAACACAAAAGTGGAAATAAAAAATATCAATTCCTTTCGCAGCGCTGAACGGGCTATAAAATATGAAATAGAGAGAATGATCACTCTCATTGAAGAAGGCAAAGGATCAGAGATAGTGCAAGAGACGCGCGGCTGGGACGAAGCCAAGCAGAAAACTTTCTCGCAGAGAAAGAAAGAAGGAAGTGCGGACTACAGATATTTTCCGGAGCCGGATTTGCCGAAATTGAAATTGCACGAAGCATTCGATTTAGAAAAGATGAAGAAAGAATTGCCGGAGTTGCCAGAAGCTAAGCGCGCAAGATACAAAACAGATTTCGGAATAAAAGATGAAGATATTGAGATTTTTATAAATGATCCTGTTCTAGGGGCTTGGTTTGAAGAAGTGGCAAAAATTTTGAAAGACAAGGAAAAAGTTAAAACAGCTTCGAATTATATTACGACAGATTATTTAGGCATAAAGAAATCAAAAACGGAAGCCTTGCTTCCGTCTGCGAAGAATTTTACAGAGCTGATAAATCTCGTAACAGAAAATAAAATTTCTTCACGAGTAGCAAAAGATATTTTGGCAATGATTGTTGTCAGCGACGAATCGCCGATGAAAATTGCGACAGAGAAAAATCTCCTACAGAGCAATGACACCGGCGCGCTGAAAGAGATAGCCCAAAAAATTGTTGATGCAAATCCGAAAGTAGTAGCAGACTACAAAGCTGGCAAAGAACAGGCTATAATGTCCTTGGTTGGGCAAATAATGAAAGAGACAAAAGGGAGTGCCAACCCTGCAGTTACAAAGCAATTATTAATAGATTTGTTAAAATAAAAGTATATGAAGACATACAAAGAATATGTTTTGGAAGCGGACGAGAAAGGGATTGCAATCGGTCATTTTAATATTTCAAATTTGGAGCAGCTTCATGCTATCTACAATGCCGCTAAAAAATTGAATGTTCCAATTATTATCGGGCTGGCGGAAGGAGAAGCAAAATTTGTCGGCTTGACGGAGGCAGTGGCACTCATACGCGCCCTGCGAGCTCGCGACAATTACCCCATTTTCTTAAATGCCGACCATCACTATAGTTTTGAAGCGGCGAAAGCGGCGATTGACGCCGGATTTGATTCTGTAGTTATTGACCTCGTCAAACTTCCATTAGAAGAAAATATAAAAATTACAAAACAGTGCGTCGAATACGCGCGCGAAGTCGCCAAGAAAGAAAATAGAGAAATTTTGGTTGAAGCCGAACTCGGCTTTATCGGTGTCGGCTCGAATATTTTAGAAAAGATCCCGGACGGAGTTTCCGAAGCCACGATGACCACTCCGGAGGACGCAAAGCGTTTCGTGGATTCTACCGGCGTAGATTTGCTAGCGCCATCTATCGGTAATGTGCACGGTATGGTAAAAAGCGGCAATCCAAGACTGCATCCAGAGCGGGTCAAAGCAATTCGCGAAGCTACGGGTATCCCTTTAGTTCTGCACGGCGGCTCCGGCTCAATGGATGAGGATTTTATTGGTTGCATAAAAGCGGGCATTGATATCATTCATATAAATACGGAAATCAGAGTTGCGTTTACCTCTGCGCTACGAAAATCTTTGGCAAATCTGCCGGAAGAAATCACTCCGTATAAATATCTGCCTCCGGCTGTCGAAGCGGTGCAGGCTGTAGTAGAAGCCCGCCTCAAACTCTTTAGCGGAATGAAATAAGAAATTCGCGCACCCGTTCTTATTCCAATGTTCTATAGAATGTTAGAATGAAAAAAGAGAAAAATAAACTTGAATATAGGAAATTAGAAAGAATAGTAAAAGGCTTCGCCAATCACAGAAGATTGCAAGTTTTGGAACTTTTAAGCAAAGAGCCGGAATTATCAGTTCAAGAAATATCTGAAAGATTAAAATCTGAATTTAAAAATATATCAGCCCACATTAATAAAATGGCGATTGCGGGATTGGTTATGAAGAGAAGCGACAGTAAATCGGTGCGCCATAAATTAACTAACCGCGGAAATGTCATTCTAAAGTTCGTTAGAATGTTGGAATAAATAATTTATGAAATTTGTAATTATTTCTGATATTCATATTGGTAAAGAAAAAGAGCATAAAGGAGTTATTCGCAAGATGTCTCGTCACTCTTTACCATTCCTGGATGAATTTATTACTAGAATAAACAATGAAATTAAGCCACCTTTTGTAATAAATTTGGGTGACGTTATAAATGATATTACTCACGATATAGATGTTGATAATTTAAAAATTGCCTTTGATAGTTTTAAGAAATTAAATTGTCCTATATACAACCTCGTAGGCAATCATGAGCAGAAAACTATAAGCGTAGAAGAACTTGAAATATTATTTAATCATAAGCCGCTTTATTATTCATTTGACCAAGGAGATTATCATTTCATCGCTTTATTTTCTGAAAGGAAAGAACTTCTCATTGATGATAGCCAAAAAAATTGGCTCTCGGAAGATTTAAATAATACTTCTAAAAAAACTTTAATATTTGTACATCACTCACTCGCAGACCAAGATTTAACAGGAAATTTTTGGTTTGAAGGATTGCCGGAAGGATGTTTGATAAAAAATCGAAAAGAAATAAGAAAAATAATAGAAAACTCAAAAAAGGTAATAGCTGTTTTTAATGGTCACTTACATTGGAATAAAATGGATGTGCATAATGGTATACCTTACTTCACGATTCAATCTTTAGTGGAAAATTTTAAAAATGAAGACATTCCAAGCAATTCTTATGCTATTATTGAATTGAGCGATGATTTAATTAAAGTAGATATTCAAGGAAGTGATTCTCAATGTTACTTACATGAAATTTTTAATACATAAATAATGAAAGACGAAATACTAAAATTTTTTAAGGGGGATGTGGAAGATGATGAGGAGACGCTTCTCAAATATTCTCATGATGCCAGTATTTTCGATATACGGCCCAAGGTGGTGGTTTTTCCGAAGGACTCCGCTGATGTTCAGAATTTGGTGAAATGGGTTTCTGATAATAAAGAAAAATACGGAGATCTCTCTATCACGGCTCGTTGCGCAGGCACAGATATGTCCGGCGGGGCTATTGGTGAGTCTATTATTTTGGATTTTACTAGATATATGAATAAATTGATCGGGTGGGGGACGCAGTCCATTACAGTCCAGCCCGGAATGTTTTACCGCGATTTTGAAAAATTAACTTTGGAAAAGGGTTTGATACTTCCGTGTTTTACAGCTTCGAAGACTATCAATGCCATGGGCGGAATGTTCGGTAATAATTCCGCGGGGGAGCGGACTTTGAGATATGGAAAGACGGAAGATTATATTTTGGAGACGAAGGTTGTTTTTGCCGATGGGGAAGAAAAGATTGTAAAACCTATTTCTTTGAATCAAATTTCTGAGCAGAGAGAGGAATATAGTAAGATTTATGATTTAATTAAAAATAATGAAGTAGAAATAAAAAATGCGAAGCCGGATGTGCACAAAAATTCTGCTGGGTACTATGTGTGGAACGTTGTAAAAGATAATATTTTTGACTTAAATAAACTTCTAGTCGGCTCGCAGGGCACTCTGGGCATAGCCACAGAAATTACTTTCAGGCTTGTGCCTGAGCCGAAACACACTAGGCTACTAGTCGTATTTTTACGAGACATGAACATACTGCCGGACTTAGTGAATCGAATTTTAAAATACAATCCGCAGTCGCTCGAGTCTTATGATGACAAAACCTTTCTGCTTGTTCTGAAGTACATAAAAGATTTCACCAAACTGCTGGGTTTAAAAAATTTCTTCAGATTAATTTTTAGTTTTTGGCCGGAAGCTATGATGACTCTGCGGCACGGATTTCCCAAAATAGTTCTTTTGATTGAATTCACGGGGGATTCACAGGCTGAAGTGGACAAACAAGCCGAGATAGCCCTAGCAGATTTAAAAACTAGCCATAAAATAGGCATGCGGCTTACAAAAAATGAATTTGAAGCAAAGAAATATTGGACTATCCGCCACGAAGCTTTCAATCTGATCCGTTACCATCTGAAAAAAGTTAAGTCGATGCCGTTCATTGATGATGTGATAGTTAAACCGGAGCGCATACCGGAATTTTTCCCTGCGTTGTATAAAATTTTGGACAAATATAAAAAACGCATGACATTTGCAGTGGGCGGGCACTCCGGCGACGGCAACATGCATATATATACTTTGGTCAATCCGAAAGATCCGCATTTGAAAGAAATGATTCTGGAAGTTTCGAATCAAGTTTATGATTTAGTAACGAGCCTCGGCGGGTCTATCACAGCAGAGCATAATGATGGCCTTATCCGCACACCATATCTGGGCAAAATGTTCAACGAAAAAATAATTAATATTTTTAAGCAAATCAAGCAAATTTTTGATCCAAAAAACATTCTCAACCCCGGTAAAAAAGTGCCGACAAAAACAGATGGGGGAACAAAGGAATACATAACAGAGCATATAACTACTCTGCGTTAGGCATATTGCATTTTAAATTTTTTCAGGTATACTCTATTTCATGTTTGTAATTAAAGCTGACAAGCGAGATTCGAAGGCAAAACTAGACGCTGTACGAAAATCCGGAAAGATTCCGGCTGTTTTTTATGGATCAGGACAGGAGAACACTTCTATTTCCATTCCGAATGTTGATTTCAAGAAAACTTGGAGAGTTGCCGGCGAATCTTCAGCTATTAAGATTTCTATGGGCACGAAAGATATCGATGTGCTGATCCACGAAGTGCAGGTAGACCCTGTTACGGATGAGCCGATACATGTGGACTTTCTAGCGATCGACATGAAGAAAAAAATCAAAGTTAAAGTTCCGCTTGTGTTCGAAGGCGTTTCCGGCGCGGTGAAGAGTGGAATCGGAAACCTCGTGAAGGTGCTTCACGAAGTCGAAATCGAAGCTCTGCCTGCAGCTCTTCCACACAATCTGTCTGTAGATATTTCTAAACTCGAAGGCTTAGACAACAGCGTCATTGTTTCTGATATAAAGTTACCGGCTGGCGTCGTGGCTATTACGAACGGCGCTGACGTCGTCGCTTCTATCGTCGCTCAGGTGGAAGAAAAAGAAGAAGTTGCTGCTCCAGTCGATCTCACGGCTATCGAAGTCGAGAAGAAAGGCAAGAAAGAAGAAGAGGGTGCAGGTGTTTCTGGGGCTGCTGAAGGTGCTACTCCAGCTGCTGCTGAAAAAACTGAAAAGAAACCCGAAAAGAAGTAAAAATTTACTTAATTTGTGCTATAATAGAGGTTATGACAAACAAGAGAGTCATAACTTTTTTTGTTTTATTTAGTCTTGCATTTATACTGCTTTTTGCGCTAAAAACAAGTGCTCAATTCAACTGCCTGACCCTTACTCCCTCGTCTTCCGAATCAGACAAGGATTTTTGCCGAAGCGAATTGTCTCAGATTGAAGCCCAACTTGATGCTCTGATTGCTCAGCAAAAAGAGCAGAAAAAAACTACGGGTACGCTGAAGGGCGACGTGGACTATCTGACGAGCCAGATCAACGCGCTTAAAGTCAAAATAAAGGCGCGAGGCTTGGTCATTGCCCAGCTAAAAGTGAACATTGCCGAGAAAGTCAGCACGATTCAATCTCTATCCGCAAAGATCGACAGAGAGCATCAAGCTTTAGCGCAATTACTCCGGAATACCAACGAATTTGATGAAAAAACCGCAGTTCACCTGATTCTTTCTGATGACAGTATCTCAAATTTTTATTCTAATTTGGAATCTTACAATTCGATCAAACGAGCGGTTAAAGCCTCTGTCGATGTTATTAACGGCGTAAAAACGCAGACGGAAATTGCTAAAACTGATTTGGAGAAAGAACGGGATGCTGAGGCGGATGCAAAAGCAGAGCTTGAAAGTGCCCAGAAAAAAGTAGCTCAGTCCGAAGCCGAGAAAAAGCAACTTCTTTCCATTTCAAAAAATAAAGAGGCGGAGTATCAGAAACTGGCTGAGCAAAAAAGAGTCCATGCGAATAAAATCAGGAATGCGCTCTTTCCGCTTGCCGGTATATCCCAAAAGATTGATTTCGGGACAGCGCTCGCTTATGCGAACGAAGTGAGCGGCAAATTGGGCGTTGACCCCGCGTTTCTGCTCGCTATATTAACTCAGGAGTCAAATCTAGGAGCCAATGTCGGGCAGTGTTACCTAACTAATTCCAGTACAGGCGCCGGCGTAGGCAAAAATACAGGAACGGCTTTTCCAAATGTCATGCATCCTACTCGCGATGTTCCCGTCTTTTTGAATATGGCGGAGGACATGGGCGTAGACCCTTTTCAAACTGCTGTGTCTTGCCCGATTATCGGAGTGAAGGGCTATGGCGGAGCGATGGGTCCGGCGCAGTTTATTCCTTCGACGTGGAAAATTTTCGCGGAGCGCCTGAAAACTGCTTTGGGGTATACGGCGAGTCCATGGGCTCCAAAAGACGCCTTCATGGCTTCAGGCATGTATTTGTCTGATTTGGGGGC
>CALRHG010000014.1 GCA_943359365.1 Candidatus Nomurabacteria bacterium | reverse complement strand
TCTTTGTTCTTCATGGACTGCATTTCGAGGTGCTGTTCGTAGACTCTCGCGCGGTCAAGCGGGAAAGTTTCGAGCACGTATTCGAACGAGACGCAGTGGTTGGCTTCTTCGAACATCTGTTTGGCGAGGTAGAGGTGGCATTCTGGACTCTTGAGGTAAGGATAAACTCCCAAGGCAAGAGATCTGTTGACGATGAGTTCGGCGGGATTGAAAAAAGCCATCAAAAATTCCACGGCGTGCTTTTCGTCTTCGGTCATTTTGCGCCAGTCTGACAAGTCTTCGCCGAGCGGAATCTCGTGCGGGAACCAGCTGTTTCTAACGGCCTGATTGTACAGGTCGTAAGCCCATTTGTAGTGCATGGGATGCAAATTCATGTCGGTCGGTGACGCTTTTCCTAAAATCATATATTTTTAAATTAGTTAATAACTACTGGCAGCTTTCGCATAAGAACTTTTCCTGAGGATCTTCTGCGACGTTTACCTCAGGAGTGACTACTGCCGGCACGGGTTCCTGCATTTTAATCGGCGTTGGTTCAGGAATTACCACTTCTATGGGTGTTTCAAGTATTTCCGGAGCTTTTTGCGCAGGAATTTTGTCGCGAAGAGCGGCGAAGCCGCGTTTTCCGAGTGCCTGCGATTTATTTACGACGGTTGTTGACTGTTCAGCTGAGTGGCGAGGCTTCATGTGGAGGTAATACGTGGTCTTGAGCCCTTTGTCCCAAGCGCTGGTGTAGACATTCATAATTTCGTTTATATCGCGGATATCCAGATACATGTTTCGGGAGATTCCCATGTCCACCCATTTTTGCGCTCGAGCGGCGACTTCGATATAGGCGTAAGGGGAGACGGAGAAGGAAGTCTTGTAAATTCTTTTGATAGCATCCGGAATCTCCGCAATGCTCTCTATATCGCCATGGTTCTCCAAAATCGCCTCGCGGGTTTTGTCCCAAAGATTTTGAGCCTGGAGAGCTTCCATCATGTTTGGATTTACTTCGAGATATTTGCCGGAAATTTTATTTCGGGAAAACATTTGGGTAAATCTCGGGTCTATGCCTGGCGAAGTGCCGGCGACGAGTCCGATATTGGCGTTTGGGGCGATGGCAAGGAGGGTAGCGTTTCTGATGCCTTTCTTTACTTTTGCGCGCACTGCATCCCAGTCCAAGATTGGCAGTAGCTTGGCGGATTCTTTTTTGACGGTCAGTTCTCGCTCTCGGTCGAATTCTAATTTGTCCAATGTGTCTATCGGAACTTCTCCTTTGGACCAGCCGGAACCTTTGAAGTTTTTATAGGAGCCTCTCTCGGATGCTAAATTCGCGGACTCGTCGATGGACATATAGGAAATAAATTCGAAAACTTGGTCGGCAAAATCTGCGGCCTCAGAGTCTTCGTAGGAATAGCCAAGCTGTTCGATAGAGTCAGCAAAGCCCATGAGCCCAAGTCCTACTGCTCTATTTTCATTGTCAGCGCGGATTGCTTCCGGTATTGGAAGCTCATTTATGTCTACTAAATTGTCTAGCTGGCGGGTCGCCAAGCGCACGGATTCTTCCAGGCGATGCCAATCAAGCTGTCCATTAACTATATGTTTTGCCAAATTGATAGAAACCAAGTTGCAGACTGCAATATTGTCTTTATCTGTCGGCAGAGTGACTTCGGTACACAAATTTGAGCAGTGAATAGTGCCTGTGTTGTTGTTTAGAGCGCGAAGGTTTATGGAATCTTTCCATGTGAGCCAAGGGTGGGAAGTAGTTTCGAGGGAAATGAGAATATTTTTGTACTGTTCGCGTGCCGGTATGACATTGTACATTTTCATTTTGCCTGCTTTTGCCAGCTCAATGTATTCGTTGTATCTTTTCGAAAATTCTTTGCCGTAAAGTTCGTTCAAATCCTTTACTTCGTTTGGATCGAACAAGTACCACTCGTCGCCGTTCAAAACTCGTTTCATGAATTCATCGGAAATGAATACGGCTGTATTGGCAGTACGGGTTCGGCGGTAATCGTCGCCGTTATTTTGCTTCAGGTCTATGAAATCCTGGAAATTGAGGTGCCAATTCTCCATGTAAAAACAAAGTGCGCCTTTTTTCTTGCCGCCTCGCTGTACCGCTCGCACAGCAGAATCTATAATGTGCATGAAAGGCACCGGACCGCTCGAGATCGTGTTGTTGGATTTGAGCACGGAGCCTTCTGCGCGTAATTTTGTTACTGAGAGACCTATGCCGCCTGTCGCTTTGGAGAGCAACAAGACATCTGAGACAGTTTTGCCTATGTGTTCCATGCTGTCGTGAATCTCCATCAGGAAGCAGTTGGAAAGTTTTGGGCGGGGAGTGCCGGCGCCGATGTTTGAGCTACCAGCGGAGAGGTATTCGAGCTTGGACATTTTGCTATAGAATTTTTTGGCCCACTCGGTCGAATCTTTTTCGTTTAAAGACATGCCCATGGCGACCCGCATCCAGAAATATTGCGGAGTTTCGAGGGGGGCCTGCTTCTCATTCTTCATCAGGTAGCGGTTTTGCATCGTGGAGAGGCCGGAATATTTGTAGAGCTCGTCGTTTTCTATGTCGAGAGCGGAAGCTAGCTCTTCCAAGTCGAAAGATGTCGCCATTCGGGTATCGAGCAGTTTCTTTTCGACGGCATTCAAGATGTATTCTTTGAAATGAGAGCTGTGTAGCTTGGCAAAATCTTCTTTGGATACAGCCTTGGACTCGTCATTGTCGTAATCGCCGATGACTTTCTTGTAAATGCCCTTCAAAAGCAGGCGAGTGGCTATCTTGTCGAATTCCATGCCGTATTGGGCGTTTTGCAGGGCGGCATTTATGCAGGCCGCATCCATTTCTTCGGTAGTTATGCCGTCATATAGAGTGAGCTGGGTCTCAGTCGCTATCTGAATGACCTTGCTGATAGGGTCTTTGAGGCCATAGCACGCGCGCTCGATGGACTTGTTTATTCGATCCGCGTTGAAGGGGACTTTTGTGCCATCTCTTTTTGTAATCGTCAGAGTCATGGCATACATTATACTCTATCTAAAAACTTTAGGGCAAGTTAATATCGTGAAAATTATCATAAGAAAACTGATTGATATATAGTCAATATGCGCTCTTAAAAATCCTTTAAAATTTTGATATAATAGCCTCATGGAACATAAAAAAGAGCAAACCAGAATAATGATCTTTGGAACTTTCGACGGAGTTCACAAAGGGCACTTAAATTTCTTTAAACAGGCGAAAAAAATCGTCAAAAAACCTTTGAAATCTTTTTTAATTGTATCGGTGGCACGAGATAAAAATGTTTTTCGAATAAAAAAGCACTGGCCTCTCTTCGGAGAGAGAAAAAGGATAGCTTTAGTAAAAAAATATAAAATAGTTGATAAAGTTGTTCTCTCTGGTATTAAAAATCACATTCCGCACATTGCGCAAGAAAAACCAGACATTATTGCACTCGGTTATGACCAGAAGGCATATGTGAAAAATCTTAAAAAAGACTTGAAAAACAAGGGTATTTTGGTGAAAATTATCCGCCTTAAACCCTATAGAGAAAAAATATATAAAAATAACTTGCTAAAGATAAAAAGATGAATATAATAAAATTATTAACAGGTTTTTAATTAATTTTTTAAATTATATGCAAGAAATAAATATAATAAAATTCATTAAAAAAGTTTTTGCAAATAAAAATTTCGCTACTTCGTTTTTAACAAGCCTGCTGTCCTTTGCGCTTATTGCTCTTTTGGGATTTGGCTTAGCTTGGCATAATCGAGCGAAAATTTTCGGATATTTCGCCAAAGAATATCTGCGGGAAACGCAAAATCAAAATTCAAACAATGAAAATGGTCCGCAAGCCGTTACGGAAAGAATTTTGGAGAAAGAAACAATTTTTTCACAGGAGCATTTTGTGGTGGACGCGGTCAAGAAAACAAATCCGGCTGTCGTTTCGATAATTATTTCCAAAGAAGTTCCTAAATATGAAACTTATATTGATCCGAATCAGCAGCAGAATCCATTTGGCGATATGTTTCCGGGCTTTTACTTCAATATCCCGCAATATCGCCAAAATGGCACAGAAAAAAAGCAGGTTGGCGGGGGATCGGGATTTTTTGTGTCCGCGGACGGCCTCATCGTTACCAATAAGCATGTTGTCGACCAAAAGGACGTTGAATACACTGTTTTTACCAATGATGGGAAAAAACACACCGCTAAAGTGACAGCTCGCGATCCTATTTTAGACATCGCTCTTATAAAAATCGAAGGTACTGGCTTCCCATATCTTTCTCTGGGCAACTCCGATAAGCTAGAAATAGGGCAGAATGTTATAGCGATAGGCAATGCCCTTGGGGAATATCGAAATACTGTTTCAGTCGGAGTCGTTTCCGGACTTGCTCGCTCAATAACTGCGAGCACTGGCGCCGGAAGCGCGGAGATTCTAGACCATGTCATTCAGACAGATGCGGCGATTAATCCCGGAAATTCCGGTGGTCCGCTTCTGGACCTTTCCGGAAAAGTAATCGGCGTCAATGTGGCTATCGCGCAAGGTTCTCAAAATATCGGTTTTGCGTTGCCTATAAATAGCGTAAAGTCCGCGATTGAATCAGTAAAATCTACCGGTAAAATTATCCGCCCATACTTAGGCATTCGCTATGTATCTGTGAATGTAGAAATGAAAGAAAAAAATAATCTGACGGTGGATTACGGAGTTTTGGTCAAAGGGGGAGCAAATGTGAACGAACTTGCGGTTATTCCTGGCTCTCCGGCGGACAAAGCGGGGATAGTGGAAAACGATATAGTTTTAGAAGTAGATGGAGTGAAATTAGACGACAAGACCAGTTTAGCATCTATGATTCGTCAAAAAAGTGTCGGTCAAATAATAAAACTAAAAGTTCTCTCCAAAGGCGTAGAAAAAACTGTTCCCGTGACCCTCGAAGTGGCGAAGGATAGTTAAATACCACCTCACCCCTGACCCCTCTCCAGATTACTGGAGAGGGGAAAAACTTCATCCGAGCTTCTCAAAAGCAATCCGCACTGCTTCTTTGTCGTCGGGAAACATGGCGATGACGTTTTTATCTGTCACGCCAATATTTTTATCTATGCCAGAGAGGTCAACAATTTTTTCAACTTCATTTTGTTTAATCAACCTGAATCCGCCGAATGACTGACTCTTTGGTTTACTCATGAGCATTTTGAAAATATTTTCTTCGGCGATTGCGCCATAAGTTATTATTTGTTGTTCTTCACTATCTTTTTTTACCAATTCAATTAAACGCAGAGCTTTGATGGCAGGCAAAACTTCAGCGCCAAGTTCTTCCGTAATTTCTCGCCATAGAGCCTGCATAAAATCTTCACCTTCTTCTAGTTTTCCGTGAACGGTAACTTGGCAGGCGCCGGCGTAGGATTCCGGAGCGTTTTTTTCTTGGTTCCACACGCCGCGAACTTGAAGTATTGCCATTAGTTCACCCGCTGTTTTGCCAATAAGTATTATTCCTACGCTTTTCTTTTTATTTATCATTTTTTCTTATAGTTCCCGCAAGATAAACTCCATAAAGCATAAATGTGCCGAGTATCAAGTATATAAAGTTAAAAGACGGGACAAAGCTGAGAACAATGAAAGCGAGTGCCGGCCCGATAATGTAGGCAACGGGGGCGGCGCTGCGGTAAACTCCCACATATTCTTCATTTTCCGGGCGGATGTGTTTGAAAAAGTAGGAGTCAGCGGCTACTTCAATACTAGCGGCGCCGATTCGAGTGGTAAATAAAACGAGGGCCCAGATCCATACTTGGTGCTGGTTGATGAGAAAAATGGATAATGTCGCAAGCGAAGCTATGGTAAATCCAAACATTAGTATTTTTCTTTCACCGATTTTGTCAGAGTATGATCCCAGATGGAATGGAATAATCAAAAAGGGTAGAAGCATTACTGCAAAGATGATGCCGATTTCTTTCCAAGAAAAACCTAAATGCAAAGACAAATAAATTGGCGTGTAAATAACCATCCAGCAAAAGAAAAATTGCAGGAGCAGGCTCATAGAGTAGGCTCGAAAAAGATTTTTATTTTTAAAGAACTCGCCGATGTATTTTATTGTATTTTTTTTGTCATATGTTGGATCCGGTATGCTTTTCAAGCAGACGTATGATATTCCGAGAAGCAAGAGCATAACTGCAAAACTCGTTAAGTAGATTGCTTGAAAGGAAAATTCTCCCAAGACTGTTCCTAGTAGGAGCTGTGCCAATATCCAAGCTAAACTACAAAGGGCTAGATAGGACCCCCTTGTTTTTCCAGTCGAGGATTCTTTGGAAAATATTTTTAAAATTTCATCTAATGAGAAATAAATTAAAATATTTAGAGTAAAACCAAAAGTAAAAAGGATGGTGGCGCCGAATGCGTTTTTTGAAAACGCAAACAATAAAATTGAAAGCGCATTCAGCCCTATTGCCCATAATAAGAATCTATATCCTCCCACTTTTCTGAATATGCTGGGGACGACAAGAAGCGCTAGTATGGAAAAGATTGACCCTAGGGTGTAAACTGTGCCGACTAATTTTTCACTAACAAAGGAAGAAATAAAACTGGAGTTTATGTAAGCCATCAGGGCGACTGAGAGAGAAAAAATAAACCCCGCTAGATAAATTATTTTTCTTTTGTGTTGCATAATTCTTTACAGAGTCTAAGGCTCTGTTGCTAGACGCTTAGGATTACTGGTATAACTAATGGCCTTTTTTCTGTTTTTTGATACAAGAATTTTGAAACTGTTTCACCCAAGCCTGCCTTGATGTAGTCAAAGTCTACCGGATTCCCGTCTGTCATTTGGCGGGCAGGATTTCTTGCCGCTCCCTCTTCCACGGATTTCTTGATGATGATTCGCACTTGGCGCAGAAGCTCCTGGTTTTCTTTCAGGTAGACGAATCCGCGGGAGATGAGATCCGGAGATTTTTTTAATTTGCCGGATTTCTGGTCTAAGAGCGCGATGATGACGAACATGCCGTCCTGCGAAAGCATTTGGCGGTCGCGGATGACAACATCCTGCGTGTCGCTGATGGAGACGCCGTCTACCATCATGATGCCGCTCGGAGCCTTTTCTTTGCGCGTAACTATCTTTTGTCCGTCGGCGGAAATTTCAATAATCGAGCCGTTGTCCGGGACGACGACGTTTTCTTCGCTCATGCCGAGATCTATCGCGAGCTCTTTGTGGAGGACAAGGCGATAATGGTTGCCGTGAATCGGAATGAAGAATTTAGGGTGTGTTTTCCTGTGTAACCATTTGACGTCTTCCTGGTTGCCGTGGCCGGTGGCATGTACAAAGTCTTCGCCGGCGGTGCGATAGCTGATGATGCGGGCACCCTGGCGGGTGAGGCCGTCTTTCATTTTTTCTACGGCGCGTTCATTGCCGGGAATAATCGAGGCCGAAAGAATAATTGTGTCTCCCTTGTGCAGTTTGAATTTTGTGTGCGTTTTATTGGCGACGCGGTTGAGCGAAGCGAATTCTTCGCCTTGGGCACCGGTCATAAGAATCAGAACTTTATTTGGCGGATAGTTGTCAGATTCCTCGATGGGTATGATCGTATCTTTTTTGGGTGTAAACAATCCGGCTTCTATGGCTACATCGATGTTGGTTTTCATGGAGCGACCATCGAGCACTATTTTTTTGCCCATAGATTCCGCGAATTTTACGACATGAGCGAGGCGGGTGATATGAGACGCGAAAGCGGCGATGATCATTCGTCCCGGAACTTTTTTGATCAGGTTTTCGAGACCTTTGTGTACTTTTGATTCGGGCAGGGAGAAGCCTTCGTTTTCGATGTTGGTCGAGTCTGTGAGAAGGAGAAGTACTTTGGCTTTATCAAAAATAGCGTATTCTTTTTCTTCTTCCTTGGAGACGATGCCGTCTTCTTGGTCGAGCTTGTAATCGCCCGGAGTGACAACCCAGCCGTGCTCTGTCTCTATTATGATGCCCATCGAATCCGGAATAGTGTGCGTGACTCCGAAGAATCTTACTTTTATTTTTCCGCAGGTTATAGTGGAATCTTTTTCGACAATGTTTTCTTTCAAGGCCGGCAAGTGCGGGAACTCGGCTTGACGCTTGCGCATCATCAAGACCGATAGCTTGCGGGAAAAGACAGGAGGGTTGCCGATGCGGGAAAGGACGAGCGGCACGCCGCCGATGTGGTCCAGGTGCCCGTGCGTGATGATGAGCGCGCGGATTTTATCCTTGCGCTCTTCGAGATAGGTTGTGTTCGGAATGACATAATCAACACCGGGAGTAGCTTCGGTAGAGAAATGCATGCCAGCGTCGATGACGATGATGTCGTCTCCGATTTCGATGGCAGTCATGTTCTTGCCGATTTCTTCCACGCCTCCGAGCGGAATGACGCGGACGACGCCTGCCTCAGGCGGGGTAACTTTCCCTCCTGTGCTTAAGTTATTTTTTGGTCCGAATGGGTGACCGCCGCCTCGCGGACCGAATCTTTTTTTAGAATATTGATAGGTTGAATTTTTTATTGGCCTTTTCTTTTCATGCCCGCTATGAGTGTGGTGCTTGCCCAAATCACGGTGCACTGTGCCTTGCGCGGGCGCTGCTTTTTCCGCGGAGTCTCTGCCTGAATCCTTGCTTACTGAACTGAAAGATAATCTAGTTTTTTTAATCATTTTTTTTTATTTAGCGAATATTTTCCAAACATTTTCTGTTTGAATGTACCATAAATGTGCATTTAATAAGCGATCTGCCGGTGTTGTAATGTGATCCATTTTAAAGTTTTTAAGATTTTTTGAAACTGTATATATAAAATTCGGGCTGAATAGGAATACTGCGGGCATGTCTCTTTCAATTTCTTCTTCAAACTGGGCGTATTTTTTCATTCTTTCTCCTTCATCCAGTGTCACAAACGCCTCTTCTAAAATTTTGTCTACTTTGGCATTCGTATACATTGCCACATTGAGGCCCGGATCTTTGCGCTGTCCCGAGTGCCAGAAAGCGAACAGATCGGATTTGCGATTGATGATCTGACCGAAGAGGAGAACGTCGTATTTGCGGGGACGAATGACGGACTGGTTTAAATTACCTACCTCAAAAGTTTTTACATCGACCTTCATTCCCAGGGTTTCCAAATCATCTTTAATCATAAGGGCGGTTTTGGCTAGCTCCGGAGTATTGCCCGTCGAAATGGAAAACTGCAGAGGGATCACGGTTTTCTTTTTGTTCTGTGTTGTCGTTTTTTCCAAAAATCCTTCGGCATTCTTTTTCCATCCGGCTTTAGAAAGGTCAGCTTGTATTTTTAGCAATATTTCTTCTCTCGAATCATCTGTGGCGTTCGTGCGCTCGGGGAGAGCGGAAGGCGGTATCGGACCGTCAATAACGACTCCGTATCCAAGGAGAACATCTCTTACTATTTTTTCTTTATCTATCGCTTGATTGATCGCGGACACCACCGCTTTGTCGGTAAAAAGCTGATTGGCATTTTGGTTGAAGAAAAGCCCGAATATTCTAGGCAGAACTGATGACTCTATCTGATAATTTTTTTCTTTGAGGTTTTCCGCATTTTGCGGGGCAATAGAGCTTATCTCCGCCACCTTTTTTTCCAGCAGGGCTTTGATCAAGTCGTCCTCATTTTGGTAAAAATGCAGATTTATATTTTTGATATAAGGTTCACCCAGAATAAATTTTTTGAATGGCACCAATTCATAAGAATCAATAATTCCGGACGATTGCTTGTTGACAGTTTTTATCATATAGGGGCCGGAGCCGATAGGGTTCGTGTTTCTCTCATTCAATTCTATTGGGGAATTCTCCCACAGATGCGCGGGCATGATAGGAAGCGTCGTATTTTCTAGAAAATACGCATACGGCTGTTTTAAAGTGAATTGTATTTTTTTTTCGTCTATCATCAATGCAGTGATGCCTTCCCAGTTTACTTTCTGCGGGCTTTCGATAATTCCGTCTTTTATCTTATTGATCGTAAACATTATATCGTTTGCGGTGACGGGCTTTCCGTCCTGAAAGTATATATTGTCTTTCAAGGTGAAGGTATAAATGAGCCCATTTTCTGATTTAGAATATTCGGAAGCCAAGTCCGGAATGAGGGCGCCGGAGCCGCTTTTTCTCATGAGTCCGGAGTAAATGAGCGCAACTAAGCCGAGGTCTGCCTGAGAATTTGCCAATACCGGATTTACAAAGCGCGGAACCCCTACAATGCCGAGGGAGGTAGAGCCGCCCTTCATTGGGACTGTCACCATAAAGTATCTATTGATGCCTTCTAGTATAAGCAAGGTGGAGAGAAAAAAGATTATTACAAAAACCCAAAAAAGAATTCCTTCTTTTTTGGAGAAAGAAGCAAAAGCTAAATTTATTTCTTTTTTGGAAGGCAATTTAGAATTAAACATATTTAGACGCTCCGTCCCCTGCAAGTTACTCTGCTTTGATTATTATACTTAGAAGTGCAGATAAAGTAAAAAGAATTCCGCAAGTGATGGACAAATAAAAAAGAAACTTTTCGAAACCCCGGCGAGTGCTGTGAAAGCCTCCCGAATCGTTCCCGCCCAAAGCTCCACCCACTCCGGCTGAGGTTTGCTGAAGGAGAATAGCTGTTACTAACACGACTGAAAGGATTATCTGCACATAAGGCAGGATTTGTATTACAAAACTCATTACGCGATTATTGCATAATAGGGGTAAAAATGCAAATATATAACCATGAGAAAGATTCTAAAAATCTTATTTTTCCTTGTTATCTTGGCGGTGGTCGGGTATCAATTCAAAGATGATATTCGCACTAAAATTCTGCCCACAATCAACGGAGTTATTACCGGACTTATCATAAAAAACACTCCTTGCGAGAATCCGATTGCCTATACTCTCGGCGCTTTCGATACGAAATTCGGAATTTCAAAAAGTTATTTTTTGAGCGCGCTTGCTGAAGCGGAAGCTATCTGGGAAAAGCCTTTTGGAAAAGAACTTTTCACTTACAAAGAAGACGATCAAAAAGGCGGAATGCTAAAAATAAATCTTGTCTATGATTATCGGCAGGAAGCTACGAGTAAACTAGCGAGTCTGGGTATTGTGGTCAAAGACAATCGAGCTTCTTATGATATGTTGAAGAGCAAATATGAAGCCAGCAAGGCGGAGTATGCAAAAGAGAAAACTGCTTTCGAAGCGCGCGCGGCGATCTTTAATCAAAAGCAAGAAGCTTACTCCAAAGAAGTTGATTTTTGGAACAAGAAGGGCGGAGCGCCGAAGGCAGAGTACGACAGAATCGAGCAAGAGCGTTTGGAATTGAAAGCCGAATCAGATGCGCTGCAAATAATCCAAAAACGACTTAACGAAATGGTAGATGAAATCAATGCTATGGTGGTGGTGCTCAATCGTCTGGTCAGCACTTTGAATCTCTCGGTAGATAAATACAATACAACTGTCGAATCACGCGGGGAGTCTTTTGAAGAGGGGGTGTATGTAGAAGATGGCGCTAGCAGGGAAATAGATGTGTATGAATTTTCCAGCCGGGACAAACTCGTGCGGGTTTTGGCGCACGAACTCGGACATGCTCTTGATATTGAACATGTGGAAGACCCGAAAGCGATAATGTACAAGCTCAACCAGGGCAACAACAAAACTCTGACTGATGCTGACCTCTCGGCGCTCAACGCAAAATGCGGGGAGTAATTACCCCCCAGCTTCGCAGCCCCTCCTTGATTAAGGAGGGGGGAAGAATAATAGTTATTAGACCACAAAACTAGCTATTTTTCTAATTAGGTCCATAGTAATTATATTAATAATTTATTAAATCATTTTTGAAATTATGGAAAATAAACAAAAGGGTCTCCCGACAATAGTTTGGATAATTATCCTCGGCATCATCATCGTGCTTCTCGCAGTGACATATTACAAAGATACACAACGAATTACGTTGCCCAACCTAGACGAGAAGACAGTGAATATAACTATTATGGTTCCGAATGACATGGTCGCTTATGAAAAGGCCATGAATGATTATATTTTCAATGGCAAGCCTAACCCAGCAAAAACATGGACATTTGTTCCAAAGACAATTTCTATTGCAGCGACGACCGATGTAATACCCGCGAGCGCAGCCTCTGCAGCAGGAGAAATATCGACACAAGGTGGTGCTCGAGCGGCCCGTGTAGAATATCTGAAGGTAACAGGTGGTACTGCATACATATTGCTCGGCATGCATCTAGATGGATGGGCTGGAGTCTCTGTCAGTCTTGCGAAAATTGAACCATTAATAGAAAAGACGCTACTTCAGTTTCCAGGAATTACTTCGGTGAAGTTTACTCCTGCACCAGGAGATAGTATGGATGAAATTTTAAAGGAATATATCAGCTCGACGGCAACTTCTCCAACTATTGAATCTATTACTCCTTCTTCCGGACCAGTTGGAACGACGATTGAAGTAAAAGGACAAAATCTTTTTGGTTTTGAAAGTGAACCAAATGCATGGTTAGAAAATTCTAATGGGGAGAAAGGTTACCTTGGAGAAGCTGTGAGTTTTAATCCGCTTAAACTAAAGATTGATTCGAAACTATGCAAGAATAATGATTCGAGCACAGGAGTGTGTAACTCGTATCTAACCATTACTCCAGGGAAATATAAAATAACAGCAGAACCTTACGGAGTTAAGAGTAATGCGGTTGAGTTCACTGTTACCTCAGAGAAGCCATCTTCTCAACCAGATATTAAAGTCATTTCTCCAAATGGCGGGGAAAATTGGAAAATTGGGCAGACCTATTCAATATCTACACTCTCTGGGGGTGAATTAGGAACAAGAACAATTAGACTTAACAGATATTCAGATGATGGTGTTCGAGTTGGAGAAATAACTATTGGAACTACTGAATCAGATAATTTTTCTTATAAAATTCCAGTTGGTACAGAGCAGACTACGGGAAGTGCCTCAAGACATAAAATCCAAGTGATTGTTAATAAATACAACACCGGAAAGGGTGTAGCGGATGAGAGCGATAATTATTTCAGTATTACCAATTAAGTTATAAATATTATGAAAAACTATAAAAAAGGAATCGCGACAATAGTTTGGATAATTATCCTCGGTATCATCATCGCGCTTCTGGTGGTGACATATTACAAAGACAAGGAACCATCAATAAGTGGAATGTTGAGTGAAAAAACATCAGAGAAAAAAGATACAGATAATTGGAAAACTCACAAAAGCGACGCCTTAGGCATTGAAGTTGCGCATCCTTCTTCTTTTCAGGTCCAAGAAAAAACAGATACGGGTAAAAAAGAAGATATGGTTATCTTGTTCAACGATGGCTCTTCTCTCCACGCTCTAGCGACAATTCGCATCAAAGAAATTAATGTGAACACTATTCTTGAATTAAAATCGTATCTGCAAACACGTGGTTTTGAGGCGGATATGGGACCTCAATCACTTGCCAATCAATCTGAGCTTCAGGTGGGAAAGTGGAATGCCCTGGAACGTGAAATATTAGTTGAAAGCGATTGGAACACCTATGAGGCTTTCATTCTTTTGGGCGGAAATCGTGTTGTTGAGATTAATTATGGAAGTGTAGGAGGGCTTAATCGGAAAATTACCAAAGAAGCTAAAAAAGATATTTTTGATCGGATTATTAGTTCTATTAGAATCTACAAAACATATGAAGGTTATGTAGTAGAAGGAGCAGAAGTACAAACTTTTAAATTATGTCATACAGATAAAGCAATGTGGTTAAGCGGCCCAGTAGCAGGCGAAATTGTAAGTGTCTACAGAAAACAAAAGAAGGGAAACGACCCTTACCTTCCTATATTTGCAATCATTAAAGGATATATTGGACCCACCTCAGAAGGTGGTGGTTTTGCATCAGATTATGATGGGATGTTTTATGCAACAACTTTAGTTAAATTATCTACTGAAGAGAAATGTAAATAGATTTTGTCTGTAGAAAGAGGATAAACCGCTATCCGGGAGCTAGCCGAGATCATTCCAAACCAGAATTTTCCATTCGTTTTTTTTGAACCAATGATGCTTGTAGGAGCAGATGGCTATAGAGGCATTCGTTACCGGATTGTAATAACTCAAGTTGTTATATTGCGATGCGGTTAATTTGTCTCCATATAGTATGTACGAAGCTACCATCTTGAGGAATATTCCATGCGTAACCATGATGATTCTCTTTGCGTTTCTTCGGCTGATGTAAGCCAGCAATTTTTTTGCTCTTGCTTTTAGGTCAGTAAAATTTTCCTCGTCGGAAATTCGCAGGTCGTCCGCGTGGTAGCTTTTGTCTATGCGGTCGACGATCTGCCGTACTTCGGGTTCAGTGCCGGCATGACCTATGATTTCGGTCGGATTTCTTCTTTCCACTAAAAGATCAGAATATTTTACTTTCATACGGAGTTCCTTCCCGATTATTTCAGCAGTCTCTTTTGTGCGCTCGAAAGGGCTCGCGATGATGACCTGCGGGCGCCCTTTGTGCTTGGGAAATCTCTTTGCGGTGGCGAGAGCCTGCTCGCGCCCGCGGGCGGAGAGGCCTCCTTCGGAGCCTTGCCGGATGCCTTTGGCGTTATTTTCAGTTTCGCCATGTCTTACAAAATATATTATCTTTGTTCCCATGGGGGTATTTTAACATACTTTAATTACCACCCCGCCTGCTGGCTCCCCTCCTTAATCAAGGAGGGGAGGATATCCACAAATTGTCTGTATTAAATTAATATTAAGGTATATAATATGAGTTGATCGACATTATCAACATAATCTATTTAATAACATGGAAACTCAGACAAATATCACTCCGGCCCCAGAGGGAAGCTCAGGGGTGAATACAGTTTTGCTCGTGGTAATCATTTTGGCTGTCGTAGGTTTTGGCGTTTGGTGGTACAAATACTATCGCACGCCTGCGCCGGCATCAAATAATCCATCTATCAATGTGGATGTAAATTTGCCTGCTGGTGGAGAGAATACTAATAACAACGCTCCCGCTAATTAGTACAAAGTAGCGGTGTGAATGATATACTGGTAGCAAGATGTCTTTCATAATTGCTTTTCTGAAAAAATATCGGTTCATTATACTCAGCACGATTGTTGTTTGTGCTGTTGTCGCGGCTGCCCTGCTTTACTCCGGACGTTCGCTGCTCGGCCCGGACGGAAAGTTCGGCTGGTGGGACAATGATGTCTGGAGCAGCGAGAATTCTCAGCGCGTGGCAGACGCGTATTCTTTCTCGCATATTATTCACGGCATTGTTTTCTACGGACTTCTTTTTTGGGTGGCGCGTCGGCTTCCTCTCAAGTACAGATTCCTAATAGCTCTCGTTATAGAAGCAGCTTGGGAGATTTTAGAGAATTCGCCCATCATTATCGACCGCTATCGCTCGGTAACTATTGCGCTCGGGTATGTGGGGGACAGTGTTCTTAATTCTGTGTGCGATGTACTCATGGCGGCGATCGGTTTTCTGATTGCGCGATTTTCTAAAATTTGGGTGAGTGTCGCGCTCATTATCGCGATGGAGCTCGGCTGTCTCTTTTGGGTGCGGGACAATTTAACTTTAAATGTTTTGATGCTCGTCTATCCTGTGGAATCTATCAAGGTTTGGCAATCAGAAGGGCATTAAAATATTAATATGTTATACTATGCGTATATTATTAATTAAGAAGTTTTATATATTTTTATGGCAGAACTAAAAGCTTTGTGTATGAAGTGCAGACAGAAGGGTCCGGAGTTTCAGATGCAGACGATGAAGAACCCGGTAGTAAGCAAAAATGAAAAGGGGCGCTATTCGGCTAAGGGTGCATGCGCTACTTGCGGTGGCAACATGTTTAAATTTTTGTCTACAGCAGATGGCGAGGCGATGATGTAATTATTAAGCTAAGTACAAAAGATGGCACATCACGAGGGACCTAAATTTTTGTTTTGGATTCTTGTAATCTATGCCTTATTGATTGTTCTTTTTGCGTTTAGCCCTGACCATTCATTGTTCCTGGGCAATCTGGGAGTTTGGGTGTTTTTGTTCCTGTTTTGGTTTGTTAGAGCTGCAGGTTCGCACTAACATGGGGAGATTTAGGGATAGCTGTGATTGGATCATTATTAATCTAACCAAGAATTATATATGGCAAAAGGCGACGGACACCGAAAAGAAAAGAAGAAACCAAAGAAGAAGTAGCCTTAAGATAGCGCGAAAAAGCCCTGAAATTTCAGGGCTTTTTCGCGCTTGACTTATGAATTCCCTTAGCATATACTCTTCCTTACGCGTCTGTCGTTTGGATAGGCGTTTTTATTTCAATGATTCTTTGATAAATTAATAACTTTGAGAACCCCCGGCGGAACGCCGGGGAAGCAAGTCTCAAAAATGAATTTGAGTAAGTATAAAATAATTTTTAGAGCTAGGGTTGGATAGAAAATATAGGACAAAAATACATTGCTGTTTTTTGTTTTGTTTCGTTCTTAACTTTTAGTTAGAGTTTGATCCTAGCTCAGGATGAACGCTGGCGGCGTGGATAAGGCATGCAAGTCGAACGGATTTTTCTTGTTCCGAGATGAGATTATATCAAGTCAAAGTTTTTGAAAAATTAGTGGCGAACGAGGTAGTAATACATAGGAACTTCCCCCAGAGTCTTGAATAATCCGGCGAAAGCCGGACTAATACAAGATGGTCTCGCAAGAGTAAAGTTTTAACGCTCTGGGAAAGGCCTGTGCGGTATCAGCTAGTTGGCGGTGTAAAAGACCACCAAGGCTATGACGCCTAGGGGAGGTGAGAGCCTGACCCCCACCGATGGTACTGAGACACGGACCATACACCTACGGGTGGCTGCAGTCGAGAATCTTCCACAATGGACGAAAGTCTGATGGAGCGACGCCGCGTGATTGATGAAGTCCCTCTGGGACGTAAAGATCTTTTATGAGGGAAG
>CALRHG010000013.1 GCA_943359365.1 Candidatus Nomurabacteria bacterium | reverse complement strand
ATTCGCGTAGTAATCTCGTAATTTATCGTATCTATCTTCTTTGCCAGCTCTTCGGCAGTAATTGCGAGACTCTTTTGCCTGCCAAGTATCACTACTTCGTCTTCGAGTGAGACATTTGGCAGATGCGTCACATCAATTGCAGACATGTTCATATGCACCCTGCCCAAGATCTTGCATTTGGTTCCTCCTATCAGCACTTCGCCTCGGTTGGAAAACCCTCGATCCAGTCCGTCGGCATAACCCTGCGGAATAATTGCTATTTTTGTCTTCCGTTTGGTTTTATAAGTCAATCCGTAGCCGATAGTCCTCCCCTTTGGCAAGATTTTTACTTGGGCAACTTTTGTTTTCCACGATAAAACCGGTTTTAAATTAAATTTAGTATTTTTATATACAGACTCTAGATATTCCGAAGGCCACATTCCGTAAACACTAACGCCTAAACGCACAAGCGGATGAATACCCTCAGATTTTTCATAAGCCAAAATTCCTGAGCTCGCCGACATATGCGTCTGCAGATTTTTAAAGCCAAAGGCATACGCGAGGCTAAGTGCTTTTTTGTATTCATTAATTTGTTTCTGCGCGTGAGTAAAATTCGCCGTGTCTTCAATGTTTGCGAAGTGCGCGTATATGCCTGTAAATTTTACATACTTGCTTTTTTTTATTTCTTGAAAAAGTTTTGGTAAATCCTGTAACAAAAATCCTTCGCGCCCTAGATATGCATCAAAAGGCATATGAATCTCCTGTTTTATTTTAAGTTTTTGCAAAGTTTTATTTAACTTCTTCAATTGTTCAATAGAAAAAATAGTCAGTATGCAACCGAGTTTTATAGCGCGAGACAAATCTGACTTTTGCACATAACCAAAAAGGAAAGTTTTCTTTTTGGTTACTTTACGCAAAAGCTCCAGCTCTTCGATGCTATTAACTTGCAAGTAATCCACATGAGGCTCTAAAATTTTGGCGATCTCGTTCTGTCCGTGCCCATAAGCATTGCCTTTGATGGCAACAGAAATCTTGGTTCCCTTTTTTATTAAATTCCTAAATTGCCTGACATTGTGAATCAGATTTTTCTTTGAGAGTTCAATATAAGAAAGAGGCGAATTTTTCTTCACGGCCTTTTACTCAACGGTAGTTTTTAATTTCTTTTCTTTGTCGAATCGTTCTATTGCGAGGTCAATCAGCCGGTCTAAAAGTTTAGAGAGAGGCAGCCCGCTGGCTTCCCATAATTTCGGATACATGCTGATGGAAGTGAATCCCGGAATAGTGTTTATTTCATTTATATAAACTTTTCCGCTTTTTGTCAAAAAACTGTCTACCCGGCCTAAGCCCTCACAAGAAAGCGCCTTGAATGTCTTTACAGAAAGGTCTTGAATTTGTTTTGCCTCCCTTTTTGAAATCTTGGCGGGAATAACGGCGACAGAGCCTTCATCTATATACTTTGCACCATAAGAATAAAATTCTTGGTTAGCAATAATTTCCCCAGGAATAGACGCTATGGGTTTATCATTTCCCAATACAGAGCATTCTATCTCCCGTCCATTAATAAATTCTTCAATGATAATTTTTGTGTCGAATTTAAAAGCTTCGCTCACGGCTTTTTTAAACTCGTTTTTATTTCGTACTTTGCTTACTCCGACCGATGAGCCCATATTCGCCGGCTTAATAAAAAGCGGCAAGCCTAGATCTTTTTTAGCTGTTTCAAAACTAATTTTTTCTCCGTCCTTCACTGTAATAAATTTCCCGATAGGAATACCGGCATCCCGCAGAAGTCTTTTCATTGTATCCTTGTCCATTCCGACGGCAGAACCCAGTACACTCGCCCCCACGAAAGGTATATTTGCAAGCTTGAGCAATCCCTGAACAGTTCCATCTTCACCAAAAGGTCCGTGCAATACGGGGAAAACGACATCAATGGAATTTTTGGAACTCGTATTGCTTAGATTGGAAATCAGTCCTCCACCCTCCGGCACCAGCGCAACATTGTCTCTATTTTCAGAATTTAATTTATAAAGTTTTGGATTAGTTTTATCTAAAAGTTTTATAGAAGAATTACCTAGTATCCATTTACCGGTTTTATCTATGCCTATCGGCACCACCTCATATTTATTCTTGTCTAGAGCGTTACAGACATTCTCTGCTGAACGAAGCGAAACCTCATGCTCCGCAGATTTACCCCCAAAAAGTACCCCTATTTTTAGCTTCTTTTCCTGCATTTTTAGAGTGTAGCACTTTTTAAATCTTTAGGGAAATTGGTCAGATTTACATATCCTTTTTTAGTAATTAAAACCATATCTTCTATGCGCACTCCGCCGAAATTTTTTAAATAAATTCCCGGTTCTATGGTCATCACGCACCCTACCGGCAGAATATCCTCGCTCTTTGGCTTGAAATTCGGCCATTCGTGGATAACTGTGCCGACTCCGTGCCCAAGGCCATGTTTGAAGTTATTTTTATATTTTTTTGCGAGAAAAATTCTCCCTGTGTTGTCTATTATTTTCGCCCTCTTCTCCCCTTTGCTAATTTTTCTTATAGCCAAATTCATTGCATGAAGCACATCATTGTAAATTTTCTTCTGTTTGTTGCTCGCTTCTCCCCAGAAATAAGTTCTCGTCATGTCCGAACAATAGTGATTTACTGTGCACCCGAAATCAAACATTATCGTATCTCCTTTCTTTAGCTTGGCTGAACCGGGCTCATGATGAATATTCGCCGTGTTTTTGCCGAAGGCGACTATCGGCGGAAACGACAGCACATTTACGCCGTTGTGTAGATATGCTTTTTTAATGGAGTTAGCAACTTGAAGCTCTGTAACGCCGGTTTTTAACTTCGCCACAGTTGCACTCAGAACTTTTTCACTAATTCTTTGCGCTTTGACTATATTCGCGAGTTCTTTTTTGCTTTTGACGGCGCGCACTTCGTGAATTAATTTTGTCTTCATGGAAATATCCCCTCACCCCTTTCTTTCCCCTCTCCATTAATATGGAGAGGGGCTGGGGAGAGGTTAAAACAATCTCGCCACATCATGCCAAGTGATGACAATCATCAACAATATCAGGAGAGAAAAACCGACCATGTTGGCGGTATTGGCGAATTTTGGATTGATACGTGAACCTTTTATTTTTTCAATCAGGAGGAAGAAAAGCCGCCCGCCGTCGAGCGCCGGAAATGGGAGCAAGTTTATTATTGCCAGATTTATTGAAATCAAGGCGGCAAAAGAAAGCAGGTAAACAAAACCGAAATCATAAGCATCGCCCACAATACCTACCATGCCTACAGGACCTGTAACTGAATCCAGACTGCCTTCGCCCTTTAAACTATCAGCTACAAGCGTGTAGAGCCCCACAACCGTAGCTTTAGTCACAAACCAAGTCAGCGCCATTCCCTCTTTAAAAGCTGTCAGAAAAGGCAATTTAGCGGTACCAACCATGTCCATAGAGATTCCGATATTGGAGCCTTCGCTCTCTTTATTCACACCCACTTTAACTGTTTTTTCTTCAGGATTTTTTCCTCTAATATATCCGATTTCTATTTCTTTACCTGCATGCTCTGTAATAAAAGATTTCAAGGTATCAGGATTTATGCCTTCAACTAAGAACATTTCTCCCTCTTTGTGGGTAACGGAAACTATTTTATCTCCTGATTTTAGTCCGGCAAGCTCCGCTGGAGATTCCGATGACACAGAAACGACCGTTAAATTTACATTGGAAAGCTGATAACCTGCCGGCTGGCTTCCGACCGAAGTCGGCAATCCGGACATAAACCCGACAGAAAATAAAATCCAGGCCAATAAAAAGTTTGCAAATACTCCGGCAAAAAGCACTATCGCCTGCTGCCATTTTGGTTTGTTAACGAAACTTCTTTTTGAGTCAGGACCACTAGTATTTTCTTCATTGGGGTTTTCACCAAAAATTTTGACGAATCCGCCGATAGGCAAAGCATTGAAAGTGTATTCTGTTTCACCTTTCTTAATACCGAAGAGTTTCGGTGGAAAACCGAATCCAAATTCATCTACTCGTATGCCGAATTTCTTGGCAGTAAAAAAATGCCCCGCCTCATGAACGAGAACCAGCACCAGTAAAATTATAAAGAAAATAATAATGCTCATATTTATTTTTCAATTAACCTAAAACTTCTTTCTGTTTTTTCTCAAAGCTTGCTTCTAGACCTCTATTGGCTTCATCTATGATTTTTTGCAGTTCTTCTTTGGCTTTGAATTTTTCGTCTTCAGTTAGTTTGCCTTCCTTTTGCTTTGCTTGCACATCATCCCAAATGCGTTCGCGTTCTCGGCGCACTGTGACCCTCTGCTCTTCCAGTTTTTCTTTCAAAACTTTCACAAGACTCTGCCTGCTTTCTGTAGTTAATTGAGGAAAAATAACTCTGATACCCATGTCGTCAGTCGCCACCGAAAGGCCTAAATTCGCGGCTTGAATGGCTTTTTCTATATCCTTGACCTGATTCTTGTCGAAAGGGTTAATGCGAAGGGTCTTTGGATCCTCAATGCCAACTGAAGCCACATTTTTAAGTGGAACACGCTCTCCATATGCCTCCACGGAAACACCATCCAAAACCATAGGCGAAGCCCGCCCGATATTTAACTGGCTGTATTCCTTGCCCAAAAATTCCCCCACCTTTTTTAGCTCTGTCTTAAAATTTAAAAAGTTGTATTGCATCTATATATTGTATCACAAATTTGGAACAATTAAAGCCACGGATTCCATCAAAGTCTTGGTAGAACTTCCCGGCATGCGGAGAAATTCGCGGACTTTGAAGATGTGCTCGAAAAAACCTGTGTCAAAGGTGCCCTTTGATATTAATTTTTTATGCAAAGTTGATTCAAGAGCGTTTAAGAATTTTAGAGCTTTTGAGCGGGTAGAATCTAAAACTACAATTTCATTTCTTTCAGAATCTTCTTCCTCCGGTTCAACCAGTAATTCTTTTATAAAATCAATTCTTTTTTGCAGAGGCATATTGATAAATTTTTCTGCGCTTTTTGCCTCCTCCGCAAGGCCTTGCCTTGCGGAGATCACATAGAATCTGGAAACAAGAGTTTTAAGCAAAGAATTTGTGTCCGGTACAACAAGAAAAAAATGCGTATTCTCTATCGGCTCTTCGAACATTTTGAGCAGCACATTCTGCGCGTCTAAAGAAAAACTATTTACAGAAATCACAAATATCTTTTTTGCAGGCGAGAAACTCCTGTTTCCGGACATAGAGCGCAGGTCAAACGCCTCATCAATTTTAAAATTATCAATTGTGATATGGCAAAAATCAGGATTGCCGGAAGTTTTTATATTTAAATTCTCGCAAAAACTGAAAATCTCCGGCACAATTTCTTCCCGCGCTCCTTCTATCAAATACGCATGGTGTAAATTATTTTTATTTAAATGCTTTGAGAGCATAGTTATCTTTTTGCAATTATGCTTTTTTTGTATACGTCCAAATGCTCCAAGGCTATACCCGTCCCCTTCACTACGCAAAAAAGCGGATCTTCGGCAAGCGCCGCCTTTACGCCGGTCTTGCGAAAAACTAAATCAGTAAAATTGCGCAGTTGCGATGAGCCTCCAGTCATAATAATTCCTTGATCGATGATATCCGAGGCTAGCTCCGGCGGAGTTTCTTGGAGAACATCTTTGATCGCCTTGATTATTTGTTTGAGTTCCCCATCTATCGCTCGTACAATTTCATTTGTGCCCACTCGCGCAGACCTTGGCAGTCCCTGAATAAAATCTCTTCCTTTAATAGTGACAGAGAGCTCTTCCTCCATCAGAACAGCCGATCCAATTTTTATTTTTACTTCTTCGGCTGTCCGGTCGCCGATTGCCAAGTTGAAAGTTTTCTTAATGTAGTCTGCAATAGCCTGATCTATTTTATTTCCGGCGCACTTGACTGACTTGGAAGAAACTATTCCGCCGAGCGAAATCACCGCCACATCCGTCGTCCCTCCACCAATGTCCACCACCATGTGCCCTTTTGATTCGTAAATCGGGATTCCCGCGCCGATAGCCGCCAAGATCGGCTCTTTGACTACATAGGCATTTTTAGCTCCAGCTTTTATGGCAGCCTCCACCACGGCGCGCCTCTCGGTACTCGTGACTCCCGCCGGCACGGAAACCATCACATCCGGCTTGAACAAATTAAACCGTCCCATCGCTTTGTTTATGAAATATCGAAGCATGGCTTCCGTCACGCGGTAATCCGCAATCACGCCGTCCTTCATCGGACAGTAAGTGATGATGGATTCCGGAGTCTTGCCGATCATGTCTTTCGCCTCGAAACCGATAGCTAAAATTTTATTGTCCTGCTCGGAAACCGAAACAACTGAAGGCTCGTTCAAAATAATCCCTTTTCCGGGTAGAAATACCAAAGTATTTGCCGTTCCCAAATCTATGCCTAGTTTCTTTGTAAAAATTCCCATGGAACCAATACTATCACCATTTGTGCTAAAATAAAAGCATGCATGATATAGAAGAAGACAACATAAAAGATGACCCAAAAAAGGAAATTATGAACCCATTTGCAGGCTACTTGGACAATCTAAAAAAACATAAGCAGGCCGTAAATCCGGTTCACGAAATTGTAAACTGTTACTACAAAATGAACGGCTGGGAAAAAATGCCAAAAGATTTTTACAAGGGCAGATACGAATATAGAAAGCTCGCGAGCGAAGCAAAAAAGCTGTACACAGCCACGAATGAAATCCTAGACGACTGTATTTGGGCGCTCGACAAAATGAAATACTTGGCAGACAAAGGAGGATTCGACTGGTCTATCATTACTTGCTTAAAACATAAGTTGAAATGATGGAAACATTTAAAACGCCAGGAGGCGGAAATGAAAATTTCAAAAACAAGAAGAGAGAGCTTGTTGACCGCATAATTATGTTATATGAACAAGAGGGTTCGTTGGGCAAGAAGCTGGCCAAAGAGTTGAGTGCCTGCCCTCAGCCACTTACTATCAAAAAACAAGACCTCATTGAAGACCCCTATGATCTACGAGAAATTCTGGAACCTGAGGATCCCATAGAAATAAAAATAGAACCTACTCTGAAAATTTCAGAATACGAAGACGAGAAAGAATTCCCTGGACTTGATATTTCAGTAAGGAATCGAAGAATAGCGGAATCATCTTCGCGCCAAAAGTTCGCGGGTGTCGTGGAAAAAGGAACTACAAAAGAACTAGAAGATTTTATCGATCGTATAGAAATCCCTCCGGTAAAAGTAGGATACATAGGGGAATTAAAGACAATGCTGGGCATGATGCAGACGGGGCAAACACACGACCATGAATTGCTTGCGGCCAAGGATGAAGCATCAAAAGTTGTCGGAATTGCTATTGTAAAAAAAGGAAAGAAAGACGCTCATGTCGCCGCCATGGTGGTGGACCCCTCGATCCATAGCACAGGAGTCGGAAGCGCGATACTCGCGAAACTCAAGACGGACTTTGATTCGATAGATCTCGTTCCAATACCTAAAACTGTCAGCGAAACCGTACAATATGATACTTTTCTGGAAAGATTGAAAATATTTTACAAAAGAAACGGATTTGTAAATGCAAGATACTGGAGTCGCAACATCGTAAGCGTGGATGATGAAACGGAATCAGGTAATTGGCGTAATATAAACAGTCAGGCAGGAATTTATCACTCCCTCGGCATTAATAAAAAATCCATAAGCACAAAAAATGTTTCAGAGAGATTATATACAGCCATTCTTGCAAGCGAGCAATTGCGGGCAAGCATTCCGCCCAGCGTCGTGGCGGATATACAAAAGTGGAAAGAAATTTTTGATGAGAAAGAAAGCCTAAAGAAGGAATTAGAGAAACTGGAAGAACAGAATAAAGGCAAATAATTAGGTTGACAAAATGTTGATTGTGGGTTAAATTCCTGAATAAGAAAGGAAAAGTTATGCCAGAAAAAATGTTCGTTCCGAGAAGTTACGCAAGGCGTGTCGTCGTGGAAGAGATCAGAACATTTCCAGCACACGACCTCGAAATCACAGAAACTGGTCACGGAAGGGCGTATAATTATGTCCACAGCCCGCAACCAGAAACAGTCGAGCATATACCGACTGAACTTGAAGAAAAATAATCACCCGTTCGGGTGGAAGAGGCCCGTCCTTCTTCCTCCGGACGGGTTTTCTTTTTATTGCAAATGTTTTTCTAATAGTTTAATATTTTTCATGAAAGAGAAAATTGAAAATTATTATGAAATGGATTTATCTTGAAGAACCAGAAGACGGGCTCGGGGAAACGAAACCAATAATAATACACAAGTTTAATGCCGACACGAGATTCTTGGCATGCCGCCATATTGAGAACCAGAAATGGCGACTGACAGGCGGAATATTATCAATGGTGGCTGAATGGTATCCGGATACCACCCCCAAGATGGCCAAGATTATGGAGGCAATTGAAGCAACAAAAAATGAGGAGGAAGTCGTAATTATTGGGTTGGCATAAAATGCGACCTAAAATCAATACACCGCGTTGGTGGGGAAGACTCCTCTCCAAGGCGGTTTTCTTTTTTTACGCCACAATCACCGTAAACTCCCCTCTTTGTTTCTCCGTATTTTGAGTTAGATACTCTAAAACTTCCGCCGGCGTTCCGATTTTAAATTCTTCATAAATTTTTGTCAGTTCGCGGGCGATACAAACTTTTTTGTTTGGGCAAAATTTGATAAGCGATTCCAAAGTTTTCAAAATTCTGTGAGGCGATTCGTAAAACACCATCGTACGTTCTGAAACCGCAATCTCTTTAAATAAAGTTTCCCTTCCCTTTTTGTGGGGCAAAAAACCCAGGAAAGTAAATTCGTGTGTCGGCAATCCTGAAGCCGAAAGCGCAGCAATCACAGCCGAAGGTCCGGGAATCGGAATCACCCTAGCTAGGTCTTGCCTAGCTAGAATTTTTGAAACCAGCATCGCTCCCGGATCGGAAATAGTCGGCGTGCCAGCGTCAGACACGAGAGCGAGATTCTTTCCTTCTTCTAATAATTCAAAAATTTTCTCTACTTTGGATAATTTACTCTGTGCGTGGTAACTCATCGTCGGCGTATTTATAGCGTATTTATCCAAAATCTTTTTCGTCTCACGAGTGTCTTCGCACAATATCAAGTCCACGCTCTTTAGCGTCTCGATAGCTCGAAGCGTGATGTCCCCCATATTTCCGATCGGCGTAGCGACTACAAAAAATTTACTCATTTAGTTTTTTACTTTCTATACTTCTTAGTTCTCCATTTGTCGGCAATTTTTACGCGAGTGAGCGAGCGTTCTAGTTCGGCTTCAAAGTGCTCGAAATCTACATGATCTTTATTTTCCATTTGCTTCTTCAATTCCTCAGAGCGAGCTTTTGCTGCTGTAATTTTTTCGTCAGTCAGTTCGGACACATGCTCGGCAAAATCTGCCAGCACGGCGACTTCGGTCCCCTCTTTGCCGTTTTTTATTTCCACAAACCCGCCGACTACAGCCATAGGCACATGCTCGCCGTTGATGAGGGCGACCACGTCGCCAGACTTCAGCCCGACAATAAGCGGAATATGCTCCGGCAAGACAGTAATCTCGCCTTCAGTCGTCGGCAAGCTCACTTGGTCTGCCATCTCTTCCAGAACCAGCCTTTCAGGAGTAACAATTTTGAGTTTTAAATTTTTAGACATAATTTACAAAGCACCTTTCATATAAAACTCCGCTTCCGGCTTGCTATCGTGTTTGCCTTCCAGAATTTCTTTGAATGAACGAATCGTCTCTGCGAGCGGAACATACTGCCCTTTCGCGCCGGTGAATTGTTCTGCCACGAAGAAAGGCTGAGAAAGGAATTTCTGGATTTTGCGCGCGCGGAAGACAAGCTCTTTGTCGGCTTCGGAAAGTTCTTCCATACCAAGAATCGCAATTATGTCTTGTAAATCTTTGTAACGCTGCAGGACGCGCTGAACTTCGCGAGAAACATTGTAATGATCTGCGCCGACTATGTTTGGGTCAAGAATTGTACTCGAAGAGTCGAGTGGGTCAACAGCCGGATAAATACCGATTTCCGAAAGCGAACGGTTTAAGACCACCGTCGAGTCCAAGTGCGCGAATGTATTCGCCGGAGCCGGATCAGTCAGGTCGTCGGCCGGCACATACACCGCCTGCACGGAGGTCACAGAGCCTTTATCTGTAGAAGTGATGCGTTCCTGCATGGCGCCCATTTCTGTGCTGAGCGTAGGCTGGTAACCCACCGCCGAAGGAATACGGCCGAGGAGCGCGGAGACCTCGGAGCCTGCCTGTGTAAATCGGAAAATGTTGTCGATAAAGAAAAGCACATCCTTGCCTTCTTGGTCCCGGAAATACTCAGCCATAGTGAGACCGGAAAGAGCCACGCGCATACGCGCGCCCGGCGGTTCGTTCATCTGTCCGAAGACCATGGCGACTTTTGGCAGCACGCCGGACTCTTTCATTTCGTGATAAAGGTCGTTACCCTCGCGAGTTCGCTCTCCGACACCGGCAAAGACCGAATAACCTCCGTGATTCGATGCGATATTATGAATAAGCTCCTGAATGACGACAGTCTTGCCCACGCCCGCCCCTCCGAATAGCCCCACCTTGCCTCCTTTCAGGACCGGACAAATGAGATCAATGACTTTGATGCCTGTTTCAAGAATTTCGACTTTCGTCGCTTGTTTTGTATAGTCCGGAGATTTACGATGGATAGGCGAGCGCCTTAGGCTCTCCGGAGAGCCTAAGGCGCTGCCATCATCAATCGCTTCGCCGAGCACATTGAAAATTCGTCCAAGAGTAGCGCTGCCAACAGGTACAGATATCGGCGCACCAGTATTCACCACTTCCATTCCGCGAGAAAGTCCGTCCGTCGTGTCCATGGCGATAGCCCTCACGACTCCGCCGCCCAAGTGCTGTTCGGTTTCAAGAATTATCTTCTTGGTTCCGTTCATCACCTCCAAAGCTGTGTAAATTTCCGGTAGATTCTGATTCTCATTTCCAAAATTCACATCTACGACCGGACCGATTATTTTTTTGATTGTACCTGTTGTTTTCATAATTTAATTTATAATGTTAATAATATTTTTAACTTACACTTGCCATGCCGGCACTAATTTCTGAAATTTCTCTGGTAATATTCGCTTGTCTGGCTTTGTTGAACATCAAGGTCAAGTCGTCGATCATTTCTCCGGAAGCTTCAGAAGCATTTTTCATAGCGACCATTCGGCTGGATTGCTCGGAAGCGTTGGACTCGATAATCATCTGATAAATCTGCATTCTGGTCAATTTTTCCGCAAGACTGCTAATTAATTTCACTTTATCTCCTTCAAATAAATAATCAGTCTTATTTTGCGGAAGTCCGACTTCCGCACTCTTGTGGTGTTCGATATTTTCCAAAGACTCAATTAATTTTTTCAAATCCGTCTTATTAACCGGCAAAATTTGCTTGATATTCGGTTTCTGGGTGAGCGCGGAAATAAAATCGGTGTATGCCACCAAAACTTTATCGTACTTGAGCGCGCTGTATTCATTGACGGCAAGTTTGGAAATAGGAAAAATTTCATTCAAAGAAATCTTGTCGCTCAATGTAAAAGTGGCGGAAACATTCACCCCGAGTCGGCGCATGGCGACATCCCCCTTTTTGCCGACGGAAACGACATCCACGATATTATTTTTATTTTTCAAAAGCAAAATAGTTTTTTTAATGACCTGCGCGTTATAAGCTCCGCAAAGTCCTCGATTCGAAGTCACTAAAATAAGTAGTATTTTGCCGGATAGTTTTTTTCCCTCTCTTTCTGTAAAAAGCGGATGATTCATTTCCTCCACATTCTTCGCAATAGACATCAAAATCTCCCAAGAATATTCCGCGTAAAGACGCGAAGCCAAAGTGGAAGCCACAGCGCGCTTCATCTTCGAAGCCGCCACCAACTCCATAGCCTTGGTGATCTTCTTCGTATTCTTCACGCTCTTTATTCTTCTTTTGATTTCTTTGGTTCCAGCCATAAATTATTTTGCAAAACTCGCTTTAAAATCCCCAATAGCTTTCTTTAATTGCTCCTCGCCTTTGTCTGTCCACATTTTGGTTTCTTTGATGTCTTTATAGAAAACTTTTGCGTGCGTTTCGGTGTACTCGATCAGCCCCGTTTCGAATTCTTTTATTTTCGCAACAGGCACATCGTCCATAAAACCTTTAGTAAGAGCATAAAAAGTAACCACTTGATGCTCTGTCTTTACCGGCGCGTATTGCAGCTGTTTCAAAACTTCTACAGACCTCTTCCCTCTTTCGAGTTGCTTTTTTGTGGATTCATCGAGGTCTGAACCGAATTGGGAAAACGCCTCGAGTTCTCGGAACTGCGCGAGGTCGAGCTTGAGCGTGCCCGCGACTTTTTTCATTGCTTTAATCTGCGCAGAAGAACCCACGCGGGACACAGACGAGCCGACGTTTACCGCCGGACGAATACCTTTGTAGAAAAGATCCGTCTCCAAGAAAATTTGTCCGTCGGTGATAGAAATGACGTTGGTCGGAATGTATGCCGAAATATCTCCGGCTTGAGTTTCAATAATTGGAAAAGCAGTGATAGAACCCCCGCCATATTTTTCATTCCTTCGGCAAGCGCGTTCGAGCAAACGAGAGTGCAAGTAGAACACATCTCCCGGATACGCTTCACGCCCTGGCGGACGGCGAAGAAGAAGAGAAATTTCTCGGTAGGCGACGGCGTGCTTAGAAAGATCATCGTAAATAATTAAAACATCTTTGCCTTGATCCATAAAATATTCCGCAATTGAAACTCCGGCATACGGCGCAATGTATGACATGGCAGCCGCCTCGGAAGCTCCAGCAGAAACAATAACCGTGTAAGCCATAGCTCCGCCGTCTTCGAGACGAGCTTGGAGTTTACGAAGTTTGGAATCTTTCTGCCCGATAGAAACATACACGCAGATCATGTTCTGCCCTTTTTGATTTAAAATAGCGTCGATAGCTATCGCCGTCTTGCCTGTCTGCCTGTCGCCGATGATGAGCTCGCGCTGTCCGCGCCCGACGGGAATAATCGCATCGATAGCCTTTATGCCTGTGGCCACAGGCTGGTCGACGCTTTGGCGAGTAACAACTCCAGGTGCAACTTTTTCGATAGGATATGTCTTAGCAGCCTTGATTGCTCCCTTGCCGTCTATCGGAGCGCCCATGGCGCTGACCGTCCGGCCTAAAATACTGTCTGATACCGAAATTTCTAAAATTTTACCGGTAGCCTTGACTTCATCACCTTCTTTAATTTTTGAAAAGTCACCCAAAATAATCACACCGACTGCGTCTTCTTCAAGGTTGAGCGCCACGCCCACCTGCCCAGCAGGAAAAGTCACCATTTCGGAAGATTTTATATCAGAAAGTCCGGAAACTTTCGCAATACCGTCGAACACTTCCATCACATGGCCAACTTTTTCCGTCTGAACATCTGCTTTGAAGGCTTCGATTTCTTTTCTTAAATTTTCTACTATATTATTTGACATCTTATATTTCCCTTATTAAAAATTTTTCTAATTTGCGGAGTTTATTTTTATATGTGGCGTCCAGAATTTCTTCCCCGACTTCGACCCGTATTCCACCCAACAGCTCCGGTTTTTCAAAAAATTCACTAATTACGCTTTGGGCCTTATATTTTTCTTTAATTTCATTCTCTAATTTTTTTCGCTCAGTGGTTTCTATTTTATGCGCTGTTGTGGCTTTCATTCTGACTATACCCTCTTTTTTATCGATAATTTTTTGCAAGGCACTTAATACTTCTTCGGATTTACCAATCATGCGCTTGTTCTCTAAAACTTTCACAGAGCGCTTCAGCGCGAGCCCCAGATCGTTACCAGACTTTCCTTTGGTAGCGCTATATATAGCCTCGGCGATAGTTTTTGGAGAAATTTTTGTCATGATTTATTTTTGCTTATTCTGAATATTCTTGTCGGCCATAATTTTCTCCGCAGCCAGCATAGCCAACGCTACTATGTCATTTTTTGCAGACTCAACTAATGCTTTCTTGTCGATTTCCATTTGTTTAACTCTATTCTTTTTAGATTCTTCCTCTTCCATTTTTATTCTTTCCGAATGTTCAACTCTTGCTTTTTCCAAATCTTTTTTTCCTTCTTGGAAAAATTTATTTGATTCCATGCGGGCTTTTGAAATAATTTCTTCGGACGCTTTTTGAGTTTTTTCAAGAATTTCAGCGTTTAACTTTGCGTCATCCACGCCTTTTGATATCACTTCTCCCCGCTCCTTCATGAGCTTGCGGAGCGGCTTAGCCGCCAAGAGATAAAAAGCTAAAAACACAACCCCGAAGTTAAACAACTGGGCGACCATCAGCTTCCAATCTATGTGAAATGTATTAATAAACTCCTCCATTCTTTTATAATTTACTTAATAGAGAAGGCAATAACCAAACCGTAAATAGCCACGGCCTCGGCGAAGGCGGACACGATAAGCATCGGAACCAATACTTTGCCGGTTGCTTCCGGATTTCGGCCGATAGCTTCCATCGCCTTTGCACCGATAAGACCGATACCGATACCCGCCCCCATCGCTGAAAGACCGATAGCTAGCGCCTTGCCTATCGGCGCGAAACTTACAACTGCACTTACAACTTCTTTTTCCATATATTTTTCTTTTTACTTTTTTTAATAATTTCGACTACTTAATAATAATTTTATGCATGAGCTACATGCTTTTCTTCTTCATGCTCTTCATGATCCTGCGACGCTATCGTGAAATATACCGCGGCAAGCAAAGAAAATATGAGCGCCTGGATAAGACCGATAAACACCTCCAAGAACAAAAACGGGGCTGGCAGAACATAAAGAAAGATCGCGCCCATTGAAGCGAGCAGCACCTCTCCGGCAAAGACATTGCCGAAAAGACGGAAAGAAAGCGACGCCACCTTGGCCATTTCTCCAATCAGCTCCAAAATACCGACGAAAAACGCAATCGGAGCAACAATTATGACGCTCTTATCCTTTCGGAATTTGGTCACGATGCCTCCGAGTGCCTTGATATTAACATACTTATTGAAAATTTTCCAAGCGCCGATAATCATGATTCCAAAAATATTCGAGGCAATAACAACAGCTAGGCTTAAAGCCAAAGTGGTGTTGATGTCCGCCGTGCCGGCGCGAAAGATGGGTACGAAGACAGAATGCCCGGCTTCGTTTGCCAAAAATCCGACTGAACCCACGATAGGCAGGAGCCCGAGCCAGTTGTTTACTAAAATAAAAATAAATAGCGATGCAACCAGAGGGAAAATTTTCAGCGTTATCCTGCGGTCATTCGTCACTTGGTCGCACAAAGACATTGCGCCTTCCAGAAAAATTTCAAAAATATGCTGAATCTTGCCCGGAATTTGTTTTAAGTTCCGGCGAAGTGCAAAGCAAAGAACGACGATAACCAAAACCGCCAACCAGGAATTGAGCAAAGAATTTGTAATTTGAAAATTTCCAACGTGAAAAACCGGCTCCGCAAAAATTGTCACTTCATGAGCTTGCTCTGGTTCCGTATTATTATTTGTATTATTTATTGCCATTTTTTTCTTTTTCTAATTCTTTTTTATATTTTTTTATTTCTCGATAAATTCCGAAACAACTGATACCGAAACCGACTATGATGAAGATAGGAAACAAAACCTGGTTAGCCTGCCCGATGTACTTTCCCAATAAAAGAGCTAAAACCAAAGGAAATACTATCCAAGAAGTCGTCTTCCCATAAAAAATCATTACCGGCTTGAGCCAAGCGTTGTCTTTATTCATAAAAACAAAGCCTTTACGGCTTTAGTCCAGTATAAGATAAAGAGGAAATTGATGCAATGTGGATTATTTTTTTTCCACAAACAAACCATCAGGCCGTTTCTCGCATTTATCCCACTCATATACTCTGCCGTTCATGGCAATATAAACCCCACCATCTAAAGTATTAAGGGCACCGATAGCCACGCCAATATTAAACTCCGCGTCAGATTCACGAAATTTATATGGCTGCGGAGCTCCGGTCAAAACGATGGCTTTATCTTTTATAATACTCAGGAATTTTGCCGTCTCGATCATAGTATCCGAGCCGTGAGTTATTAAAATCTTATCTTCCTTGGCTTTCTCGCATGCTTTCAATATCAACTGCCTGTCTTCCTCTGTTATCTGCAGGCTGTCTTTCTTCATCTCCTTTACCGCCGGAACATCTGAGAAACCAAAATTCAAAGTTCCCTTTCCGCTCGCATACACTTTATCTATAGTTCCGCCTGTCGTAATAATTTTAATTTTCATATTGGGTGAGTGTGGATGGAATCGGACCATCGACCTCTGTCTTATCAGGACAGCGTTCTACCACTGAACTACACACTCAGTCCCAAAAATATAACAAAAAAAACATATATAAGCAAACAAAAAACCACCGGGTGGTGGTTTTTTGTTTCTAAAATATAGGAATAGATTAGTACTCTCTGCGTCCGCCTCCTCCCCCGTAACCGCCTCGGTCAGAGCCTCCAGTTCGTGGTGGGCGAGCTTCCATTGGGCGAGCTTCGTTGACAGTGAGTTTACGTCCTTCGAATTCCTGATCGTTGAACATCGAGATAGCTTTTGCAGCTTCCTCTTGTGTTGACATTTCAACGAAACCGAAACCCTTAGAACGACCAGACATCTTGTCCATGATAATCACAGCGGATACAACTGATCCAGCTTGTGCGAAGAGCTCTTTAAGAGCAGCTTCTTGGGTGCTGTAAGGGAGTCCCCCTACATATAGCTTTGTAGCCATAACTTTACTTCTTCCTTTTTTAATAAAAAGGACAAAAAACTATTATTAAACGTAGAAACTCTATTTCGCTAAATTGAGACCCTACTTTTAAAGTATACCACACCTAAAATCAAAGGCAAATCTTTTAGTCAACTTCTTCTTTTTCATTTCCGACTGCCCCGGACTGAATGTCTTTGATTATATCTCCGATCTCCCCTTCCAGTATTTTCGGCAAATTGTGCCAAGATTTTTTGATGCGATGGTCAGTCACACGGTCTTGGGCGAAGTTGTATGTGCGGATTTTTTCGGAACGGTCCGCGGTGCCTATCTGATCTTTTCGATCCCCCGCGTATTTTTTTGCTTCTTTTTCTTCTTCGAGCTGCTGAAGCTTCGCCACCAAAATATTCATGGCTTTTTCGCGGTTAGCTAGCTGGCTGCGCTCGTTGGTGGAACGTACATCGAGGCCCGTCGGCTTGTGGATGATGCGGACGGCAGTCTCCACTTTGTTTACATTCTGCCCGCCTTTTCCGCCGGAGCGAGAATATTCCATGTCGAACTCGGAAGGATCAATTTTGAAATTTACTTTTTTACGAATCGGCAGCACAGCTACTGACGCCGTCGAAGTGTGCACTCGGCCGTTTTTTTCGGTCGCCGGAATTCTTTGCACCCGATGCACGCCAGTCTCATAACGCATCTTGTCGTAGACACCCTTGCCTTTTACTTCAAAAGAGGCTTCTTTATAGCCGCTCAAATCGCTCTTGGACTCATAATTCACTCTCCAAGAGTAACCTTGAGCTTCGGCATATTTTTCATACATATGCGCGAGTTCCCACGCGAAAAGCGAAGCCTCGTCGCCCCCTGCGCCAGCACGTACTTCTATTACTATTTCATTAGTAATCTCAGCTTCAACTTTATCCTTATCTAAAATTTCCTGCACTTGCTTCTCTAATCTTTCTTTTTCTTCCTGAATTAATTTGAGCTCCTTTGCCGCCATCTCGTGCAA
>CALRHG010000012.1 GCA_943359365.1 Candidatus Nomurabacteria bacterium | reverse complement strand
AATGCTTCGCCACTTTCCTAATTGACCATTTTTCACACTTCACTAGATGCACTGCTTCTCTTCTGACCTTTGGAAGATTAGGGTTTAATGAATATGACATATCTTTGTATTGTAACTGTTAGGTGTTGCAAAGGTCATGATACATTACGGAGATACCCTTTTGGCAGGAGCCATGGCCACCAACATGGAAACCGTAAAGATCAAATCAAAAGGCGTCCGGAGAGAAGGCATCTTCTCAACCAAGACGCCTTTTCTCATTTCTGGGCAGTTTGCCTTTTTTATAAATTGTGTTAAGCTACGAGAATGTTAAAAATAAGATTACAGAGAATAGGCAGAAAGAACGATCCGTCTTTTCGCGTGGTTTTGACTGATTCGAAAAACAGCACCAAGAGCGGAAAGTTTTTGGAGTTGCTCGGTACATACAATCCAAAGGCCGGAGAGAAAGTTTTGATCGCGGAGCGAATAAAATACTGGATGTCACAGGGCGCAAAAGCTTCGGACACGATGCACAATTTCCTCGTGCAGGATAAAATAATCGAAGGCAAGAAGATCAACGTGTTGCCGAAGAAAAAGCCGACCCAGAAGAGAAAGGAATTGAAGGCGGCGAAGAAATAGTTTGACCAAAATTTTATACAAGCTATAATTACAGGCACAGCAGTACTGTCGTAAGACTGCAAAGATTAAAAAAATAAATTTGAATTTATATGCAAGATGCAGACAAGGTATTTTTGGAATATGTAGTGAAGGCTCTAGTAGACAATCCGAACGATGTGAAGATTGATCGAACTGTAGATGAGATGGGCGTGCTTATAACTCTCTCTGTAAACCCTGCCGACATGGGCAAGATAATCGGCAGAATGGGCAACACTGCGAAAGCTATTCGCACATTGCTCCGAATCATCGGCATGAAGAACAACGCGCGAGTGAATTTGAAAATCAACGAACCGGAAGGAAGTACTAGACCAGAGAGGCCAATGGGAGGCGGAGGCGCTAGCGCTCCAGTTTCAATGAAGACTGTAGACCAGGCAATGGAAGATTTGAAAGGAATATAATAAAGAAAGAGCGAGTATAAAGGTTTTCGCCTGGAGCAACTGGACCCTTTTTTGCTCCCAGAAAATTTTTATACTCGCTCTTTCTAATTTATGCGTTTTCATGTAATAACAATTTTTCCCGAGATGTTCGACTCTTATTTGCAAGAGTCTATTTTGGGACGGGCGCTAAAAAATAAGCTTATTTCTGTAAAATTTTACAATCCGCGAGATTTCATAAAGGCACCAAAGAATAATTATAAGCCAGTGGACGACAAGCCATATGGCGGAGGTCCGGGAATGGTAATGCGAGCCGAGCCAATGCTGTCCGCCGTCGCTAAAGCTCTGGCGGATAAAAAAGCCAAGAAGGGGAAAATAAAAATCATACTGTTTTCCACTTCCGGAAAAAAATTTGATACAACCTACGCAAAAACTTCAGCAAAAAAATATACCGATATTATTATGATTTCCGGCAGATATGAAGGAATAGACGCGCGAGTGCAAAAAATATTGCGTGCAGAAGAGATTTCAATAGGGGATTATGTGCTCACTGGCGGAGAACTTCCGGCGATGGTTTTAATTGATTCCATTTCTCGTCAAATTCCAGGAGTTTTGGGTAAATATGAATCGCTTGAAGAAGAAAGAGTCTCAAGTAGTGAAGTTTACACTCGTCCGGAAGTTCTAAAATATAAAAATAAAAACTACAAAGTTCCAAAAGTTTTGCTCTCCGGCAACCATAGACTTATTGACGAGTGGAAAAAGAGACAATAAAATGCTATAATAACCATATGAAAAAAACTAATCTTGCAATTAGCCTACTTGTCGCCGTAATTTTTGTTATCGTCGGCTTGAGATATTTTGACGGTAAAAAAGCCGAAATTAATGAAGTTAAGGGTTCGCATACGGTTATTATTGGCGATGGTCCGATTGAATTTGACTTGCCGCAAGGCTACATGGTGTACACTTCGGGCGGATATGAAGGCGGATATGAAGGCGGATATGCATTTACGGTCAACATAGGAAAAAAAGTGCGGGAAAACTATTTTAATGAATCTGCGCCGACAATTTATATTAGAGACTTTGTGATTTGGAGCGGAGATCCAAAAGAGTATAAAGAATACAAACCGAGCGAATATGTTGATGTTGTTTTTACTAATGGTCCTGATTCAGGAAATTTAGAACCAAAGATTGTAACGCTTTTTGGCAACAAGGCTGTTCGAACTATCACTGACGCTGATGGTCATCCGGTAATAGTTGGTTACTTGAGAGGAGATCAATTGCCTGCAAGTTTCCAAGGAAAAGAATATTCAGTCATAGTGTCTGGAGCTACCTATGGTTCGGGCAAAGAGTTCAGCCAAGAGCTATTTGATATGGTTGTGAATTCCTTGCGGATAAAATCTAATTAATATCCCCAGCCAGAGCATTTGACAAAAAAGGGGAAATAGAGTAGTCTCAGAACTAGATTCATTGATTGAGTATCGACTGGAATCCTGTGTATAAAATGTTATTATTACTAGGGTTTTAACTTAATCATCTCTAAATAAATACAAGAAGCTAAAGAAAAGCATTCCTCTTATTCTCTTTGCTGTTTTTCTTTCGCAATTTTGGAACTTATTTGGGCTAAATAAATATGCCAACAGATCATAGTGAGGCGAAGCGTCCTAAGAAGTATTTTTCGAGGTACAAAAAACCTCTCGCGCCGTTCCCGAATTTAATCGAAGCTCAAGTTAAAAGTTTCAAGTGGCTGGTGGAGCAGGGCATCGGAGAAGTCTTTAAAGAATTCTCTCCCATCGCGGACTACTCCGGAAAAAAGTTTCAACTAGAGTTCACCTCTTTTTCTCTTGGTGAATCAAAGACTGATGAAAATAATTCTAAAATAAACAAACTCTCTTACCAAGGGCTTTTGAAAGCGCGCGTAAAATTGACGAATAAAATTTTGGGCACAGTGAAGGAGCAGGAAATTTTCATGTCTGAGTTTCCTTTGATGACGAATCACGGCACTTTTATCATCAACGGCGTAGAGCGTGTCATCGTGCCGCAGTTGGCTAGAAGTTTCGGAGTTTTCTTTACCGAAAGTGAAAGCAAGGGCAACAGATATTTCGGCGCGAAAATTATTCCAGCTCGCGGAGTGTGGATCGAAATCGAATCAGAGGCAGACGGAGCGATTTACATCAGAATAGACAAAAAGCGAAAATTCCCAGCGACAGCGCTCTTGCGTGCGATGGGTTATGACAATGATGCGGCGATTCTAAAAGCTTTTTCCGCTCATTCTACTTTGGGTCCCGTGATGGAGACGACTATAAAGGCTTGCCTGTCTAAAGACGGAGTCAAGAGCGTAAATGATTCATATATTGAAATTTACAAGCGCCTAAGAGATGGCGATATGGCTACAGCTGACAACGCGAAAGAGTTTATCGATTCTTTGTTTACCGCTGAGAGATATGATCTTTCTCCTGTCGGACGATTCAGATTCAATCAGCGGTTCGCTCTTCCGATGGACGAAGCCGCGCTCGCTCGCCGAACTATTTCCAAAGAAGACTTGGCGACGGTGATAATGCATATCATTGTTTTGAACAATACTCCGGAGGCCAAAAGCGACGATATCGACCACTTGGGCCAGAGGCGCGTGCGTTTTGTCGGAGAAATTCTTCAGCAAAAAGTTCGCACCGGCATGATGCAAATCAAGAGAAACATTCAGGACCGCATGTCTATTATAGATGTGGATACAGCCATGCCTATCGCCATCATCAACCAGCGCCCACTGCAGGCTCGCATCAAAGAGTTTTTCACCACCAACCAGCTTTCGCAATTCATGGCGCAGGAAAATGTGCTTTACGAAATAGAGCACTTGCGTACTTTGTCAGCACTTGGCCCTGGTGGTCTTACGCGTGAGCGCGCGGGACTCGAAGTCCGCGACGTGCATCCTTCGCACTACGGCCGTGTCTGCCCGATTCATACTCCGGAAGGTCCGAACATCGGTCTGATTCTTCACCTTGCTACTTACGCGAAGATAAATGAATTCGGAATTATCGAAACTCCGTATGTCAAAGTTGCCAAGGGCAAAATTACCGGTGAAGTAGTTTATTTAAATGCGCTCGAAGAAGAAAAGTACAACATCGCTCACGCGGCAACTCCTTATGATGAGAGTGGAAAAATAACTGAGGAAAGAGTCGAGGCTAGAGTCAAGACAGAGCCCGGCGCTATTTCCCGCGATGAAGTTGACTATATCGATGTTTCCCCAAACCAAGCTTTTTCTATCGCAACCTCGATGATTCCGTTTCTAGAACACAACAACGCAAACCGCGCACTCATGGGCAGTAACATGCAGAAGCAGGCGGTTCCTTGCGTATTGCCCGAAGCTCCGCTTGTGGCGACCGGTGTAGAAGAATTGGCATCGCGCGATTCCGGAAGACTAATCATTGCTGCCGAGGAGGGAGTGGTTTCTTATTTGGATGCGAAGAAAATAGTTGTCAAAGGCAAATCGGAAAAAACTTACAATCTCATAAACTTTATGAGAAACAACAACTTCGCGGTATTTCATCAGCGCCCGCTGGTAAATGTCGGCGATAAAGTAAAGAAAGGCGAGGTTTTGGCGGATACCAGTAGCACAGTTGGCGGACAAATTTCTCTCGGACAAAATATTTTCGTAGCTTTCTTGTCATGGTCTGGATCTACATACGAGGACGCGATTATCGTTTCAGAACGTCTTGTAAAAAAGAGCAAATTCACATCAGTATATGTCGAAGAATTTACTTGCGTAGTTCGCGATACAAAACTCGGTCCCGAAATTACAACTCGCGACATACCAAACGTTGGCGAACTTAAACTGAAAGACTTGGACGAAGACGGAGTTGTTCGCATCGGAGCGGAAGTTCGCGAGAATGATATTCTAGTCGGTAAAATTACGCCAAAAGGCGAGACAGAACTCACGCCGGAGGAAAGACTTTTGCGTTCTATCTTTGCTGAAAAAGCTCGCGATGTGAAGGATACTTCTCTTCGGGTAGAGCACGGCAAGCGCGGACGCATCATCGGCGTGAAAATTTTCTCCCGTGATTTGGGGCATGCGCTCGAAGCGGGAATTATTAAAAAAATTGTTATTGAAGTTGCTCAAATCAGAAATATTTCCGTCGGCGACAAGCTTTCCGGACGACACGGCAACAAAGGAGTAATCTCGACTATTCTGCCGGAAGAAGATATGCCTTACACCGCGGACGGCACGCCTGTAGATATTATCCTTTCTCCGCTCGGCGTTCCTTCTCGTATGAACTTGGGACAAATTTTGGAAATCCACCTCGGTATGGCGGCAAACACTCTCGGCTATCAGGCGATAGTTCCTCCATTCTTGGGCGCGAAAAACGAAGAAATTCAGCAAGAATTAATCAAAGCAGGTTTGCCAGCAAACGGCAAATTGAAACTTTTTGACGGACGCACCGGAGAAGCTTTCAAGCAGGACGTAGCTGTCGGTTATATGTACATGCTCAAACTGCACCACATGGTGGAAGACAAGATTCACATGCGTTCGATTGGTCCGTACTCGCTCATCACTCAGCAGCCTCTCGGCGGTAAAGCTCAGGGCGGAGGACAGAGATTCGGAGAAATGGAAGTCTGGGCGCTCGAAGGTTACGGCGCGGCTTATACTTTGCGCGAAATGCTTACTATCAAGTCGGACGACATACTTGGCCGATCGGCGACTTTTGATTCTATTATTAAGAACGAAAAAATCCGACCGCCGAATTCTCCGGCATCCTTCAACGTGCTTCTCAACTATTTGCGAGGTCTGGCAATGGATGTTGATTTAAAGAAATCAAATCAAAAAGAATAAGAATTAAAGAATAAAAAATATGAAAACTTTAAACACAACTGAATTTGATCAAATCGCACTTCGTTTGGCATCGCCTGAGCAAATAAAAGAATGGTCTTTCGGGGAAGTCACCAAGCCGGAAACGATAAATTATCGCACAGGCCGCAGCGAGCGCGGAGGGCTTTTTGACGAAAAAATATTCGGACCGGAAAAGGACTATGAATGTTACTGCGGAAAATATCGCCGAATCCGCTACAAGGACATCATCTGTGAGAAATGCGGAGTTGAAGTTACTCGTTCGATAGTTCGCCGCGAACGCATGGGGCATATTGAGCTCTCTACGCCCGTATCGCACATTTGGTTCTTGCGCGGAGTTCCTTCTCGAATGAGTATTCTTCTCAACATCTCTGTTTCTGATCTTGAAAAGGTTATCTATTTTGCCGGGTACATCATCACCAAAGTTCACGAAGAAGAAAAAGAGAGTGTAATTACCGGACTCGATAAAGAATATAAAGCAAAACTAAAAAATGCGGCGGATGACGATACGCGCGAAAAATTGAAAAATCTGCTTTCAGTTACCAAAAAAGAAATCGGAGAAATTTATGAAGGAAAAGTTTTGAACGAAATTTCTTTCCATCATTATTCTTTGAAATACGGCACTTGCTTTGAAGCCAATATCGGCGCTGAAGCGATTTACTCTATTTTCAAAAATCTAGATTTAAATAAATTAAAAACGCACACGGAAAAAATGCTCGAGAAGGCGAGTGTAGCCGAAAAAGAAAAGTTACAAAAAAGACTTTCTCTGATCCGCGCTATGACTTATGCGTCAATCAGACCGGAATGGATGTTTTTGACGGTTATCCCAGTTATTCCTCCAGTTCTTCGCCCGATGGTGGCTCTAGATGGAGGTAGACATGCAACATCTGACTTGAACGATCTATATCGCCGAGTTATCAACCGAAACAATCGTCTAAAGAAACTGAAAGAAATAAATGCTCCAGATGTTATTTTAAGAAATGAAAAAAGAATTATACAGGAAGCAGTCGATGCGCTGATAGACAACTCTATCGCCAAGCAGAATGACTCTGCGGCGATGAGCCAATCTCAAAAGCGTCCGCTTAAGTCTCTCTCTGACAACTTGAAATCAAAGCAAGGTCTTTTCCGACAGAACTTGCTCGGAAAGCGCGTAGATTATTCCGGCCGTTCCGTTATCGTCGTCGGTCCTGAGCTCAAGCTCAACCAATGCGGACTGCCGAAGCACATGGCGTTGGAGCTTTTCCGACCGTTCGTTATTTCTAAAATTTTGCAGGCAGAACTCGCGTTTAATATCCGTGGGGCGAACAAGCTCATCGAAGAGCGCACGCCGGATGTGTGGGCGATGCTCGAAGAAGTTATCGCCGGAAAATATGTTCTCCTAAACCGCGCGCCGACTTTGCACAGACTCGGTATTCAGGCTTTCAATCCTATTTTGATTGAAGGAAACGCTATTCAGGTGCACCCTCTAGTTTGTCAGGCTTTCAACGCGGACTTCGACGGAGACCAGATGGCAGTATACGTCCCGCTCCTCGAAGAAGCGCAATGGGAAGCGAAAGAATTGATGGCTTCAAATAAAAATTTGCTCAAACCGCAAAATGGAGACCCTATCGTGCACCCTCGCATGGACATGGTGCTCGGCAGCTACTGGATGACGAAATTTGTGGAAGGGGAAGACGGAGAAGGAAAATATTTCTCCAGACCAAACACCGCAATTCTGGCTTATGAATACGGGATAGTGGGCCTTCGCGCGAAAATAAAAGTTTTGGCGCATGAGAAAACCAAATATAAAAAATTTGACGGAGGAATTTTTGAAACTTCCGTCGGGAAACTTCTTTTCAACAGTATTTTGCCGGATGATTTCCCTTATGTCAGCGACGAAATGACGCAAGACAGATTATCTTCTCTCCTCGATGAACTTATCGTGCACTCCGGCGTGGACAATACTCCTCTTTACTTGGACAAGATTAAAGCTTTCGGCTTCAAGTACTCGACAGTTTCCGGCACTACTTGGGGGCTCGACAACGTTTTCGTCTCTCCGGAAAAGCCGGCAATTATCGCGCAGGGCAAAAAATTAGAAGCGGAAATCGTTGGTCAATGGAAAGAAGGTTTGCTCTCTAACGAAGAAAAATATCAAAAAATAATCGAAATCTGGACGCACACCAAAAAAGATTTGGAAAAAGTTCTGCCAAAGACGCTCGTAAAGCACAGTTCTACCTATGACTTGTTTACTTCAAAGGCGAGAGGCACGATGAGCTCACTCATGCAGATGACAGGCATGATCGGTCTTATCCAGAACAACCAAGGTAAGACTTTGGAATTCCCGATTATTCCTTGTTATCAGGAAGGTCTTTCACCTATTGAATATTTCGTTATTACGCACGGTGCTCGAAAAGGAGCTTCGGACACAGCCTTGAACACCGCGAAGGCCGGATATCTAACTCGAAGATTGGTGGATGTGGCGCAGGATATCGTTATCACGGAAGAGGATTGCGGTACCAAAGACGGCAAAATGGTTTCCAGAGAAGACATTTCCGGAATTGAAATTCCGCTTTCAAAAAATATCCGCGGAAGAATCTTGGCGGCAGACCTGAAAGACAAAAATGGCAAAGTGGCTTACAAGAAAGGATTCTTAATTACTAAAGAGGAAGCGTATAAAATCGAAGGGGAAGGCTTTACGGAAGTTTTCGTTCGCTCTCCTTTGACCTGCCGTACGGCTCACGGCCTTTGCGTAAATTGTTACGGACTTGATTTGGGGCGAAACCGCTTGGTGGAGCTCGGCGAAGCTGTCGGTATTATCGCGGCGCAAGCTATCGGTGAGCCGGGTACTCAGCTGACTCTTCGTACTTTCCACGCCGGAGGCGTCGCGGGTACGGACATCACGACCGGTTTGCCGCGTGTTGAAGAAATTTTCGAAAGAAGAATTCCAAAAAATCCGGCGATTATTTCCGAGACGGACGGAGAAGTTATTTCTATCACGGCGAAGGACAAAGACAATCAGAAAGAGAAAATAATCAAAGTGCTTTCTGATAGTAAAGAAGACGGCAAGAAAAACGAGATGGAATACATAGTAGCGTTCCGCCGAACGCCGATAGTCAAAGCGGGCGACCAAGTAAAGAAAGGTCAGCTTTTGACGGACGGGTCCGCTGATATTACCTCAATGTTCAAATTCGGCGGCAAGGAACTTGTCGAAGAATATATTATCCGAGAAATAAATAAAGTTTATGAATTGCAGAGTGCTTCAATTTCCAGAAAACACACAGAAATAATTATCCGTCAGATGTTCTCTCGCCGAAAAATCAAGGAGGCAGGGGAGACTAATTTCTCCACCGGAGATATTGTAGAAAATACGGCGTTTATTGAAGAAAATATCAGAATTGAGGAATTGAATGGCAAAGATTCAGACGAAAAGAAAGCTAAAGCGGAAATAGTCGTGCTTGGAATCACCGAAGTTTCGCTTCGCACCAAGAGCTGGCTCTCGGCGGCTTCCTTCCAAAACACCAACCGCGTGCTCATCGAGAACGCCGTCAAAGGCGGAGTGGATAATCTAAGAGGTCTCAAAGAAAATGTCATCATCGGACGACTCATCCCGGCTGGTACAGGGTTCAAAAGCAAAATCAACACTGTAGCGGAGAAATAAATTCTATCGGACTATTTCCATTATAAATTAGGTCAATTAGAAGCTCATGTCTTCATCTGTTGATCAAATTAAATCACGAATAGATATACTCTCTCTTGTGGGAGGATATGTGAAGCTCGACAAGGCTGGAGCGAGCTCTAAAGGCCGATGTCCTTTTCATAACGAAAAGACCCCGAGCTTTTTCGTCTCGCCGGAGCGGGGGAGTTATTATTGTTTCGGTTGCGGAGCTTCGGGAGATATTTTCACTTTCGTGGAAGAATTTGAGGGATTAGATTTCAAGGGGGCTTTGAAACTTTTGGCGGATAAGGCGGGGGTCACGCTTGAATCTTATAGCAAAGACAGCAAAGGAGACCAAGAGAACAAGAGCGAGAAAGAAAAACTTTACGAAGTCATGGAAGAAGCCACAAAGTTTTTTGAAAAAAATTTGATGGCAAACAAACCTGCGCAAGAATATTTAAAATCTCGCGGACTTGAAGAAAAAACTGTTAAAGATTTTAGAATAGGTTATGCTATTTTAGATTGGCGCACTTTGTATGATTATTTGAGGGGGAAAAGTTTTACTGATAGGGAAATAGAGCTTGCAGGATTAGCCAAAAGGCCCGAAGATAAAGCAAAAGGTATGTACGACAGATTCCGCGGAAGGGTTATGTTTCCAATTAGCGACTCAAGCGGACGAATTATAGCTTTTTCTGGCAGAATTCTTGTTGATGATGGCAAATCCGCGAAATATTTGAATAGTCCCGAGACCCCTATTTTCAACAAATCCTCCGTACTTTTCGGTATAGACAAGGCCAAAGATTCTATTCGCAAAAACAATTTTTCTATTTTAGTCGAAGGGCAGATGGATTTGGTTTTGTCGCATCAGGCGGGTTTTAAAAATACCGTGGCTTCCTCTGGCACAGCTATGACCGACCAGACTCTATCTAAAGAAAATATCATAAACAACCTTGGATTGGTCTGCAGGCTCTCAAAAAATATTGTTCTCGCATATGATGCGGACAAGGCTGGACTCAATGCGGCAAATCGCTTCGCGAAGATCGCGCTCGCGCTCGGTATGGACGTGAAAGTGGCGGGGATGAAGGAGGGAGTCGATCCAGCAGACACTATTTCTAAAGAGGGCAAGGATGCATGGAAAGAAGTAATACGAAATTCAAAACATTTTATTCCGTTTATGCTGGAGAGAATTTTGAAAGAATCCGGCGGGGATAACAGGAAAGCAGGCAAGGGTATTCGCGAGCGCCTTCTGCCATTTGTGAACGATTTGCAGAGTGCAATAGAACAATCTCATTTTATAAAACTTATTAGCGACAAGTCCGGCATCGCCGAGAGCGCTTTAGTAGAAGATTTGAAAAAAGTAGAGTCGGAATTAAAATACGAAAAGGAAGAAACGGAAACTGCGCGGGTGAATGTCGAGAAAAAATTAAGGAAGGATCCCATCGAGCGCAGGCTCCTAGGTATAGCTTTTTGGCAGGAAAGTGTGCAGAATAGGGTAATAGAGCCGGAATCGATCTTTTCTAGGCTTCAAAAGGCTAAAGAAGTTTTTAAAGACAGCAAAGAAGACCTGATTTATGAGGCTGAAGCATTTTATGCAAGTAGTGAAAATTTACAGAAAGATGTGAACGAAATGCTGCTCAATATAGAAGAAGAATATTTAAATGAAGAATTAGTTAAAAAAATGGTGGAGCTGAAAAATTTGAAAGACAAAAAAGAAGAGTCAGGAATTTTACAAAAAATAAATGAGATAAACAAAAGAAAAGAAGAAATTAAAAATAACAGATTAAAAAAATGAAAAATAAAAAAATAAATAAAAAAGTAAAAAAGGCAAAGAAAATAAAAAAAATAGATAAAAAAACTATCAAAAAAAGTGTTGCAAAAAAGAGCGTTAAGAAAGTAAAAAAACAAACAGTAGGAGAAAAAAAGGCGGATAATTTAGCTCGCATTTCGAGCGAACTGGTGGAAAAAGGGCGCAAGCGAGGATTTATCACTTACGATGAAATCTTGAAAACTTTTCCGGATATTGAAAATAATATTCTTTTTTTGGACGAACTCTACGAGAAATTCGCTATCGCCGGCATAGATGTTTTGGAGGGCGGAAACTTGCTCAACTTAAATACAGAACTGACGGACAAAGACCTAAATAAGGGAAGCATGCATGACTCCATCCAGATGTATCTGAAAGAAATCGGTCAGTATCCGCTGATTCACGCGAGCGATGAAAAAGATTTGGCGAAGCGCATAGAACAAGGTGACGAAGAGGCAAAAAATCTTCTTGCCCGCGCAAACTTGCGTCTGGTGGTTTCTATCGCTAAAAAATATGTCGGTCGTTCTGCCAACTTGACGCTTCTTGACCTCATTCAGGAAGGAAACTTGGGCTTGTTCAAAGCTGTGGAAAAATTCGATTGGACTAAGGGATATAAATTTTCCACTTACGCCACATGGTGGATCCGCCAGTCGATCACCCGCGCGCTGGCAGACCAGAGCCGAACTATCCGCATACCGGTGCACATGGTGGAGACGATTTCTAAATACAAGCAGACACACAGGAGACTCTCTCAAGATTTGGGCAGGGAACCGCTCGCGGAAGAAATTGCGACGGAAATGGGAATTCCGGTGGAAAAAATTCACGTGATTGAAAATATTTCGCAAGAGACTGTTTCGCTGGAACAGCCGGTGGGGGACGATGACGATAAATCAACGCTTGAGAACTTTATTCCGGATGATAAAATTTTGCGCCCCGACCAAGAATCTTCACGCCGAATTCTTTCTGATCAGATTCGTGAAGTCTTGAACGAACTCAATCCAAAAGAGCGCAAAATTCTCGAAATGCGTTACGGGCTCCTAGACGGCATCCAGCACACGCTTGAAAGAGTAGGTGAAGAATTCGGCGTGACTCGCGAACGTATTCGCCAAATCGAAGCCAAAGTGCACGAAAAACTGCGCCAGCATGATAAAATTTCGAGACTGAAAAACTATTTCGACTAATTTTTTACAGTTCTGACTCTAGAAGCCCGTTGTTGGACGGAGTGGTTTCGAAAAGCTTGTCGATATATTTCCAAAATCCTTCGTTTCCTTTCTGGGCCCAGGCGCATTCGGTCGCTTCGGCTTCACGAAAAGCTTTCGGGTGGAGCTGAGCGATTGGATAGTGTCTGTAGACCCACGCCACGTCTCCATTGCTCTGTTCTACCACTTGATGCATAGTATTGTGAAATACTTTACAGAATGGGCATTCGAGGTCTGAGTACTCTACTATAATTATTTTCGCATTTATATTTCCCACGATATGGTCGTCGGATGTGACCGGCCTCATCCCGTTAGCTATCGGTGTTTTTGTATTTTCCCGGGTTCCTTTTATTTGTTCCATCACTCTTTCAAATGGCAATGCTCCGCCGATCGTGTCTACCACAACACCATCTTTTAGTATAAAGGAAGAAGGAGTTCCGTTTACTCCGGCTTTGACTCCGTCGTCAATATCAGCCTGGACTTTTGCTTTGAATTTTCCGCTTTCGAGACAGGCGTTAAAATTTTTCACGTTCAGGCCGACTTTTGCGGCAATACCAGTTTTAGCATTGATTGGAAGAGGTGCGGTATTTCCCTTTATTAAAACTGCCCCGGCTATTAAGACTCCCGCTATGATTATTGCTCCCGCTATCTGCTGGCTGTTGTTTTGGTTTTTAGGGGGATGAGCGTGTTCGACATGATGATGTTCTGCACTGTGATTGTGTTCTTCCATTTGTTTTTTATATTAATATTAATGTTTCTATTGTAGCATTTTTAAAAAATAGTGCTATAATTGGGGTATTATTAATTATTTTTTTTAAAAATTATTATGTGTGATTCAAAATGTGGTGGAGGTAGTTGCGGAGCCTGTATTCCAGCTTTGATTGGTAAAATCTTACTAATCGTCGGAGGCATAAACTGGGGTCTTGTCGGTGTGGGAATGTTGATGGGCAATGATTGGAATGTTGTCCACATGCTCCTTGAATCTGTGCCAAAGGTTGAAGCTGTGGTCTATGTCCTTGTGGGCGTCGCGGCTATTGTGAAAATTTTCGGTTGCAGATGCAAGAAGTGCATGGGCGGATGCGGCTCATGCAGCGGAGGAGCTTGCGATACTTCCGGCATGGACAAGAAAGTATAATTTATATTCTTGTTTTGTTCTTTTAAAAAGCCCCCAATGAAAAGGGGCTTTTTATTTACTTTCAGCCTCAAAAATGATATAATAGAAGCTTGGTATGGCTTTGATTCCAAATATAATATTTCATGTGCTGATATTTTTGTCTGTCTATGTGCAGGTATTTTTTTTGGTTACCTTTCTTGAGAATCGAAAGAAAATAGTCACTCGGAGCGGAAAAATCAAACTTGGCAATTATCCGGAGGTGACCATCGCCGTGCCTTGCTGGAATGAGGAAAAAACCCTTGAGTCAACAGTGCATTCTCTTTTAAATTTAAATTATCCGAAGGATAAAGTTAAAATATTTCTGATTGACGACGGGTCTACCGATAATACATGGAATATTATAAATAAATTTGGGAGCTTTCCGAATATAAAAATTTTTCAAAAAGAAAATGGGGGGAAATATACCGCTTTGAATTTGGCTTTGCAAAATACGACAACTGATTTTTTTGGCGGCTTTGATGCGGATTCGATAGTACATCCGGAAGCTCTCGCCCGCATTATGGGAACTTTTGAAAAAGACCCGGCGGCCATGGCGGTCGCTCCGTCGGTTAATGTTTACGATGCAAAAAATTTCATTCAAAACGCCCAGAAAGCCGAATATAATATGGGCGTTTATTTTAAAAAAATGCTTGCTTTCCTGGGGGCCATCAATGTGACCCCCGGACCGATGACTATTTTTCGCAAGAAGGTCTTTGATGATCTGGGTCCTTATCGGCACGGCCACAATACGGAGGATATGGAGATAGCTTATCGCATGCAGAAGAACCGGTACAAGATAGAACATTGCAGTGATGCCTATGTTTATACTCATTCGCCTTCCTCGGTCAGAAAATTATACAAGCAGAGGCTGCGTTGGATTTATGGTTTTATAAACAACACGATTGATTATCATAGCGTTCTTTTTAGGAAAAAATACGGCGATTTTGCCGTTTTTACTCTGCCAATGGGAATCATCTCTATCGTCTCTGTTTCTTATCTTTTTGCCGGGATAGTTTATAATTTGGGTCATTTTATATATTCAAAAATTTTAGTTTTGAGCACGGTAGGCTGGAATTTCACCTGGAAAATGCCTCAGTTCGATTTGTTCTTTATCCACCCGCGCAGCTTCGTTCTGCTGATTATTTTTTTGTATTGTTTAATTATTTTTGCGATAATGTTCGGGCGAAAAATGACCAGAGAAAAGAAAATTTTTTCTCTAAATATGTTTTACTTTTTTCCGGTTTTCGGCATCATCGCTCCATTTTGGCTTTTGAAAGCGGTCTACAATACGATTAGAAAAAGAAAGCCCGCTTGGCGATAAATGCTATGATTGACTGGAAAAAATATTTAATTGTATTTTTAATTACCGCGGGTCTTTTTGTCACTGCCATTTATTTGAACAACTATTTTGGCGATAAAAAAATCGACCAATTAAAACTGATTCAAGATAAAATATCAATAGATATTTTATCTTCAGAAACTCAATTTTCCCTCCTTTCCGAACTTTCTTGCAAAAATGTTTCCGGTTCTCTTCTCTCCGGCGAGCTCGACGAGCTCGGGCACAAGCTGGACTGGGGACAGAATAATCTGGGCGCGACGGACGAAGTTTCTTATTTGAAAAAATACTATTCGCTTTTGCAGATCAAGGATTACCTGCTAATGAAAAAAATTTCCGCCAGCTGCGGAGTCAAATCCGCGTTCATTCTCTATTTTTACACGACAGCCGAAAATTGCAACCTATGCGAGAAGGAGTCCTTGGTTTTGACCAGTCTGCGCGAAAAATATCCGGAACTGCGCGTCTATTCTTTTGATTACAGCATAGATCTCTCGGCGGTTAAAGCTCTCCTCACTATTTATAAAATAAAGGACACTGAGCTACCCGCACTCGTTCTCGACGATGAGTTGCTAACCGGCTTTCATAGTGTTGAAGAACTCGATGCAAAAATACTTCGAAAACCTTGATGCCCTGCGGTTTTTCGCTTTTTTGTCAGTTTTTATTTCGCATGTCGCGCTATTTTTAGGCTATGCCAGTAGCAATTCTTCTTATTTCGAATTTGTAAAAAAGTTTTTTCTGGTTCATGGGGATTTGGGGGTTAATTTTTTCTTCGTGCTCTCCGGTTTTCTGATTACTTTTCTGCTCTTTTCAGAGAAACAAAAATCCGGCCATATTTCTCTGCCTCACTTTTATCTGCGCCGGATTTTGCGCATCTGGCCGCTCTATTTCCTGACCCTAATACTCGGATTTTTTGTTATTTATCCTATCGCTACCAATTCCGGCATAATTTTTCCTTTTCTGACGACTGAGAGCTATAGCTCCTTGCCCTGGTATATTTTTTTGGGAGCCAATATCAAAATGGCATTTCTGGGAGCGGGGAGCGCGGTGCTGGCCGTGCTTTGGTCTATATCCGTCGAGGAGCAATTTTATCTTTTATGGCCGGCTGTTCTTTCTTTTATTTCTAAAAATAAAAATATTCTTAAAGTAATACTTTTCATCGTCGGCATCGCCTTCTTGTATCGTTTTTACCACTATGACAATTATAATATCGTAAAATATTCCACTTTTTCCGTTATGTCGGATCTGGCCATCGGGGCGCTCGGTGCCTACATTACGTTTTTCTTTTCCCGGGTATGCAAGGCGATTGCCAATTGCCCGAGATACCTTATTACGCTTTTCTATGTTCTTGGTTTTGCGCTGATTCCTTTACGGACACTTTTGCCTCTGATGCCTCACGGTTTTCTTTACCGATGCCTTTACTCTCTGGAGCCGATTCTTTTTTCTCTCTTTTTTATTTTTATTATTCTGGAACAGAATATGGCCATCAATTCTTTCCTCAAATTCGGACGCTCCAAAATTCTTAACTACTTGGGCGCTCGTTCATACGGGCTTTACTGTTACCACGTGATAGCCGTATTTTTCACATTTTACTTGTTCCATTTATTAGGTGTTTCAAACCCAAATCACAACTTCGCTCTTTATGCGGTCGAAATAGCCGTGGCCTTTACGCTCTCGGTTGTTTTTTCTGCCGTCTCTTACCGTTTCCTTGAGAAAAAATTCCTGGCTTTAAAAGAGAAGCACGGTTACAAAAAATATAGAATTACATGATGAAAAAAATAATCTTCATTTTAATATTAGCAACTTTGGCGACACTTTTGTTTGTCGTATACTATCCGCACAAAAAAGAAAACATAATTCAAGCTCAAGCGGAAGTCCCAAAAGAGCCTGTGGCAGCTGTTGATCCTACCCTCTTGCAGCTCAAAGGCATGTCTTTAGACGAGAAAATCGGGCAGCTTCTCATAATCGGATTTATGAACAAATACCCGGATAGCCATATAAAAAAGATGATAACGCAATATCATATCGGCGGGGTAAATTTACTAGGCAGAAATGTTAAAGACGAGCCTCAGGTCAAAAAACTTATCTCAGATTTGCAAGATATTTCTAAAACACCCCTTTTTATAGGTGTTGACCAGGAAGGCGGAACCGTTGTTCGCTTCAAGTTTTTGAAAGAACTCCAGCCGCAGCTTAAAATTACAAGTACGATAGAGGCCGAAAAAATCGCTTTTGATAGAGCAGTGGAGCTAAGAGATCTCGGCGTTAATATGAATTTTTCGCCGGTGGTTGACTATGTTTCCAATAATAAATCTTATCTTTATAAAAGAACTTTCGGCAGAAATGCAGATGAAACAGGCGAACTCGGCAGCGCAATGGTCGATGGATATTTTAAAGGTGGGGTGATAGCCGTAGTCAAACATTTTCCGGGGTATGGCAATGTCGTTTTGAATCCGCATACTGACGAGTCGGTTTTGCCCATAGAAAGGGGAGAGTTCGAGAATAATTTAATTCCTTTTAAAAAAGCTCTGGCTAATAAAAATACTCAGGCTGTCATGACCGCGCATATCGTGATACCGGAGATAGATTCAAAGCCCGCCACTTTGTCTTACAAATTTATGACTGAAATTTTGAGGCAGGAACTTGGGTTCGACGGGGTAGTCATTACCGACGATATCGAAATGGTTTCGGCCGGAAGTTCAGTTGAAGACATAGCCGTCAAAGCTATCCAGGCGGGCGGGGACATGATCATAGCTTCATCCACTTCAGCAAAAACAATTGCTATTTTCAATAGGCTAAAAAAAGCAGTTCTCGATAAAGAAATATCGGAAGAAAGGCTAAATCAGTCTGTATTGCGAATCTTAAAGCTAAAAGCGAGTTTGGTTGGGGAGCCGGAAGAGGGATCGCCGATTACATCGGCAGGTGCTTTTCTCCCTCGCTTCACTCGTACAGAAAAGCCTTTCTCACCCCTCACGCAAGCGAAGCAGTTCGCTTGCTTTCCTGAG
>CALRHG010000011.1 GCA_943359365.1 Candidatus Nomurabacteria bacterium | reverse complement strand
ATTCCTCCCCAGACCCCTCCTGCGGGCGGGACAGAAGCTGAGGCAGGGCGAATCCATTCCCCCAGACAAATGTTTCGCCCTGCCTCGTCCGCATTAGCTTTCCGGATTTTCCGCAAAATGGGTTCTAACTTTTTCAAACAAACACCACCCAACTCTTTCGGCTTGATTATGTGTTTATTAATTTCCAGGACTTCATCTTGAAGCTCCGGCATCTGGGCAACTTGCAATCCCCTTTCACGCAATGTCTTAGCTCCTTCGCATTTCACGAATACCTCCGGCTCATCTAGCACATACAGCACCCTTGCCAGTCCAAGCGTCAGTATGTGATCAGTACAGGATGTTTTGCCGGATTTTCGCGGGTGACAAGGCTCAACCGTAGAAAAAATACTCCCACCTTTGGCTTCCTCTTCACGACCTTCCGCTTTAAGTTTTCTGATAGCTATCTCTTCCGCATGAAACCCCGCTTCCTCTCCAGTAAATCCGGTGGCTATTTCTTTGCCATTTTTGTCAGTAATCACACAGCCCACCCTGAATGTTTTCGCCTCCGGGCTAGTTCTCGACAATCGAACAGCCCGCGCCATTTTTATCCTGTCATCATTGTGCGTTTCTATGCTTCTTTCGTTCATGTTTACATATTATCACAAAATCAACCTGAAAAATCTTTTGCTTTTTAGCATTCAATTTGCTAGGCTTATTTTGAAGATCAACGCTCAACGTTCTTTTCAGTTACAATCCCGTTCTGGCAGGAACGTGTTAATCTTCGTCGAATCCACAAAGGAGGAAAGGGGATTTTCGCTGATCCCCTGCCACACCCCTGTGGCACTAAGGTAGCTGTAAGGCAAAAAGTGTTGGCTGGCCTCGTTTGACGAGACCAGCCTTCTTTATTTTTATCCCTAAAATCAATGTTGACTTTAGAGTCCCAATAAGCTATATTTAGGCAGTTCAACTTATCTTTAGATCAATTGCGTGAAAGAATAAACAACCAAATACGGGCGACGGAACTTCGGGTTTTGGACAGTGAAAATAAAAATCTCGGTGTTTTGTCCATAAAAGCGGCTTTGGAATTGGCGCAAAGTAAGGGTTTAGATTTAATTGAGATAGGTCCGAATGCGACTCCCCCATTAGCGAAACTAATGGATTTCGGCAAGTATCAGTACGAGGCAAACAAGAAACTAAAGAAGGCCAAGGCTGGCGCAAACCGCACAGAGACCAAAGGAATCCAGGTAAAGATAGGCACAGGCGACCACGATCTAGAGCTCAAAGCCAAAACAGCTTCGAAATGGATCAAAGAAGGACATCGGGTGAAAGTAGAGCTTTTCCTTGCCGGACGCGCGAAATACATGGATGAAAAGTTTTTGCGAGAGCGATTGGATAGAGTTTTACATTTGATTACTGAAGATTACAAAATATCAGACGCATATCGAAAAGGTCCAAAAGGCATAACGACAACAATAGAAAAGAAATAACACAAATTATATGAGCATGAAAACAAATAAATCATTTTCAAAAAGACTGAAAGTCACCAAAAACGGAAAAATACTTTCCCGCAAGCCTGGCTTCAACCATTTCAACGCGAAGCAGTCGAGAACAAAGCAGCTAGCCGGCAAGAAAGGCAAGAATTTTGTGATTACCAACAAATCCAGAAGCTTTCTTATGCCTTTCGTATAGCATTTTATAAGAATTTTTAATTTAACGATATGACAAGAGTAAAAAAGGGAGTACATGCATTAAAAAGACGAAGAAGCGTATTGAAACAGACGAAAGGTTTCCGTCATGGACGAAGTACGAAAGAGCGACAGGCAAAGGATGCGCTCTTGCACGCAGGTAATTACGCTTTCGCGCACCGCAAAGATAAGAAATCTCACAACCGGACTCTTTGGAATATAAAGATAAACGCCGGAGCACGCGAACTCGGCACGACTTATTCTAAACTTATCGACGGACTAAACAAGAAAAAAATCTTGGTTGATAGAAAAATTTTGGCCGACCTCGCCGAAAATCATCCAGCTACTTTTGCTAGAGTTCTAGACGCAGTAAAATAAAAAAAATTCCTCTTTTGCTCTTTGGGGGTTTTAGTTTGTGTCTGAAACAGAATCTTTGGTAATTTTATACTCCTCTACTTTATCTTTTTTAACGAGAGCGATCACATCTTCTAAAAGTTTTTTAGGATCATTACCTGTGACAATCTTTGCATTCGGCCTATGTCCCCTTTTTATAATATCTTCTAGCTGTGTGCCCATTTCCCATGGACCTTCAAAGACGCCTATGGGCTTATTGTCTTCAAACGCAATCGTGAATTCATGAATGGTGCCGATGCGTCCGCAACCGCAGATGACGGCGTCGGCGCAGCGAGTAAGTAGTATATCCCGCCCCGCGTAACCGAAACCGGTGTACATGATCAAGTCCATAAAATCCACCGGCAACTTGTAGACTTCCACATGCTCTTTTTCCGAGGCGGCCGGAGAAATTCCGACGGATATCCCGCCGACTTCTTTGAGCCCCATTGCTACCCATAATGGAAAACCTGTTGTCGCCCCCGTCACCAGCACCGCTCCCTGTCGGGCAATTTCGCGCCCGAGTTCTTTTGCCTTGTCGAGCGCGTCAACACCGCAGTGGCCAGTCTCTGCTGCTCCTGAAACGCAAATTTTTATTTGCCTGTGTCCGTGTTTTGTATTTAAAATGGAATCCATGCGAGTATTATAACACAATTGTCGCAGTGCTTCCCTGCTCCGGCGCAACAGCATTAATTCCCAAATTGTCGCGAAGTTTCTGCGCTAAAAACATCGCAGATTTCGGTTCTCCCATAACCACAAAAACTTTTTTAAGCGTGTCTTGTGTGCCAGCGACAAAATTTAATAGACCGTCCGAATCTTTATGCCCCGAATATCCGGCAATAGTTACGATATGCGCTCGCACTGTCACATCTTCGCCTGTAATCCGGACAGTCTTCAGTCCTTCTTGAATCAAGCGTCCCGGACTACCCACGACTTGGTATCCAGTAAGAAGTAAGGTGTTGTTGGCATCCGGCAAGTAGTGCCTTTCATGATGCACTATGCGCCCACCACTCGACATACCGCTGCCAGCAATAACTATTTTGGGATTTGGCACATCGCGAATCAGTTTCGATTCTTCGGATTTCAAAGTGTTGTGCAATCCCGGAAAATCAAAAAGGTGTTTGTCACTCTTCATCGCCGTCTGCGCGTTTTCATTTAAATAGTTTTTATAGTGTTTAAAAACTTCTGTGAGCCGAATAGCTAGCGGTGAATCGAGGAATATAGGCATGATAGGAATACGATGATTTTCCACCAAGGCGTTCAGTTCGAAGAGAAGCTCCTGTGAACGCTCGAGCGAAAAAGTCGGTATGATGAGCGCCCCCTTTCGTTTATAATTATCCTCTATCGCTTCCTCCAAAAACTGCCGGCGATTATCTCTAGACTCATGGTTTCGGTCGCCATAAACTGACTCCATGATCAGATAATCTATATCGGTGACTTTTTCCGTATCCGGCAGGATCATCGACGGCGAGTTGCCTAGATCTCCGGTAAAAAGAATTGACTTTCCGTTGTACACAAACTTAATCATCGCCGAGCCCAGTATATGCCCCGCATTAAAAAGAGATACTTCCAAGTCGGGAGCTATTTTTAATTTGTCATGATACTCAAAACCTTCCCAGAGAGACAAAGCTAGCTTTATATTTTCCGCAGAATAAATTTTGTCCAGATCCAAGTCTGTATTTTTAGACAAAATTCCGGCGGTATCTTCGAGCATGAAGCTGGCCAAGGCACGGGTCGGCTTGGTGGAATAAATTTTCCCGCGAAAGCCTTCGTGAATGAGCTTCGGCACCCGGCCCAGATGGTCCACATGCGCGTGGGTAATAAAAAGAATATCTATCGCCTTCGCATCATATGGAAAAGGATCCCAGTTTATATTATCCGCCAAATTCGTTCCTTGAGTCAGGCCACAATCGACTAGAATCTTTTTACCATCTATTTCCAAAAGAAAATTAGCTCCCGTCACGGAGCCCGTCCCCCCGCAAAATGTTATTTTGACTGTTTTTTCTGCAGTTTTTTCCATAGGTAAAGAATAGCACAAAATCCTCCTAATAGGTCAAAAAAAAGATCTGAGAAAGTGTCGCCGAAATTAAAAGGATTTTTGGTAATAACATCGTTTACTAGAATTTCAAATATCTCCCATCCGATGCCAATGAAGAGCACGCATGATAATATTTTCAATATAAAACCGGCCGAATCTTCCTTTACTTGGTGCGCTAAAAGCCAAACAAAAGCGAGCCCCAGCCAGAATCCGCCCAGAAAATGCATAATCATATCCAGATACGGAATAGAAGAATACCAGTAGAACTTGCCTGCAGTAAAATTAAGTATCAGAATAAAGAAAATCAGATATGCCAGAGTTTTGAAAAGCTTTTTCCTGTCTATTTCCATTTAGGTATTATACCGTATACGACATGTTTTGAGAAAACCGACTAGATAAGAAAAAATCTCCGTCTGGGGAGAGTTCTTCTTAGGACTATTTCAGATGTATTACCGTAGCTGATAGCTAGGTGGGTGCGAGACGTGATAAACCAAGGTTTAACGCGATCGACGCTCCCATAAATTAGTGTCTAGGTAATAACCGGAAATAACCCTACTATCAGTATACGCTCTTAAAAGAATTCCGCAAGAATTTTTACAAAAAAGACACATATTTAAAATAAAAACAAGTTCAAAACAAAAAATATATAATTATTTCTTTTTAGTTTCATAAAGAATCTCGGTAATTTCCTTTTTGCCGATATCTTTAGACCAATCTTTTATAAATTTTGTGAGTTCTCTTTTGGCAATGGGATCTTTTATCTTAGAAACTATGCCGCGAAGCTTGGGTTCAGCCAAATCAACATCGAATTTTTTGGAAGAGGTCTGCGTGTATTGTTTATAGTGGGCATGTTCTATATAGTCGGCAAATTTGGCAATGCAGGCTTCATCGGACTGCGCATCCATAATTTCATGGACGATTTTTTTGAAATATTCTTCTTCATCTCCGAAAAATCTGCAAAGAAATTTATGATTTTCAGCTTCAAAAGCTTTGGCATATTCTCGCGCTTTCGGATTGACCTGGGCGTACGGCATAGAGATGTCTCCGCCGAATAATTCTCCCAAATCATGGATTAGAGCGAACTCGAGAACTTTGGCCACATCGATTTTCGCTCCTTTATTCTTTACCTGGCGTGCAAGCTGCCAAGCGACAAATGTAACTAAATACTGATGCTCTGCTAAATTGCTGAGCTCGTCCTGCTTTACGCCTGATAGAACGTATCCATACTGAGGCTGGGAACGGGTTAGCTCCATGAGGGTAAAAAGGTTGGTAAGGTGTTTCATATCTCTATTATAACCACAAAAATATTATTTAATCTACCAGATGGAGATTTAGCCTCTATCTGATTATTTATTTAGGGATGCAAGTTTTTTCTTAAAATCTTCAAAGGAATTATAAAGTTCCGCATGGATGCCAAATTCTTTCGCTCCTTTGATGTTTTCTTTGTTGTCATCGACAAAAAGCACCTCTTCTTTTTTTATATTTTTTAATTCTTTAAATATTTTTGCAAAAAAAGCTTGTTCCGGTTTCTTGTGTCCAAGATGCGCTGAAGCGTATGTCTTGTTGAACACATTTTTGAGCCCCATCTTACTCGTCATATACTCAAAACGATGTTTTTCATTATTGGTCGCGAGCAGACACACTATCCCCTTCTGCCTTAATCCTTTTATATATTTAATTAATTCTTTATCCGTCTTGCTTTCCAGAGAAAACCAGTAATCCAAAAGCGTATCTACCCCCTTATCCCAGCCCCATTTATTTAAATACGGCACAATAACTTCTTTTAAATCCAAATTGCCTACCAAGCATTCCTGAAAAGGACCTTTGAAAAAAGGCAGGGTCATTTCGATAGAAATTCCATGCTTTTCGGCAAGTGTTACACTAAATCTCCTTTTGCCCAGTATTAATACTTCATCTGCGTCAAAAATAATTACTTTAATCATAAATTAAGTTCAGCCAGTGCCTTAGGCACTGGCTGGTAAGTTATCTTCTTCGGAAAGAGGAAGTTTCCCTCTTTCAGCTCTTATAATGGAAATTATTTCATCGCAATGTTCCTTGAAGTTTTTACTACCACCAAAGATTTCTAGAATTTTCTTCCCTTCTTCTTTCGAAACAATTTTGAAGTTATTATTTTCATACTCATAGTCACCAGCATAGACTAGGTGCAATTTATTTTTGGGAATAAAGTGAACTTGGTAATTTTTATTTACATACCCAAGAATTTTATTAAAATAATTTTCACTGCTCATAAGTTGCGATTTGAAAGTCCCCTGAAAAAGCGATCCTGTACGTGAATACTTAACATTAAAATAGTAAGTATACCCAGCCTGTAATTTTTGCATGAATTTGGCTATCCCGCCATCCACCAACTGTTTTAAAACGAAATGAAAATGATTTGGATTTAAACAACAAACCACAAAAGCAACAAGAGGCTTTTTGGTTTCTCTGGACAGTGCCTTAGGCACTGTTTTATTCTTTCTCACATCTCTTATGCTTCCTATAATTTCAGTTTGATTAAATTCAAGTATACTTTCAATAAAACGATCGAGATCTTTTTTACTATTAAAAATGTTCCGCTTCTCTACTCCGCGGTTGTATATGTGGTAATACTCACTTGTTATAATTGGCTGTTTTCTCATGGTATAAGTATACCACAGCCAGTGCCTAAGGCACTGGCTGGAGTCTCCTATTCATAATACCCAAGCTCTTCTAAAAATTCTTCCATGATTCGCACAGGTACGCCCTGCACGGTATCTATATGCCCTTCTAGTTTTTTTGCATAGTGAAAAAAAGCTCTATCGACAAATCCGGCGCCTTTGTAGGTTATCGGATCGAGAGCCATCTGGTGAATAACCCGGCTTGGAATTTTCCCCCATTTTATAGAAGCAATATCGACAGTTTTTAAAGTTTTATTGAGGCCGATGTGGTGCACAATAATCGAACAATACACGATAGTTTCTCCTTTTGGATATTCTTTATGCCAAGTTATCACCTCCTCTTTTGACACCGGCTTTTCCCGCAATTTTCCATTGTGAGAAACTACTAGATCAGAAGTTATGAGAATGGTATTTTTATCGAATTTATTTTTCGCCAGAATCGCTTCTTTTTTCGCCAAACCAATATCTAATACGAGCTTTTTAAAGTCCTTGCTGCGTATTTTCTTTTCGTCTATATCGGCAGTTCTTACGTCAAACACAAAACCTGCGTCTTCTAAGAGTTTTTTGCGAAATGGAGACGCCGAACCTAGAATTAGTTTAATTTTTTTATTACTTATGCTCGGCATAGACAAAATCAGTATCAATTTTCTTGTACTCGAAGATTTCGTCTTTTTTAAAGAAGCGCGCTACTTCCGCAACCCCTGCTTCAATTGTTTCCGAAGCATGCACGATATTGGACTGAGTCGAAAGAGAAAAATCTCCGCGGATCGTGCCGGCGGTAGCTTCCCAAGCCTTGGTCGGACCGACGATAAGCCTGATTGCGGAAATTGCATTTATACCTTCAACGGCCATCACGACAACGGGACAAGCCTTCATAAAATCCCGAACACCCGGATAAAATGGCTTATCTTTTATGTGCGCATAATGCTCATCCAATGTAGCTGTCTCGATACTCATCATTTTCATGCCGATAATTTTCAAACCCTTTCTTTCAAAACGAGCCGTTATCTCCCCCACTAAATTACGCTGAATCGCATCCGGCTTCAAAATTATTAAAGATTTTTCTTGATTTATTTTTGTCATATAGGGCTATCTTAGCAAAATAAGAAGATTTTGTAAAATTTTTACTTTTTAATAAATCCCTTCGGGGTCATGGAAATATAGTCATTCGGATTAAACCCGTACTTCACATAAACATTGCTGGCGGAACATATCAGGCTTTTCTCGGGATCAAATCCAAGCTCTCGTGCAGAAGCTTTGGCGTTTTCTATGGAGTCAGACTCTACTTCCAGATATGGCGGAATTTGCGGCCAGAAATCTATATCGAAAACTGCCTTGCCTTTTTGATAGCGGACTCTTTTCTTTCCCATTTCCCTTTTTACGACAAATCCTAGAGACTTAAATATAGCGTAAGTTTTTTCATAATCTTCGACAGTAATTTCTATCTCTTTCATGCCCTCATCAGGAATACTGCCATCGCTCGACCTGACACCCATTCTTTTTTTGAAAGATAAAGTAGTTTCTTTGCCGTCTGTCCGCAGTTTCAGCCAGGAATGATCTTTATCTAATCTAAAATCCGGATAATCAAAAAGCGTGATAGTGTAATCATATTCAGCTACTTTTTTAGCGCCGATCTGTACAAGTTTCTTTTCCAGCTCCGGCACATCTACCTCCAAAAATTTTATCTCAAATTCTTCCATAGTATTTCGTATTATCTCACAGATTTAAATATTTAAATATTTAAAAATGGAAAAATTTAATTATAAAAACGCTTATAAACATCCGGGGCTTGAATACGTAAAATTTCTTTCATTGGGTCGTCTTTTTCAAGTTTTTTGAATTGCGTGCCGGCACTTGCGCCTTTTTTCACTTTCTCGGAAAAACTTTGAATCAACCGTGAACATTCGGAAGCAAGATTATTTAAATATTTAAATGTTTCAATGTTTCAATACCCTGTATCAAGTGCGACATAAAGCTGTGCGCGCACTTCCCCGGCGGAACCTTTGGCGATATACAAATAATTTAAAAACTCATTCTTCGTTCCCCTCTCAAATCCTTCCGCTATATTACTCAAAACCGAAACACTCGCCCTAGTAATCTGATCTTTGAAGCCATAGTCCTTGCATTCTTTGAATTCTTTATAAATACATTTAGTCAAATCTCTGGCTTTGCTGAAACAAATTAGGTCTTCAAATTTCGAAATCGTTGCCATTTAAATGTTTAAATATTGAAAAGTTTAATAATGAATGCTTTAAATTTTTAAATGTTTAAATTTCTCCATTATTCAGTGCTTCTATGAATTTTTCAATGGATTCCGCACTTGATGTTGAAGCAAGTTTTACCACATAAAAATTTTTTGCATTATAAATGTCGGCAGGCGCAACCCCCATAAATTTTCTATGCAGAGCGGCAAGCAATTGGGTGGTTGCTTTATCGGCTGAAACATACAATAAATTATCTTCCAAGTCGTAGGAACATTTTCCTTGCGCGAGCGCCTCTTTGGCTCGTTCTTCCGGCCAGAAAATTTTTCTTAGCCCTATCTCGGTCGATCCCTTCACTATCGTCGGTTCTTTTATTTTTGGACTTTCCATAAAATTTGCTTTCCTTAAATGTTTAACCCTGTATAATCTTTAGTTTAATAAATATTAGGCACTGTACACTTTTTCATAACTTTTCAAAAGAGAGTCAAATTTTTCTTTCGCTTTTTTAAGAATATTTTCTTTTTCTGCCCGAAATTGTGCCAGATATTCTTCTTCGCTTATTTCGTGAGCATTGAATTTTTTATCGAGGCCCGCTGTGGCGCTTTTTAGCTCCTGCTTGGAAGCAGAAATTATGCCGTCTATGTTGCGCCTCAATCCAAGGAGATCGTCTTCTTTAGACTCTACTTGTTTCACATATTCGTCTATTAAATTTTGCAGTTCGCTGTCTATTTCCATAATTTTTATAATTTTACAGCGCGAATAATTTTCTGACGCCTATTTTTGCTGTCTTTGCGCCAAGGTGTAAAGCGCTAGCGGTTACTTTCAAAGTATTGTGCGCAACGCCGTTCTTCCCAAGAAAAAGTTTCAGGGCATCTGTAGTAAAATGTCCAAGATCGTACTTTCCGCTAGAAGGAACCTTTAATGCATTTACAAGAAGCTGATATGGAGTCTTAAGTATGGCACCGACTCCGAGATTCCAAGTGTGAGAACCAAGTTCATTAAGAGTGTGGAAAAATTCTTTGTTCTCTTGGGCCATTTCAGCTCTAAATGCCGGACTCTGAGTTCGCGTTTCACGGGCTTGAAGAAAATTTTTGCCGATAGTCCCGGCCACATTCCCTACGGCTTTTAATGCATCTAACGGTTTCATATGGCTATAATATACCCCTAAAACTATATCCTGTAAATAGTACTACTATAACTCACCGCCGAGAAATTTTTCTTTCAGAAACGAAGTAAATCTTTCCATTTCTTCTTTATATTTTTTCGCTTTTTCCTGCTGATCTTTATCATTGGGATCCTTCAGATCTTCGAGTCCCTTGCTTTGAACTCTAAAACCGTAGGCTATTGGATCAATTACAAGTTTTACATCGGCAGGAACTTGTTGATTCGCATAAAATTCTCTTAGAAAATTCGTTACCTTAGCAAGATATCTATCGCTTTCTATTTCAACCTTTTCTCTTAACTGATCATTGTGTTGCCAACCTTCTTGTTCTGGTTCTTCTGGATAAATTTCAACCCAAGGCGCCATTGCAGGCTGATAGTCTTCCGTATGTAAATCAACATGTCCTTCACAAGACTGAGAGGTAGGAATACCATGTATATTAAAAGCGACTACTGTTTCTTCTATTCCCTCTTCAATTCCTTTCCCCAGGCCATCTGTTATTTTTTCGATTTCTTTTAGTTTCTGCGCCCATTTAATTTTTTGTGCCGATTTAAAAGACTCATTCACATTGGAAGAAGACAAATTTGGATGAAATTGCGGATTTCCTGTACTCATAAGTAAGTGTAATTATTCAAGGCTTTTATACCGTCCCATAATTTCGGCCTCCACTTCTTCGCGGTCGCGGCCGTATTTTATGTAGGAAAGCTCTTTCAGGGAGTCTACTATATCCGGATTGCCTTTCTCCGGCGCAAGAGTTACCAAATTGAAAGGTTTGACCGGCTGGCCGGAGACAAGCATATTCACATAGGCATTGTAGTTGTCCAACTTAGTGATATCAGCGGCGGAAAAGGTCGGCTTGAATCTTTGCTCCAGAAAAGTCGCATCTTCGGTGCCCACTCGGAACACGGCCATAGAGCCGACGTTGCCGAAAACCGCATTCTTGATTTTTTCTTCGAGCTGGCTGATGTATTGGTGCGCGATGTTGAGTGAAAGTCTGTATTTTCTCGCTTCGGACAAAATAGAAGCGATGGAATCCGTAGTCACATTCTGGAATTCATCGATATACAGATAGAAATCATTCATCGGCTTACCAAACATGTCCACGCGAGACAAAGCTGCCATTTGTATTTTGCCGACGAGCACCAAACCGATCAAATTCGCATTGATGTCGCCCAGTCTTCCCTTTGACAAATTGACCAAAAGTATTTTTTTCTCGTCCATGATTTTTCTGAAATTGAAAACGGAATTTTGCTGCAGCACCACCGGACGCATGATGTCGTTTGAAATAAAGTTGTCGAACTTGGAGGAAATATACGGCACAAAGTTTGCGAGCGACTGGTCACCTGTGGTTTGTTCGGCGGAAACCCAGAATTGCTTGATGATAGGATTCTTGCATTTCGCCAGCTTCATATCGCGGAAAGTTTTATCTCCGAGCACCCGGGTAATTTCGAGCAAGGTCGAGCCGGACTCCGGGTCTTCCATCACCAAGAAGGCGCTATTCCTAAAATACTGCTCGAACATCGCTCCCCCGCCCACTTTCATATCGAAAAGTTTGTTGAAAATTCCCATCAGCTCGTTCACCACGAAAGTTTTCTGCTCCGGATATTTCGGATCGAACTCGAGCATGTTGAGCCCCATCGGGCGAGGAGTATACGCCGGATCGAAATATATGACATCGTCTATGCGCTCTTTGGGAATACGAGACAGAATGGTTTGTATATCCGTGCCATGCGGGTCGATATAACAAACTCCGTCGCCGTTTTTTATATCCTGCGTAATCATGTTGAGCATTATATTTGTCTTTCCAGTTCCTGTCTGGCCTATGACATAGAAATGCCTCATGCGGTCTTCCCGAGCCAGATGCACCTCAGTATCCTTGCCTCGATAACTATTGACTCCGAGCACTATCCCCTCGCCTTTCAATTCCATCGGCGCCGGCGCAATGCCGGACTTAGCTTCTTTCAGTTGCGGCTGGCTGCCGATGCCAACCGGGAAATGAAACACAGAAGAGAGCTCTTTCAAATTTAGAGGCATAATTTTATCCTGAGAAAAAGACCGATAAGAGAAATCATGGAAAAGTTTTTTTAAATCGCTGCCGTGAACTTGTTCAAAAACAAAAGAATTACTCGCCGCCTCGGTAAACTGATTGAAGGAAGATTTTATTTCCTGCAGGATAGCTTCGGCGCGCTCGGATGTTTCGCCGGAAGCGATGACGCGGATATTGGCTTTCATAATGCTGCTTTTTATTTTATTGCCTATTTTTTCTACCGCGCCTTCGTCCACCGCGCGGCGGCCTTTCATGTTTTTATCTTTCTTTTGTTCTTCTGTTTTTGGCTTAATTCCAAAGACAATTTCCTTACCCACCTTAAGAAAAGCGTGCTGCCATTTATAGAAATTATCCGATGCATTCTTGACAGACGTACCGTCTTTTACTTCATCCAGTATTTTATGGAATTCATTTATAAATTTATTGCCCGCCGGCGCCACCACGAGTTGAATCGCTGCGCCCTCGCCCTGCGTTTTTAATTTAGAAAAAACATTTAATATAGTGTTCATAGGATCGTGCTCGATGGTGTCGTAGGTTTTTATTGGAAGTATTCCGCGTTCGGAAAGAGCTGCGTAAGCTCCGACCGATGCCCCGCCGTCAGTAAAAATATTATAGTCGTCGGTAACCTCATGAACTTTCGCGTTATGATAAAACGCTAAAATCTGTTTTTCAAAAAGAGAAAGATATTTATTGGGAACTCCCGCATAAACTACAACGGCGTCGCTCTGGTTGCCGAGAGCCACCTCTAAAGTAAAATAAATTTCTTTGGTATTTTTCTGATCGACAGAGATGGACTGCATGCCGGCATAGAATTGCTCCATGGCGCCGATGAATTCTTTGAAGCCTTTGGATTTATCGGCTTCTTCCGTAGGCGGCGGAAGCGTGATTTCAAAAAGCGTCATATTGAGAGACTTGTACAAGGGCGTGTCTTCCTTAACTCCGGAAATTACTTGCCCGTTTTTTAAATATTGTACAAGTATGCGGTGAAAATCATCCTCGACATGAGGATTGCCCATAGCCTCTACCACTGACATAGCATTCTTGATGCCCTTAGTAATGACAATACCTAAAAGCTCCTCCATCACGGTGTCATGAGATTCGGGACGCAGCGCCAAGACTATCCCCTCTCTCTCCTGTTCATTTATTATCTTGCTCGCATGCACCAATTGTTCCGCCGGCACATCTTTATAAACTCCGACGACATCCATCGCCGCATTTTCTTTGGCGTTTTCAAAATGCCCGATTTTAATCAGCTCTTCCTCCCGTTTAGCGACATGCGCGCGCAAATAATGGAGCTCCTCTTCTGGAGTCGTAAACTTTGGCATTTCCTTAAAAAAGGATTCCTGCATAACTATAATAATAACACAAAAACCTCTGTCTACTCGTCTCTAGCCAAATCTGCCGCTTCTTCCAGAATGAGTTTATCGAGTTCATCGCCGCTCTGTTTCTCTATCCGGTCTAAATCAGAATAAATTTGCTCCACTTCGACTATTGATTTATCCACCCTGGCATCAAGCTCGTCCATGGCATTTGTTGATTCTTTGTTGCCCGCGTCTATATCTTGATTAAGCTTTTTGGCCTCGCCGAGCAGATTATCGAGCTCGACATCTAAATCCTGATTGTTTTTTGTTGTATTTTGATCTGTGGTCATATTTTTAAGCTAAAAAATTAAATTTGTTTTCCTTTCTCTCTTGCCTCTTTTGCCTCCTCCTCAATTTTAATTTGTTCTTCAATTTCAGCTGCAGCCTGCTTAAATTTATCCAACGGAACTTTTTTGAAGTTGTAATAGCTTTCTAGAATTGTTTTAAAATCAGCAAAGCTCAGTCGCTGATTTCCGCGCAAGTCTATTGTTCTTAAAAAGGGATTCTGTTCAATAAATTCCGGAGAACCAGGATAAACACCGTACTTTCTTTGCTCATCGTTCCATAAAGTAATAAGCTCGGATATCATTGGTTTCTCCGCTTCCATTTCTTCCGGGGAAGCTTTATCTTTAGCTGGCGCAGATTCTCTGCCGGCTGAAGCTTGCCCTCTTCCTCCCGGCGATACTCCCGGTCTTTTATCTTTTACTTTCGCAAATATTTCTCTTTTCTCCCTGTACGGCCTAGCCTTGTCTTCCACCTTGGCTATCTTTTCATTTATTTTTGCCTGTCTCTTTTCCAGTCTTTCTTTTTCAGATTGTATTTTTTCCCTGCTTGCCTCTAATGTTTCATTAAGTGTCTTTATCACTTGATCTCTTCGGATTTGTCTTTCCGACATTCCCGCCAGAGCATAAGCTTTTTCTATTTGTAATTTTTTATTTTCAAGGCCTTGCAGCTTAGAAAGATTGCTTCTGTGTTTTACCTCAGCTGCCACCCTTAAAAGATCCGCCTGATTTTTCAAGTTTTGCAATATTTTTAACTTCTCTTCCATTGGCGCAAGTTTCTGATCATAGCCGCTGACGAGCTTGTCAGCTATCTGGTCTCTCTTGCTAGCATACTCCTTACCTTTTTCGCCTCTATTTTCAGATTTTGATTTTGAATTTTCTTTTTTTCTCAATAATTCATCCTTCTGCGCATCTATAACTTTTAGTTTAAGCTCGAGCGAGTCAACACCGGGAAGTTTTTGGTCCCTCAAGCTTGTAATTGCAGATTCTATTTCACTTTTTGCGCTGTCTAAAGCCCCGGCCTGTAAATCAAAAGTTCCCATCTTGCCTCGCTCGACAGCAGCGCTCTTTTCGTATTTTCCAGCCCAAAAGTCATTGTAATTGAGTTGCAATTTATACACCAGATTATCTACTCCCGGAATTTTGCGGACAGCCTCGAAAGTTTTCTTGGCTATGTCTTTTGCTTTCTCAGACATTCGGCTAAAAAATCCTTGGTTTTCCGGACTTAATTCGGACGCTATGGCGTCTGAATTTTCTGTACGTTCTGTTGCTTCTGCTGGATTTTTCTTAAATTGAAGGGGTTTTTCCATGGCTATATCATACACCTTTCTATGATTTTGTCAGTATTTCCGCTCCATCCTCGGTTATCAAAATAGTGTGCTCGAAATGCGCGCTTTTTTTACCGTCAGCGGTGCGGAAAGTGTAGCCGTCTTCATCGAGCGTCACATTCTTTGTGCCGTTGTTCAGCATCGGCTCTATGGCGACAACCATACCGGCAACAAGTTTTTCTCCCTTGCCGGCTTTGCCAAAATTCGGAATATACGGGTCCTCATGTATCGCCCGTCCCACGCCGTGGCCCGACAAAACTTCCACAATACCATAATCGCTTTTCTGCGCGCGAACAAAACTTTCTACCGCATGGCCGATATCCCCCACTGTGCCTCCCGCCTGCGCCGCACTGATACCTATTTCGAGGGCCTTTTCGGTAACTTCCATAAGTTTCTGAGCCCCCGCGCTCACAGCTCCCACCGGCACAGTCAGCGCCATGTCCGTAAAAAGACCTTTGTGCTTGAGGCCCAAATCAATCGAAACAATGTCCCCTTCCTGCAAGATTCTTTTTTTATTTGGAATGCCATGGACCACTTCCTCGTTCACGGAAACGCACAAAGACGCCGGAAAAGGAATTTTTGCTCCCTCAGGCCGATAATTTAAAAAGGCCGGAACATCGCCGAGGTCGCGAATTAATTTTTCCGCGTACAAATCCAAATCTTTAGTAGAAACTCCGGGCTTGACCATCTCTTTCACTTTATAAAGCACCGTTGCCAGATTTTTTCCGCCCTCTCGCAGTATTTCTATTTCCTCTCTAGTTTTAATTATAACCATGTTTAAGAAATAATCGTTCCTAAAAACTTCTCCCCGTTTAAGCACTTGCTCAAATTTTCAATCGGTTTGCCATTCATAATCATCACCTCTATTCCTTCTTTTTCCGCCGCTTCCGCCGCCGTCGGATCGAACGGAGAACTAAGTCTGGAAGTCCATTCCTTTGGAATAATTTTTCGATAATCCGCCCAAGAAATTTTCTCTATTTTCTTCGCATTCGGATTTACGCGCGGATCAGAATCGTAAACATAATCAATATTAGACAAATTAATCAGTTTTTTTGCTCCGAGATTTTTCGCAGCCAAAATAGCATCGTAGTCAGAGCTGTGCCCCGGCTCGAACGCCGAGCCCACGACGATGGATTTTTCAAATGCAAAAGGAAGTGAAAGATTTTCAATGACTTTCGCATTAGCCTGCTCGGCAAAAATAACCCTGATTAATTCAGCATTTAATTTTAGCGCAGCAATGCCAATCCAGTCCAAATCTATGTCAGACGGATTGCTTAGTTTTCTGGCCGCTTCGTTATAGCGGCTGTTGACCTTTCCTCCGCCGGTAATGATCACGAATTTTTTACCTTTCGCCACATGCTCAAGAATCAAAGCCTTGAAATCGTTTAAAAAATCCGTATCGATATTTTCAGGTACAATGAGCGAACCGCCGAGCGAAATTATAATTGTTTCTTGCATATTAAAAATTTAATGCTTTGATAATGTCTTTATGCACATTTTCGACTGTTTGCTCGCCGTTGATTGTATGAATTGTGTAGCCGGATTTTTCTTTGAAATAATTCATGGCTGGAATAACTTTGTTTTCATATTCCTCAAATCTCTTAGCGAGTCCTTCCTCGGTATCATCATGCCGCCCACGAAGCAAATTTCTTTTCATCGCCTCTTCTCTACTTAATTCAATGTAAATTATTTTCACATTTTCACGATTCTTAAATTTCATCTTTTCTTCAAAAAAAATCGACTGGGGAACTGTTCTCGGATATCCGTCAAAAATTGTATGCTTGTCCGGAGATAATTTAATTTCCATCGCATCAGAAACGAGTTTATTCGTCATGTCGTCGGATACTAATCTGCCGGAATTTAGTATTTCTTTGACAGCCTGCGTATCTGAATTATTTTCCGATGATTCTGCTATTTTCCTAAAAATTTCTCCGGTTCCAATATAAGCGCATTCTTTACCGCTTTTCGCTTTCAAAAATTCAGACAGCAGTTTTACCTGAGTCCCTTTTCCCGAACCCACGATTCCAAAAAATACAAAAGTTTGGCTAATTCCATTTGGCATGGGTTAAGAATACAAAATTTAAGCTTAAAAATCAATGTGGTATACTTAGGCTATGAAAAAAGAAATCATCAGCATTACCGGCACCCTGGGCAGCGGCAAATCCAGCACGGCGGACCTCGTAGCCAGGGAGCTCGGTTTCCAGCGTTTCTCTGCCGGAGATTTTTTCAGAAAAATAGGTCTAGACTTAGGAATCTCACTCAATGAAGTAAGTAAAAGGGCTGAAACTGACCCGATCATAGACGAAAGGACAGACACGGAGGTGAAAAAAGTCGCAGATATGAGCAAAATAGTAATAGACTCCCGCATGGCATTCCATTTCATACCGGGGTCTTTCAAAGTTTATCTGGACCTCCCGCCTACGATAGCCAAAGGAAGAATTTTAAATAACTTAAAAGAAAATGCTCTCCGCAAGCAAAGCGAAAGCTCCTCAAATCCGGAAGAAATTTACGAAAAAATAGTTTCCCGCCTGGAGTCCGAAAAGAAAAGATATAAAGAACTATACGGAGTAACTCATACGGATAAAAATAATTATGATCTAGTAATAGATACGGATAAAAATAACCTCGAGCAAGTCGTTGATATTATAGTGAAAGAGTATAAAAAGTGGATAAAAAACGACTAGGTCTTGCCTAGTCGTTTTAGTATTCCCGCATTGAGATCTGGGAATCCACTTTTTTCATCAAATCGAGAACCACAGAGACGACAATGAGAAGAGACGTACCGCCCAAAGCTATGGAGGTAATGCCGGTGACATGCTGCATGATAAGCGGCAAAACAGCGATGAAACCGAGGAAAGACGCGCCAAGCAGAGTGATGCGAGTGAGAACTTTTGAAATATATTCAGAGGTAGAAGCGCCCGGACGAATGCCCGGAATGAACGCGCCGTTTTTCTGTAGATTGGT